>NZ_JAZDRK010000005.1:0-203528 GCF_047501505.1 Rhodopseudomonas sp. G2_2311
GGGGGGAAGAGGCGCCGCGCCCCGGAGCCGTCCCATGATCGGCAAGCTCAAGGGCATCATCGACAGCTACGGCGAGGATTACGTGATCCTCGACGTGCAGGGCGTCGGCTATCAGGTGCACTGCGCCAGCCGCACGCTGCAGGCGCTGCCATCGCCGGGGGAGGCGGCGACGCTGTCAATCGAAACCTATGTGCGTGAAGATCAGATCAAGCTGTTCGGCTTCCGCACCGATCACGAGCGCGAGTGGTTTCGCCTGCTGCAGACCGTGCAGAGCGTCGGCGCCAAGGTGGCGCTGGCGGTGCTATCGACGCTGCCGCCGAACGATCTCGCCAACGCGATTGCGCTGCGCGACAAGGCCGCGGTGGCGCGCACCCCCGGTGTCGGACCTAAGGTCGCCGAGCGCATCGTCACCGAGCTGAAGGACAAGGTGCCGGCGCTCGGTGCGGTCGATCCGGCGGTGGTGAAACTCTCCGGCGCGATCGACGACAATCGCGCGCCGCGCGCAGTGGCGGATGCGATCTCGGCGCTCGTTAATCTCGGCTATGGCCAGCCGCAGGCGGCCGCCGCCGTCGCCGCAGCGTCCCGCACCGCCGGTGAGGATGCCGAGACGGCGCAGCTGATCAAGCTCGGCCTGAAGGAGCTGTCGAAGTGAGTATCACCGACGCCGACCGCGCGCTGATCGATGCCGCGATCGCGGCGATCACCACGCGCTATCGCAATGATTGGCAGGAGGTCGGCGCCGCGTTGCTGACCCGCACCGGCAAGCGTTATGTCGCGGTCAATCTCGATGCGTATCTCGGTCGGATGGCGGTATGCGCCGAAGCGGTCGCGCTCGGCCAAGTGATCACCGAGCTTGGGGAAGCCGGGATCCACACCATCGTGGCGGTCCGTCATCCCAAGCCGCACGAGGCCGACCGCGAAGTCCGCGTCGTCTCGCCCTGCGGCGCCTGCCGCGAACTGATCTGGGACTACGACCGTAACGCCCGTGTGCTGGTGCCTGGGCCGGATGGTGTCGAAGCCGTCGGGATCAGCGATCTGCTGCCGAACAAATACAGCCGGGAGCGGGTGTTGTGAGTGCCCTGACCGTGTTGGCCGCTACTCTCTCCGCTTGCGCGGCGCGCCCCCTCCCCGCAAGGGGGAGGGGAGCAGAGGTGCCTGGCTCGCCGCATGCTACGTTGCCGTCATGACTGAACCTTCCCGTCTCGTCACACCCGAGCGCCGCGGTGATGACCTCGGCGATGCGGCGCTGCGGCCGCAGAATCTGTCCGAGTTCGTCGGCCAGCAGCAGGCGCGCGCGAATTTGCAGGTGTTCATCGACGCCGCGCGCAAGCGCAAAGAGGCGCTTGACCACGTGCTGTTCGTAGGTCCCCCGGGGCTCGGCAAGACCACGCTTGCGCAGATCGTGGCGCGCGAGCTCGGCGTCGGGTTTCGCGCGACGTCGGGCCCGGTGATCGCCAAGGCCGGCGATCTCGCAGCCTTGCTGACCAATCTCGAAGAGCGCGACGTGCTGTTCATCGACGAGATCCACCGCCTCAGCCCGTCGGTCGAGGAGGTGCTGTATCCGGCGATGGAGGATTTTCAGCTCGACCTGATCATCGGCGAGGGGCCGGCCGCGCGCTCGGTGAAGATCGACCTGTCGAAGTTCACCCTGGTCGGCGCCACCACGCGCGCCGGCCTGCTCACCAATCCGCTCCGCGATCGCTTCGGCATTCCGATCCGGCTGAATTTCTATACGATCGAGGAACTGGAGAGCATCGTCACCCGCGGCGCCCGCGTGCTTGGCACCCCGATCACAGCTGACGGCGCCAACGAAATCGCCCGCCGCGCCCGCGGCACGCCGCGGATCGCCGGCCGGCTGCTGCGCCGGGTCCGCGACTTTGCGTCGGCTGCGGACGCCGAAGCGATCGACCGCGCCATCGCCGACCATGCGCTCGGCGCGCTGGAGGTCGATAGCGCCGGCCTCGACGCGATGGATCGACGCTACCTCACCACGATTGCGCTCAACTATGGCGGCGGCCCGGTCGGCGTCGAGACGATGGCGGCGGCGCTGTCCGAGCCTCGCGACGCCATCGAGGACATTATCGAGCCGTATCTGATCCAGTGCGGCTACCTGCAGCGCACCCCACGCGGTCGCCTGCTGACCGACCACGCCTTCCGCCACCTCGGCCTCGCCGCCCCCTCGCGCGATCCCGCGCAATTTGGGTTGTTTGGCGATGCCGGGGACCAAGAGTAGCTCAACGATGACCGACGTTCGCTTGCATCATCATTCCCTCGACGGCGCCATCATCGATGGTGCTCATCATATGCACGTCCGGGTCTATTACGAAGACACCGACTTCTCCGGCATCGTCTATCACGCCAACTACCTGCGCTTCATGGAACGGGGGCGGACCAATTATCTGCGGCTGCTTGGGGCGGCGCAGAGCGAGTTATTCGCGGAAGCCGAAAGCGAGACCCCGGGCTTTGCCTTCGTGGTGCGGTCGATGCAGCTCGACTTCCTTAAGTCGGCCAAGATGGACGACTTGCTCGAGGTGATCACCCGGCCGGTCGAAGTCCGCGGCGCGTCGATCACCATGCAGCAGCAGATCAAGCGCGGCGATCTCGTGCTGATGGAGGCCAAGGTCAAGGTCGCATTCGTCTCGGGTGGCCGGGCGCGGCCTATCCCGATACCGCTTCGGGTCGCCATGAAGGCGGACGTCGCCTGACCCCGCCGGGGCGGCCGTTGCCTGTTTCCCGAGCTAGGGCGCTCTGGAATTTGGTGTTACAGGGGGCGAGCCGGAAGCTCGAACCCCTCGGACATCTTGATGAGTGATACGCCCCATAGGATTGTTATCGTCGGCGGCGGCGCCGGTGGCCTGGAACTCGCCACCGCGCTCGGCAACAAATACGGCAAGTCGGACGCCGTCCGCGTCACCTTGGTCGACCGCAGCCGTACCCACATCTGGAAGCCACTGCTGCACGCGATCGCCGCCGGCTCGCTGCGTCGCTCCCAGCACGAGCTGAACTATCTGGCCCAGGCGCACTGGCACGGCTTTCACTACCGCCTCGGCGAGATGAATGGTCTCGACCGCGACCGCAAGGTCATCAAGCTGGCCCCAGTGATCGATGACGAGGGCCGCGAGATCAATCCGGAGAGCGAGCTCGGTTACGACACGCTGGTGATTGCGATCGGCAGCGTCACCAACGATTTCGGCACCCCCGGCGCCCGTGAGCACGCGGTGCCGCTGGAGACGCCGGAGCAGGCGTCCCGATTCAATAAGCGGATGGTCAATGCCTGCCTGCGCGCCCAGCATCAGCACACGCCGATCGAGCCCGGCCAGTTGCACGTTGCGATCATCGGTGCCGGCGCCACCGGCACCGAACTCGCCGCCGAGCTGCATCACACCGCGCGCGAAATCATCGCCTACGGCCTCGACAAGATCGATCCGGAGCACGATCTCAAGATCGTGCTGATCGAAGCCGCGCCGCGCATTCTGCCGGCGCTGCCGCCGCGGATTTCGGAAGCGACGCTCAAGCTGCTGCTCGATCTCGGCGTCGAGGTGCGCACCGGCGCCCGCGTGGCAGAAGTGCTGGATCATGCGGTCCGTCTGGCCGACGGCGAAGTGATCCCGTCGGAGCTGGTGGTGTGGGCCGCTGGCGTGCGTGCGCCGGATTTCCTCGAAGGCATCGACGGCCTGGAGACCAACCGCATCAACCAGCTGGTGGTCCGTCCGACGCTGCAGACCACCCGCGACGACAATGTGTTCGGGATGGGCGACTGTGCCGCCTGCGCAATTCCAGGCTACGAGAACGGCGTTCCGCCGCGAGCGCAGGCCGCTCACCAGGAAGCCGAATTCATGCTGGAGCAGATCGAGAAGCGGCTGAACGGCGAGCCGCTCGGCGAGTTCCGCTACCGCGATCTCGGCTCGCTGGTGTCGCTCGGCAAGTACTCGGCGGTCGGCAATCTGATGGGGTCGCTGGTCGGTAAGAGCTTCCTGATCGAGGGCTATTTCGCCCGTTTCATGTATCGCTCGCTGTACAAGATGCACGAAGCGGCGCTGTACGGCCGCGGTCGCACGCTGCTCAGCGTGCTGTCCGGCTCGACGCGCCCCACGCCTACAGTGAAGCTGCATTAGCCTGCCCAGCGGCCTGTGGGTCGCCCCGGTGTCTCCCGGACAGCCTGTGCGTCCGCCGTCGGTTAGATTGGCGGCGTAATGGCTGATTCGGGCGCACAGGGAGGCGAGGCGTGACCAGGGGAGTGCAGTCTCGCGAGGTGCCGCTGATGGGGCAGGGCGAGCGCGATTTGCGGCTCGATTTCCTGCGCGGCGTCGGCCAATGGATGATCTTTGTCGATCACATCCCGTACAATTTCCTCAACTGGTTCACGCTGCGCAATTACGGCTTCTGTGACGCGGCCGAGTTCTTCGTCTTCATTTCCGGCTATTCGATCGGGTTCGCCTATGGGCCGGCGGTGCGTGCCGGCGAAATGGTCGCGGCGACCAAGCGGCTGTGGACCCGCGCGGCCCAGCTGTACGTCGCGCACATCTTCCTGTTCTTGTTCTTCACCGCGCAGATCTCCCGCGCGGCGCGTCGGTTCGACAATCCGATGTACAAGGACGAGTTCAACGTCGCGCAATTCCTCGAAAATCCCGACGTGATGATCCAGCAGGCGCTGCTGCTGAAGTACAAGCCGGTCAATCTCGACGTGCTGCCGCTGTACATCGTGCTGGTGGTTGCCGCGCCGCTGATCCTGTGGGGCCTGCTGCGCCGGCCGCATCTGACGCTGGTGTGCTCCGGCCTGCTGTATTTCGTGTCCCGCCACTTCGGCTGGAATTTGCCGTCGTTCCCGGACGGGCACTGGTACTTCAACCCGTTCGCCTGGCAGTTCCTGTTCGTGTTCGGCATCTGGTGCGGGTTCGGCAATGGCCCGCAGATCCGCCCCTGGGTGAAGTCTCTGCCCAATCAGTTGCTGAGCTGGACCATCGTGCTGGTCGCGCTGGTGATCGCGCTGTCTTGGAATTTCGAAGCGCTTTACGGCTTGGTGCCGGAATCGATCGGCAAGATCCTTTACCCGATCGACAAGACCAGTCTGGCGCCGGTGCGGCTGATCCACTTCCTGGCGCTGCTCGCGATCGTCATAAAGCTGCTGCCGCCGGATTTGCCGGCGCTACGCTCGGAGCATCTGCGCCCGATCATCCTGTGCGGCCAGCGCTCGCTGCCGGTGTTCTGCTTCGGTGTGATCCTGGCTTTCACGGCGCATTGGATCCTGGTCCAGGTGTCGAGCAGCATCGCGATGCAGATCCTGGTCAGCGTCGGCGGCATCGGCCTGATGACCGGCGTGGCCTGGGTTGCGACCTGGTACCGGACCCTGCCGACGCTGGTGACGGTTCCTCCTACCGTGCCGGTCGAACACCCCGGCGAAGAGCGGGCAGACCACACCCACAACACTGCTGCCGCCGAAACGGAGCCATCGACGACCGAGCGTGCTTGACTCTCTGTACCGATCGGTACAATCTCGCTGCGTTCCTTTCGCAGTGGAGAAGCCGTCATGTCGCGTCCGCCGTTGCCGCCGTTCACCCGCGAGACCGCCGTCCAGAAGGTGCGGATGGCCGAAGATGCCTGGAATTCGCGTGATCCCGCGCGGGTATCGCTCGCCTATACGCCCGACAGCCGCTGGCGGAATCGCGCCGAGTTTCTGCAAGGCCGTGACGCGATCGTCGAATTCCTGACCCGCAAATGGACGAAGGAGCACGAATACCGGTTGATCAAGGACCTCTGGGCGTTCGACGGCCGGTTCATCGCTGTGCGCTTCCAATACGAGTGGCGCGATGACAGCGGGCTTTGGTATCGCTCCTATGGCAACGAGCAGTGGGAATTCGACGACGATGGGCTGATGCGGCGGCGCGAGGCCAGCATCAACGACGTCGCGATCAGCGAGAGCGACCGCCGCTTCCATTGGCCGGCCCCCGGTCCGCGTCCCGACGATGTGCCGGGGCTCGCCGCAGAGCCGTTCTGAGACCGTGTCGGGAGAGACATGAAAGACCGCGCCACCCTGCTGCCGCTGCTCGGCGAAGTATTTCGGACCCACGGCTACGAGGGGGCGTCGCTGGCGCTGATCACGGAGGCGACGGGGCTCGGCAAGGGCAGCCTGTATCATTTCTTCCCCGGCGGCAAAAAGCAGATGGCCGAAGAGGTGCTGGCCGAGATCGACGGCTGGTTCGAGGCCAACATCTTCGCGCCGTTGCGTGATCCGGCCGATCCTGGCGCCGCCATCGCGGCGATGCTCTCGGGCGTGGACGAATATTTCCGTTCCGGGCGTCGCGTCTGTCTGGTCGGGGTGATTGCGCTCGGCCATGCGCGCGATGAGTTCGCCGCGCCGGTGAACGATTATTTCGCCCGCTGGCAGGATGCGCTGGCGGCATCGCTGCGCCGCTGCGGCCTCTCGGCCGCCGCCGCCCGGCGCCGCGCCGAGGATGCGGTGCTGTCGATCCAGGGCGCTCTCGTGCTGGCACGTGCACGCAATGATGCGGCCGTGTTCACCCGTGCGTTGTCCGAATTGAAGGCACGACTGCTGGCGTAGTCTTCACCTCTCTCCCTGCGCACTGAGCAACGGGAGGGCACTCCGCTAAGCGAGGCGCTGAATCAGGCTTGCGACGCCCTCACCCCCGCGCACGGCCCAACCGGTGCCGCTGAATGGAACCGAGATGCCGTCTTGGTCGGCGCAAACTTCTCCGCCATGCTGTCGGCCAAGGACGACGATGATCGTCTTACAGCCGAGGGAGACGCACGCCATGCTCTACGCCATCCTTTGCTATCATGACGAGAATTTCGTCGGCTCCTGGAGCCGCGAAGAAGATGCAGCCGTGATGGAGAAGCTCAAGGCCGTGCACGGCAAGCTCGCCGAGGCTGGGCGGCTCGGGCCGGTGGCGCGGCTGCTGCCGACCACGGCGGCGACAACGCTGCGCAAGGATTCGGAGTCGCCGGTGGTGATCGACGGTCCGTTCGCCGAGACCAAGGAGCAATTGCTCGGCTTCTACGTGGTCGAATGCGACGACCTCGATGGCGCGCTCGACGTCGCGCGCGATCTCGGCCGCGCCAACCCGGGTGGGGCTTATGAAATCCGTCCGATCGGATTGTTCATGCCGGGGACCACGTAGCCATGACCGATCTCGCCTGGATCGAGACCGCGATCACCGCCGCGCGGCCCCAGGCGATCGGTGCGCTGCTGCGCTACTTCCGCGATCTCGACACCGCCGAGGAGGCATTCCAGAACGCCTGCCTGCGGGCGCTGAAATCCTGGCCGCAGAATGGGCCCCCGCGTGACGCTGCCGCTTGGCTGATCATGGTCGGCCGCAATGTTGCGATCGACGATTTGCGCCGCGGCAAGAAGCAACAGCCGCTTCCCGATGACGCGGCGATTTCCGATCTCGATGATGCGGAGGACGCGCTCGCCGAGCGGCTCGACGGCTCGCATTATCGCGACGACATTCTGCGGCTGCTGTTCATCTGCTGTCACCCGGAGCTGCCGCCGACGCAGCAGATCGCGCTGGCGCTGCGCATCGTCTCGGGACTGACGGTGCCGCAGATCGCGCGGGCGTTTCTGGTGTCCGATGCGGCGATGGAGCAGCGCATCACCCGCGCCAAGGCCAAGGTCGCGCGGGCCGGCGTCCCGTTCGAGACCCCCGGCGCGGTCGAGCGCGCCGAGCGCCTCGGCGCAGTGGCGGCGATGATCTACCTCGTCTTCAACGAGGGGTATTCGGCCGCAGGCGAGACCGCCGGGGTTCGCGCGCCGCTGTGCGAGGAGGCGATCCGGCTGGCGCGGCTGCTGCTTCGGCTATTTCCGTCCGAGCCGGAGATCATGGGGCTGACGGCGCTGATGCTGCTGCAGCATGCCCGAGCGCCGGCGCGGTTCGATGCCGGCGGCGAGATCGTGCTGCTGGAAGATCAGAACCGCAGCCTGTGGAATGCCACCATGATCGCCGAGGGGCTGGCACTGATCGACAAGGCGATGCGTCACCGCCGCACCGGTGCGTATCAGATCCAGGCCGCGATCGCGGCTCTGCACGCCCGCGCGCCACGTTACGAAGACACCGATTGGGCGCAAATTGACCTGTTGTACGGATCGCTTGAGATCCTGCAGCCATCACCGGTGATCACGCTCAATCGCGCGGTGGCGGTGGCCAAGCTGCGCGGACCGGAGGCGGCGCTGGCGATGATCGAGCCGCTCGAAGCGCGGCTCGGCAGCTACTTTCACTATTTCGGTGCCAAGGGTGCGCTGCTGCTGCAGCAGGGACGCGGTGATGAAGCCCGCGTCGCCTTCGATCGGGCGATCGCGCTCGCCCGCACTCCCGCCGAGGCCTCGCACATCCGAATGCATCTCGATCGGCTGATGCAGGAGAGCGAAGCCGCGGGGCGTGCGAGCGCGTAGGCTTCGAGTCGGCCCGACGACTAACTGGTCTTGCGTTCGCCGCGTAGCGACGGCAGGCCGATGCCGGCGGCGTCGAAGCCGCCGTCGACCGCCAGGATCTGCCCGGTGATGTAGCTGGAGCGATCGCTGCACAGGAAGAAAATCGCCTCCGCCAGTTCTTCCTCGAGGCCGTAGCGCGCCATCGGAATCGCGTCGCGATAGTCCGACCGGATGTCCTGCGTGTGGACCTGTTTGGCCATTGCGGTGTCGACCGGGCCGGGCGCGACGCCGTTGACGCGGATGCCGAGCGCCGCAAGTTCGACCGCGCATTGCTTGGTGAAGTGGGCCAGCCCCGCTTTGCTCGATCCGTAGGCGACGCGCAATGTCGAGGCGCGCAGCGATGAAATCGACGTGATGTTGACGATGGCGCCGCCGCCGGAGTCGCGCATCAGCGGCACCGCAGCCTGGGTCATCAGGAACGGACCGGTGAGATTCACGTCCATCACCCGCTGCCATTCGTCCGGGGTCGTCTCCATCAGCGGCTTGAACACCGCGATCCCGGCGTTGTTGACTAGCGCATCGAGGCGGCCAAACCGCTCGGTGACCGCCGCGATATCGCGCGCCACCGACTGGCGATCGGCAACGTCACAATGCAGCGCGATGGTGCGCTCGGGCAGGGCCAGCGCCTGCATCGCGCCGCGCAGCTCGTCATCGTCGCGGTCGAGCAGCGCCACCGACCAGCCGTCGGCGAGAAAGCGCTTGGCTGCAGCGAGTCCAATGCCGCGAGCGGCTCCGGTCACCAGCGCGACGTGGGGCGAGGATGCGGTCATGGGCGTTCCAATCATACGAAAGCGGGGAGGTCAGACGTGGAAGGTCGAGGCTTCACATGCCAGCGCCGTGCCATCGCTGTCCAGCGTGGCGCGCCGTCGCGGCCGATCGCGCTTGGGAACAAGTCGACGACATCTGGTTTACATCGAACTGAAATACAACTTCGCGTCCAGGCGGGCACGACACCGCCTTTGAGGTTTGGGAGGTTTTGTATGCAAGACGAACTCGAAGAGCGGATCCGCCATCGCGCGCGTGAGCTGTGGGAGGCCCAGGGCCAGCCGGAGGGGCGCAGCGACGAATTTTGGCTGCAGGCGGAGCAGGAAGTCCGCGGTGAGAAAGAAACCTACGATCGGTTGAAGTCGGACCCCAGCATCACGACCAACAGCTGATCTTGACGACTCCGAAGCGCCGCCCGGTTGTTGTGCCGGCGGCGCTTCGTTTGTCGGCACCTCGCGTTGCGTCAACGCACGTAGAACACCACGCCGGCGATCGTCAGCAGCGCTGCGGCGGCGAGCAGATGAGCCATCGCCCGCGAAGCAGCGAGTTTGGTAGCGTCGTTCATGCGGTTCTCTCCCCAGTCTGCAGAGCCGTTGCTGCGGCCCGCGGGCATCACGATCGGAGATGGACCTGCACCGCGCAGGCACAGCCCGGCGACGATGCGCCAGACCTGATCGTTGATGAGATACGCTGAACACCCCGCGACGACCATTCGCACTTAGAGTCCCCACTCTGCGAATAGTGACGTTCGACAGGCTGGTGGCTCAATGCGGCGGCAATTTGTCGGCGGTTTGGTGCGCTGACGTGCGCTGCACTGCAAATCTTTCGCATCGCATGTCGGCGCGTAGTGTTACCGATCGTCTTCAAGCTGCCAATCCAATCGAGCAGGGAGAGTGATGATGCGTTTCATGATGCTGATGATCCCGAAGGGGTACGAGGCGGCGCAGCCGGGCGTGATGCCGGATGCCGCCGCCGTCGCCGCGATGATGAAGTACAACGAAGCGCTGCAGCAGTCGGGAGCACTCATTACTTGCGACGGTCTGCATCCGCCCTCAATGGGCGCTCGCGTCAGCTTTGAAACCGGCAAACCGGTCGTGACCGACGGCCCGTTCGCCGAGGTCAAGGAAGTTCTCGGCGGCTACTGGATGATCGAAGTTGCGTCGCGGGAGGAGGCGATCGCCTGGGCGACGCGCTGCCCGGCCGGACCGAACGAGATCATCGAAATTCGGCAAGTGCAGGAGATGGCCGATTTCCCGGCCGACGTGCAGGCGGAAGCCGCCGGCTTCGAAGCCATGCAGGCGGCCGCGCGGCGTTGAGGCCGCACCTCGTGGCGGCGGGTTGATCGATCCGCCGCTGGGCCTGCCATTGGCGGCGCTTCGCTCCCACCCGGGCAACTGGGTTAGTGACCTTTACACCGCCCTCATGTAAGACCCCTTCACATGAGCTGGCGCAAGGAACAGGGCCGCGCCGAGCGCGGCTATCATCACGGCAATCTGAAGGAGGCGCTGCTGCAGGCGGCGCTCGGGCTGATCGCGGAGAAGGGCCCCGGCGGCTTTACCTTCGCCGATGCCGCGCGGATGGCCGGCGTCAGCCCGGCGGCGCCGTATCGGCACTTCCGCGACCGCGACGAATTGCTGTCGAACATTGCCCAGCGTGGCTTCGAGCTGTTCGAGCAGGTGCTGGCGAAAGCCTGGGATGACGGTCGTCCCGACACCGTCACAGCGTTCATGCGGGTCGGGCGGGCCTATCTGGCGTTCGCCCGCAACGAACCGGCTTATTACTCGGCGATGTTCGAATCCGGCGTTCCGATCGACGTCAATCCGATGCTGCTGACCGCCTCGGAGCGCGCCTTCAACGTGATCCGCGCCGCCGCCGAACGGCTGGCGGCGCTGACCCCGCCGGGCGTCACCCGGCCGCCGGCGCTGATGATGGCGCTGCACATCTGGTCGATGTCGCACGGCATCGCCTCGCTATTCGGTCGGGGTGATGGTGCCCGCCGCAAGCTGCCGATGGCTGCCGAAGACCTGCTCGAGGCCGGCGTGCTGATCTATCTGCGAGGGCTCGGGTTCTCGACCGACTCCGCCGCGGCTGCTGAAAAGCCTGCAGAACCAAAGCGGTCCGGCCCCTGGGGCCCCACCGCCTGAGGGCCGTACTCACCGCAAGGTGAGCCCTGCGGCGAAAAATCCGCCAAACCTCCGACCGCTGTTGCTTGACAAACTGCTGGAATGCTCCAAGTATGTAAATGTTATTTACATTCACAACGGCACCGAGCCGATGGAGAAGCAAATGGCCAACGCCGCTGACTACAATCGATGGGGCCCGACCGAGCCGCGCTATCAGCCGATGCTTCGGCCGTCCTGGCATCCGGGCTGGATCCTGCTGACGGTCGCCGGCTTCATCGTCTGGTGGCCGATCGGCCTTGCACTTCTCTTCTACACACTCTGGAGCAGAAACATGGGTTGCTGGGATCGCGATCGCTTCGCCAACAAAATGGAGCGGATGCAGTGGAAGATGGAGCGGATGCGCAACCGCATGGATCGCGGCGGCTTCGGCTTCGGCCCGCCGTCGAGCGGCAACCGCGCCTTCGATGAGTATCGGATGGAGACGCTGCGCCGGCTCGAAGAGGAGCAGGTCCAGTTCAAGGAATTCCTCGATCGCCTGCGCCACGCCAAGGACAAGGAAGAGTTCGACGCCTTCATGGCCCAGCATCGGACCAAGCCGAACCCGTCCCCCGACAATTCGGCGCAGGGCTGATCAGCGCCCTGATCTGACCCTCCAGCGCCAACCGCCGCCCGCCTGAGCCCCCAGGCGGGCGGCTTCTTTTTTGTCGCGATTTCGCTCGCGGCAATGTCACACCGCGCGCCGCTGTCTCGTCCTATGCTCGTCAACCAAGGGAGACGAACATGACACCGCGCCTCAACCCCGCCACTGCCGCGCCCGACGCCTACAAGGCGATGGTCGCGCTGGAGAAGTACATCCAGGGCAGCGGCCTCGAATCCAGCTTGATCGAACTGGTCAAGATGCGCGCCTCGCAGATCAACGGCTGTGCGTTCTGCCTCGACATGCATAGCAAGGACGCCCGCGCCCGTGGCGAGACCGAGCAGCGGCTGTATCTGCTCAACGCCTGGCGGGAATCGCCGCTCTACACCGATCGCGAGCGCGCCGCGCTCGGCTGGACCGAAGCGCTGACACTGGTGGCGCAAACCCAGGCGCCGGATCAGGACTACGCGGCCGTGAAGTCGCATTTCAACGACGCCGAGCAGGTCAATCTGACGTTGCTGATCGGTGCGATCAACACCTGGAACAGGTTTGCGATCGGCTTCCGGATGCTGCATCCGACCCCGGCCGCGGCGCATGCCAAGGCCTCCTGATCCAGCACCATCCGAAGATGCCGCAGCGAGCTTCGCGCCGCTGCGGCCGCGGCTGTTGCGCGTCGCCTATCGGATGCTCGGCTCGATCAGCGAAGCCGAAGACGTGGTGCAGGATGCTTACTTGCGTTGGCACCGGGCCGATCGCAGCGAGGTCCGTGACGCAGCTGGCTTTCTCACACGCACCGTCACCCGACTATGTCTCGACGTGCTGAAGTCGGCGCGGCAGCGGCGCGAAACTTATGTAGGCCCGTGGCTGCCGGAGCCGATCATTGCCCCGGAGCCTGAGCCTGATGGCGACGATATCACCCTCACTTTGATGCTGGCGCTCGAGCGGCTGTCGCCATTGGAGCGGGCCGCGTTCCTGCTGCACGACGTGTTCGGTGTCGGCTTCGATGAGATCGCGACGACGCTCGGACGTGACGCGGCCGCCTGCCGCCAGCTTGCCGCGCGAGCGAGGGCGCATGTCCGTTCCGAGCGGCCGCGCTTTCCCGTCTCGGCAGAGCAGGGGCAGGCGATCGCTGCGGCGTTCTTCCAGGCCTCGCGGAGCGGCGATCTTGGCGCGCTGACGTCCTTACTCGCGGACGAGGTGGTGTTCGTCAGCGATGGCGGCGGCAAGCGGCCGGCCGCACTCAATCCGGTGCGCGGCCACGATCGGGTGATGCGCCTGCTGGAGGGCATCGCGCGCAAGACAGCTGCGGGGGCGAGTTCGCTGCTGGCCGTCCGGGTGATCGACGGCCTGCCTGGCTTTGTCTCGCGGGAGCCGGACGGCCTGATCCAGACCACGGCGCTCGAAATCTCAGGCGGTCGGATCGTCGCAATCTATGTTGTTCGGAACCCAGAGAAGCTCCGACATCTGGTCCTAGGGCCGCCCTCTGGCGGTCTGCACTGACCGCATCCGGCCGTCCCGCTTCGGCCCGCCAGCCGCCGCCCGGCTCCCGATCACTGGTATTTTCCCTGTTATAGTAACCCCTTATTAACCCTGATGAGGGTTTGGTGAGGGACGTCAAAATGCGGCATCAGCCCTTGTTTTGACACGTTGACAGGGGATTGAGGGGCCGGCTTCGGACAGGCCATCCCCTGCGACAACTGAAGGCTCCCACGGTGGCGCTTGGGCCAGATCGCGGCGCGTGGCCGCGGACAGCCGGAGCCTTTGGCGGAATCGGCTGATGCCGAAACGTGTGAGAGGATTGCGACGATGAACCCGGCCGACGTGACACAGCTTGCTCCGGCGGTCTCGACCGACGTGTCGCTGCTGTCGTTGTTCTGGCACGCACACTGGGTCGTGAAGTCGATCATGCTGGGTCTGCTCGGCTGTTCGATCTGGGTCTGGGCGATCGCGATCGACAAGCTGCTGCTGTTCTCGCGCACTAAGCGCGCGATGGATCGCTTCGAGCAGGCGTTCTGGTCCGGCGAGTCGATCGACGAACTATACCGCGCGCTGTCGGCCAAGCCGACGCATTCGATGGCGGCGTGTTTCGTCGCAGCGATGCGCGAGTGGAAGCGATCGTTCGAAAGCCATTCGCGCTCGTTCGCCGGCCTGCAGATGCGGATCGAGAAGGTGATGAACGTCTCGATCGCCCGCGAGGTCGAACGGCTGGAGCGCCGACTGCTGGTGCTGGCGACGGTCGGCTCGGCCGGCCCGTTCGTCGGTCTGTTCGGCACCGTCTGGGGCATCATGTCGAGCTTCCAGTCGATCGCCGCGTCGAAGAACACCTCGCTGGCGGTGGTCGCGCCCGGTATCGCCGAGGCGCTGTTCGCCACTGCGATCGGCCTGATCGCCGCAATTCCGGCGACAATTTTCTACAATAAGTTCACGTCGGAAGTGAACCGGCAGACGCAGCGGCTGGAAGGCTTCGCCGACGAGTTCTCGGCAATCCTGTCGCGGCAGATCGACGAGCGCACGTGAACGGAGGCCAGGTGAGCACAGCGGGCATTCGATCATGGGAATGAACGTAGCCACTGGCGGCGGAGGCGGCCGGCGTCGCGGCGGGCGGCGCCCGGTGATGGCGGAAATTAACGTCACCCCGATGGTCGACGTGATGCTGGTGCTGCTGATCATCTTCATGGTCGCGGCGCCGTTGCTCACCACCTCGATCGACATCGATCTGCCGGTCGCCCGTGGTGGCAATCAGATCCAGTCGAACTCGCCGCCGCTGACCCTGTCGGTCAAGCGCACCGGCGGCACCTGCAACTCTCAGGTCGAGCTGTATTTGGGTGATAGCCCGATCGCAGCGTCCGAGCTCGAAGCCAAGATGAAGGCGATCCGCGAGACCCGGTCGGAAACCGACAACGTGGTGTATCTGCGGGGCGACAAGGACGTCTGCTACACGGACATGATGAAGCTGCTCGGCAATATCCGGACCGCCGGCTTCAAGGCAAACATCGTCATCGTTCCCGAACAGGGGAGTTGAGCCGGCACCGCGCCGGCGTCGGCCGCGAAGGTGGAGCAGGAATTCTGAAGGTGAAGATCGACAAGACATGGGCTGCGTCGGTGGCGTTGCACGTCCTCGTGCTCGGCTGGGCCATGCTGTCTTTCACCTCCAAGGCTTTCGAGCTCGAGCCGCAGGATTCGGTTGCGGTCGATACCATCTCCGAAGATCAGCTCGCCAAAGTGATGGCCGGCATGCGCACCGGCAAGAAGGAAAATCCCAAGCCGCTGGTCGAGAAGGTCGCCGAGGCCAAGCAGGTCGACGACACCGTCGGCAAGATCAGCGAGAAGGCGCCTGTCGTCACCGACACCTCGCCGCCGCCCCAGCCCAAGCCGAAGCCGGAAGAAAAGCCGGTCGAGAAGAAGCCTGATCCGCCGAAGCCGGTGGTGAAGGAAGAGCCGAAGAAGGAAGAGCCCAAGAAGGCGGAAAAGAAGCCGGAGCCGGCGAAGGAAGAGGCCAAGGAAGCGGAAAAGAAACCGGAGCCGAAGGTCGATCCGATCGCCGAGGCGCTGAAGAAGGAAGAGAAGAAAAAGCCGCCGCCGAAGCCGACCGAGACCGCCGCCAAGCCGCCGGAGCCGACCAAGCCGAAGGCAGAGCGGGTGTTCGACCAGTCGAAGATCGCGGCGCTGCTCGACAAGCGCGACCCGACCCGCAACGCGGTCACCGGCGACGTGTTGAACTCCAACGCGGCGCTCGGGTTGTCGAAAGGCAAGTCCGCCGACAACTCGGCGACCTGGGGCGCGATGTTCCAGTCGCAGGTCGAGCGCTGCTGGAAGAAGCCGTATGGCGGCATCGAAGCGCAGCGCGCCGAGGCGTCTTTCGTGATCCGCTTGAAGCGCGACGGCACGCTCGAAACTCTGCCACAGCCGGAAGGCCATCCGGCGACGCCGTATTTGCGCGTGTATCAGGAGAGTGCGCTGCGCGCGATCATCGAATGCCAGCCGTACAATCTGCCGGCGCAGTTCTTCGACGAATGGAAGTTCTTCGCGCCCGTGTTCACCGATCGACGTCCGTAATGCGAACCTCTGCTCACCATTGCTCGCGCCGCCCGGCGCGGATCACCTGACCGACCGATGGATTGCCGCTATGTCGTTTGACCTCAATCGCCGCCAATTGATGATCTCCGCCGCGACGGCCGCAGGCGCACTCGCCCTCGGCCCCGCCCGCGATGCGTTCGGTCAGGCCCGGGTGCAGATCACCGAAGGCAACGTCGCGCCGCTGCCGATCGCGATTCCAAATTTCGTCGCCGGCACGCCGTCGGACAATGAAGTCGGCGTCGGTGTCTCGCAGGTGATCACCAACAACCTGAAGCGCTCGGGATTGTTCGCGCCGATCGACCAGGCCGCGTATCTCGAAAAGATCACCAACATCGACGTGCCGCCGCAGTTCAAGAGCTGGGCGAGCATCAACGCTCAGGCGCTGGTGACCGGGCGGATGACCCGGCAGGGCGATGGCCGGCTCAAGGCCGAATTCCGGCTGTGGGACGTCGCCACCGGCCAGCAGCTGGCTGGTCAGCAGTATTTCACCTCGCCGGAGTATTGGCGCCGTATCGCCCACATCATCTCGGACCAGATCTATGAGCGTCTGACCGGCGAGAAGGGGTACTTCGACAGCCGCGTGGTGTTCATCGACGAAAGCGGCCCGGCCGACCGGCGCGTCAAGCGGTTGGCGCTGATGGATCAGGACGGCGCCAACGTGCGCTATCTCACCCGCGGCAGCGACCTCGTACTGACGCCGCGGTTTTCGCCGACCACCCAGGAAATCACCTATATGGAATTCGGCCAGGGTGAGCCGCGGGTGTACCTGTTCAATGTCGAGACCGGCCAGCGCGAGATTGTCGGCAACTTCCCCGGCATGTCGTTCGCGCCGCGGTTCTCGCCGGACGGTCAGCGCATTATCATGAGCCTGCAGCAGGGCGGCAACTCCAACTTGTTCGTGATGGACCTGCGCTCCAAGGCGACGACGCGGCTGACCGATACGCCTGCGATCGACACCTCGCCGTCTTACGCCCCCGACGGCAGCCGGATCTGCTTCGAGAGCGATCGCGGCGGCAAGCCGCAGATCTACATCATGCCGGCGAACGGCGGCCAGGCGCAGCGGATCTCGTTTGGCGACGGCAGCTACTCCACCCCGGTGTGGTCGCCGCGCGGCGACTACATCGCCTTCACCAAGCAGGG
This sequence comes from Rhodopseudomonas sp. G2_2311, assembly GCF_047501505.1. Lineage (NCBI taxonomy): Bacteria > Pseudomonadati > Pseudomonadota > Alphaproteobacteria > Hyphomicrobiales > Nitrobacteraceae > Rhodopseudomonas > Rhodopseudomonas sp. G2_2311. The sequence continues at coordinate 17,189 of NZ_JAZDRK010000005.1, forward strand.
CGGCGGCCAGTTCGCGATCGGCATCATGAAGCCGGACGGCTCCGGCGAGCGCATCCTGACGTCCGGGTTCCACAACGAGGGCCCGACCTTCGCGCCCAATGGCCGGGTGCTGATGTTCTTCCGCGATCCGGGCGGAAACGCTGGCCCGTCGCTGTTCACCGTCGACGTTTCGGGACGTAACGAACTGCGGGTTCCGACCCCGGGTTACGCCTCGGATCCAGCGTGGTCGCCGCTGCTGTCCTAAGCGGGTAAGCAGCCGTAGGGGTTCCCTTCCTGGAACCTCTCGGGTCGCGTGTGAAGGCTCTAAGTCTCGGCGAACGTTGCAATGATCCGCTAAGCATGTTCGCTCAGAAAGACTTCATCTGCCAGGGATACAACGGAGTCCGAAAGGACACGCTCGCGCTTGATGCTGCTCGCCAGTCACAAACGGGATTCTGAGCAAACGTCGCCTGCGATTCGCGCGGGCTTGGTCGACTCGTTGTTCATGAATCCGGCGCCGATGATCGTTGGGGCATTTGGGCCCGCGATTGCTGGCGCCGTGATCGGGATGGTTACCGGAAGCATCCTGAATTGGCTGTGTGTCCCCTTATTCGTCCTGATCGGCTTTGCGCGCGCGCTGCAGATGCATCGCTATCGGCAGCGCAATGCTCCTCTCACGGTGGAGGAAGCCGGTATATGGGAGCGACGCTATCGGCTGGGAGCCATTGCACATGGCATCTCGCTTGGCGCCTGGTCGCTCGTGGTGTTGCTCGGCACCGACGACTCGGCGGCGCATATGCTTTGCGTTGCGACTGTGGTGGCATACACCTCGGCTGGGGTCGGGCGGACTTTCGGTCGGCCCCAGATTTTTCACCTCCAGGTGCTGCTCAGCTGCGGCCCATTGATCTTCGCGATGGTGAGGGTGGGAGGTGTCTACTATCTCACGCTCGCCTTGCTCAGTGCGGTCTTCTTCATCTCGATCCGTCATCTGACATCCAGCCTGCAACGGATCTACCTCGACGCCTGGATCGGCCGCGAGCGCGAAGCTGCGCTCGCCAATCAGTTCGACACCGCGCTGAACAATATGCCGCATGGGTTGTGCATGTTCCGCGCCGATGGTCGTCTCGCGGTCATGAACCATCGCTTCGCGGAGATGATGCGGCTTCGCGACGAACTGGTCAAAGGATCGCCGACCGCGACCGAGATCGTGTCCGCCTGCGTGGCAATCGGTGCAATTTCGGCTGCCAACGGGCGTTTGATCCTGGCCGAAATTGAAAACTCCCTGGCGGGAGAAATCGTCACCGTCGGCGACGAAACCGTTCCTCGCTCGCTGTGCTGGACGTTCCAGCCGATGGCACATGGCGGCGCGGTGGTGCTGATCGAAGATATCACCGAGCGTCGCAACGCCGAAGCGCGGATCGTTCATCTGGCGCGTTACGACGAACTCACCGCGTTGCCGAACCGGGTCAGCTTCCGCGACGAAATCGAGCGTATTCTCGAGGCCGAGCACGGCCGGGGCAAGACCCGGCTGTCGGCGCTGTTGTTCATCGACCTCGACCAGTTCAAGCAGATCAACGACACGCTCGGCCATCCCTGCGGCGATCGGCTGCTGTGCTCGGTCGCTGAACGGCTGCGTGACATGCTCCGGCCGGACGATCTGGTGGCGCGATTTGGTGGCGACGAATTCGTCGTCTTCCAACAGAACATCGCCTCAAACGAAGATGCAGCGGCGCTGGCCCGCCGAATCGTCGATCGCCTGAGCGACCGCTATCTGATCGATCATCATGTTGTCGAGATCGGTGCCTCGATCGGCATTGCGATGACGTCGCCGGGTGCCAAGGCTGACATCCTGCTCAAGAATGCCGACATGGCGCTGTATCGCGCCAAGGCCGACGGCCGCGGCAATTACTGCTTCTTCCGCGAGGAAATGGCGCAAACCGTCGAGGCTCGCCGCATTCTCGAGCTCGACCTGCGCAAGGCGCTCGCCAACGAAGAATTCGAGCTGTACTACCAGCCGCTCGTAAATCTCAAATCGGGCAAGATCACCACGTGCGAAGCGCTGCTGCGCTGGAATCACCCGGTGCGCGGAACGGTATCACCGGTCGATATTATTCCGGTCGCCGAGGACATGGGTCTGATCGTCGATCTCGGTCGCTGGATCCTGCGCAAAGCCTGCATGGAATGCATGCTGTGGCCGGAGCCGGTGAGTGTCGCGATCAACTTCTCGCCGCAGCAGTTCCATCAGCGTGATGTGCTGACGGAGGTGCGCTACGCGCTTGAAGTCTCCGGTCTGCCTGCCAGCCGGCTGGAGATCGAAATCACCGAGTCCTCCCTGCTGCGTAACACGCAGTGGACGCACGACGCGTTGCAGCAGCTGCACGCCGAAGGCGTCCGGATCTCGCTCGACGATTTCGGCACGGGATATTCGTCGCTCAGCTATCTCCACAGCTTCCCCCTGCAGAAGGTGAAGATCGACCGCTCGTTCCTCGAGGGGATCGACAGTGACCGACCGCTGACTCTGCTACGAGGCGTTGCTCGTCTCAGCAGCGATCTCGGTATGTCGGTTGTGGTGGAAGGCATCGAAACCAACGAGCAGCTCGAATTGATCAGCGCCGACGGCACCGTAACCGAGGCGCAGGGCTATTTGTTCAGCCGTCCGGTGCCCGCCCAGCGCATTCGGCAATTGCTGAACGCCTCGCAGGGCGCACGCCAGAAGGACGGCAAAGTCCTATCTTTGCCGACTCGCTCGATCGCCTGAGCCCCTTTCCGGGGCCCGACCTCAGGGCAAATTTTCCTCCAATTCCCTCGTTGTCGCTGGAAATTCACCATAGTGGAATTATAAGAATTAACCCTAATAATTCTAATGCTTTGCTGGGCCGTTAAGGATTCGTTAACGTTTTCGTACGGTCGGTGCGTTGTCCGGACATGTGGGTGGGGTGAGAGTGATGGGAGTCGTACGTCCAGTAGAACAGCAAAACCGGATCGCGGCCCGAAGGCTCGCGTTGCTTGAGAAGGTCGATTATCGACTCGCCGAAACTCCCGCAGAACGCGAGGCGATCTACCGGTTGCGATATCGCGCCTACCTCAAAGAAGGGGCGATCGATGCCAATAGCAGCGGCATTGTGACTGACCGGTACGACGATCTGCCGAATTCATGGATCTTCGGCGTGTTCTATGAGGGGGTGCTCAGCAGCTCACTGCGGATCACAGTTGCATCCCCGGATTATCAGGACTGCCCGTCGACAGACGTCTTCCCGGATTTCCTTCAACCCTGGCTGGCTGAGGGCAAAGTCATCGTCGACCCGACAAGGTTCGTGGCTGATCCGACAAGCGCCAACCGACTGCCAGAACTACCGTATCTCACTCTGCGTCTGGCTAATGTCTCCTGTGAATACTTCAACGCGGACATTGGCCTCGCTTCGGTGAGGACCGAGCATCAGGCATTTTATCGTCGGGTGATGATGCGCCTGATCTGTGAAGCTCGGCCGTATCCAGGGTTGAAAAAGCCTATCAGCCTGATGGAGATCGACTTCCCTGCGATGCGCGACAAGCTGTACGCCCGTTATCCGTTCTTACGCTCGACTGAATCCGAGCGGCGCAGCTTGTTCGAGCACGCGAGGAGGGTTCCCAATCTGACTCTGGCCGAGGCTCCAAATCTGGTGCCGCTCGCCCTCGGTCGGACGCACCTCTGACAACGCCGTCTTGCGGCCAATTAGATCGAACTCGTTTTTAGATCGATCGTCGGCACAGACCGACGATCGTCAATGATTGCAGGCTTGGCCTTCTTGCCAGCGCTGACGGGTCTCCACGCTGCCGGCGTATCCGAGAATGGAACGCCCCGGCTTCACTCTGGCGCCACATTTGCACCTCATTAACCATCGCGTTTGCTTTTGGCCGACCGGGGGCAATTGATCGAGTTCGGCAACACCTCGTCAAGGTTGACGGAACGTTCGCTTAACCATCGCCCTGTAGACCGAAAACACAGTCGGAATATCGCGAGCGTGGAGGCTCCGGAATGACCAATCACAAGCGAATCCTCCAGGGATTGAAGGTGGCCGCGGTGCTCGCGGTGGCCCTGTCGATGGGGGCATGCGCGAACAAGAATGGGCTCGGCGGTGCCGATGGCGCGATGGCTGGTGCGGCCACCCCGGGCAGCCAGCAGGATTTCGTCGTCAACGTCGGCGACCGTGTGTTCTTCGAGAGCGATCAGTCGGATCTGTCGCCGCAGGCGGCTGCGACCCTCGACAAGCAGGTGCAGTGGCTGCAGACCTACAGCCGCTACACCTTCACGATCGAAGGCCACGCCGACGAGCGCGGCACCCGCGAATACAACATCGCGCTCGGCGCGCGTCGTGCGCAGTCGGTCCGCAACTATCTGGTGTCGCGTGGTATCGACGCGCAGCGGATGCGCACCATCTCCTACGGCAAGGAACGTCCGGTCGCGGTCTGCAACGACATCTCGTGCTGGTCGCAGAATCGTCGCGCCGTCACGGTGCTGAACGCCGGCGCCTGATCGTCCGGCCGCATCGAAGTCGTGAAACGGCGCCGCAGGGCGCCGTTTTTGTTTTCGGCGGGGCTTTGGCCGTCGCCTCAGTCACATTTTTGGCGTAGTACGGCGATCAATCCAGCGCCACTCGTTTGGCCGCCCTCGAACTCGTCGGACTGTCATGTCATCAGGTTTTGCCGTCTCCGCGCGCAGCCTCGCTCTGGTGGCGACGCTCGCTTTCGCCGCTCCCGCGCTGGCCCAGCAATACGGCGGCGAGGTCGATCCCGAAATTCGTATCCAGCAGCTCGAGGATCGGCTGCGGACACTGACCGGCCAGAACGAAGAGCTGCAATACCGCAACCGGCGGCTTGAAGATCAGGTCCGGCAGTTGCAGAGCGGCGCCGGTGCGCCCGGTGGCCAGCAGCCCGCCCCCAATCAGGCGGCGACCCCGCCGGCCGCTCCGCAGCAACCTTATGGCCAGCCCGCGCAGCAACCGGCTTACGGCCAGCAGCAGCCGGGGTACGGTCAGCCGCAGGCGCCGATGGTCCAGCCGCAACCGGCCGCGCCGCAGGGCGGCGGCCGCCGCGGCGACGCGTTCGATCCGTCGCGCGATCCCAACGCGCCCGGCGTACCGCGCGCGCTTGGCGGGGGCCAACTGCCGATGGAGCAGGGCGGCGGCATGCCGGCCGGTCGGGCCGCCGGCGCCCCGATGGACCTGTCGAACGGCAATGGCGGTTACGTCCAAGGCGGTTATCCGCAAGGCGGTGCGCCGTCCGCGGCTCAGCAAGCGCCTGCCGCCGCAGCTGGCGGCGCCTTGACGACGCAGCCGCCGTCGCAGACGCCGCGCGACGAGTTCGACCTCGGCATCGGCTACATGCAGCGCCGCGACTACGCGTTGGCCGAAGAAACCATGCGCAACTTTGCGCAGAAGTACCCGGACAATCCGTTGACTGCCGATGCGCAGTATTGGCTTGGCGAGAGCTTCTTCCAGCGCCAGATGTATCGCGAGGCCGCCGAGTCATTTCTAGCCGTGACCAGCAAACACGAGAAGTCCGGCAAGGCGCCGGACGCGCTGCTGCGGCTCGGCCAGTCGCTGTCGGCGCTGAAGGAAAAGGAAGCGGCCTGCGCCGCGCTCGGCGAGATCGGCCGCAAATATCCGCAGGCGTCGTCCAGCGTGAAGAAGGCGGTCGATCGCGAGCAGAAGAAGCTGAAGTGCTGAACCCAGCAGGCCCGGCCGATAGCGGGGCCTGACAACCGGCGGGCAGACGGCCGATGTCCGGAACCGACGACGAGGTAGTATCCGCAACCGAGGCGCGGCGTCTGTTCGCCGACTGGAAGGCGGCGCCGGCGATCGTGCTGGCGGTCTCCGGCGGACCCGATTCGCTGGCGCTGATGTGGCTCGCCGCCCGCTGGCGGAAGGCGTTGAAGCAGGGCCCGGCCTTGGCAGTCGTCACCGTCGATCACGGCCTGCGTCCCGAGGCGGCCGCCGAGGCGCGCGCAGTGAAGCGCTTGGCCGCCTCGCTCGACCTGCCGCACCGGACGCTGCGCTGGAATGGCGACAAGCCCAGGACCGGAATCCAGGCGGCGGCGCGCGGGGCGCGCTATCGGCTGCTGGCGCAGGCCGCCAAAACGCTCGGCGCCTCGCATGTGATGACCGCGCATACCCGCGACGACCAGGCCGAGACCGTGCTGATGCGTCTGTCGCGCGGCAGTGGAATCGCCGGCCTTGCCGCGATGGCAAGGGAAATCGAGCGGGACGGGGTGGTGCTGGCGCGGCCGCTGCTCGATGTTCCGAAGGCCCGGCTGGTCGCCACGCTGACCAAAGCCCGAATCGCGTTCGCCACCGACCCGAGCAATGTCGATCCGCGCTTCACCCGGCCGCGGCTACGCGAGCTGATGCCGCAACTGGCGGCCGAAGGCTGCGATGCCCGTTCGCTGGTTCGGCTGGCGGCGCGGGCGGCGCGGGCCGATGCAGCCCTGGAACTGATGACCGACGGCGCCGAGCAATTCTTGGAAACCCTCGATGCGGGGGCGGGACGTCCCGGTGTAGATGCCCGGGCATTTCTGGCTCTGGCTGCAGAAATCCAGATTCGCTTGTTGCTGCGTGCGTTGGCGCGCCATGGTCACGAGGGGCCGGCCGAGCTCGGGAAAGTCGAGGCGCTCTCCGAGGCGCTGAAGCTGGCAGCGGCCGGGAGGGCGCCATCCGCCGGCAAAATCCGGCTCAAGCAGACCCTCGCAGGCGCCGTGATCACGCTCACCAGCGACCGCCTGGTGATTGCCCCAGCCCCGCCGCGGCGGGCGCGCGGCGGCTGAAGGCGTCTCCACGTACGTTTAACCACCTCGCCGCAGAGGCCGTTGATCGCCACGATTTGAGCGAGAAACCGGTTAGAATGCGCCAAATAGTCCTGTGTGGTTCTCTTGGCAGGGGCTCGGCTCACACCTAGATTAGGCGGGCCGGCTCTCGGGAAGCTCCCGCAGAGCCATTCGTTTCGGCGCCGCAGGGCCCACCCGGTCGCGATCCGCGCGACCCATAAGGAAGACCGATGAACGCCAATCTGCGCAATTTCGCCCTCTGGGTCATCATCGTGCTGCTGCTGTTGGCGCTGTTCACGCTCTTCCAGAATCCGGGCCAGCGCACTGCGTCGCAGGAAATTCCGTTCTCGCAGCTCCTCAGCGAGATCGACCAAAATCACGTCCGGGACGTGGTGATCCAGGGCCAGGAAATCCGCGGCACCTTCACCAACGGCTCGACCTTCCAGACCTACGCGCCGAACGATCCGTCGCTCGTGACCCGCCTCTACAACGGCAAGGTGTCGATCACCGCCAAGCCGCCGGGTGACAACGTGCCGTGGTTCGTGTCGCTGCTGGTGTCGTGGCTGCCGTTCATCGCGCTGATCGGCGTGTGGATCTTCCTGTCGCGGCAGATGCAGGGCGGTGCCGGCAAGGCGATGGGCTTCGGCAAGTCGCGCGCCAAGATGCTGACTGAAGCGCATGGCCGCGTGACCTTCGAAGACGTCGCCGGCGTCGACGAGGCCAAGCAGGACTTGCAGGAGATCGTCGAATTCCTGCGCGACCCGGGCAAATTCCAGCGTCTCGGCGGCCGCATTCCGCGCGGCGTGTTGCTGGTCGGCCCTCCCGGTACTGGTAAGACCCTGATCGCGCGCGCGGTCGCGGGCGAAGCCAACGTGCCGTTCTTCACCATCTCCGGTTCGGACTTCGTTGAAATGTTCGTCGGCGTCGGCGCTAGCCGTGTCCGCGACATGTTCGAGCAGGCCAAGAAGAACGCGCCGTGCATTATCTTCATCGATGAAATCGACGCGGTCGGTCGTCATCGCGGCGCCGGTCTCGGCGGCGGCAATGACGAACGCGAGCAGACCCTCAACCAGCTGCTGGTCGAGATGGACGGCTTCGAGGCCAATGAGGGCGTGATCCTGATCGCCGCCACCAACCGGCCCGACGTGCTCGATCCGGCGCTGCTGCGTCCCGGCCGCTTCGACCGTCAGGTCGTGGTGCCGAACCCGGACGTCGTCGGCCGCGAGCAGATCCTCAAGGTCCACGTTCGTAAGGTGCCGCTGGCGCCCGATATCAACCTGAAGAACATCGCGCGCGGCACTCCGGGCTTCTCCGGCGCCGACCTGATGAACCTCGTCAACGAAGCGGCGCTGATGGCGGCCCGGCGCAACAAGCGCATGGTCACTCAGTCCGAGTTCGAAGACGCCAAGGACAAGGTGATGATGGGCGCCGAGCGCAAGTCGCTGGTGATGACGGAAGAGGAGAAGCTCCTCACCGCGTATCACGAAGGCGGCCACGCCATCGTCGGCCTCAACGTCCCGGCCACCGACCCGATCCACAAGGCGACCATCATTCCGCGCGGCCGTGCGCTCGGCATGGTGATGCAGCTCCCCGAGCGCGACAAGCTGTCGATGTCGCTCGAGCAGATGACCTCGCGTCTGGCCATCATGATGGGCGGCCGTGTTGCCGAGGAGATGGTGTTTGGACGCGAGAAGGTGACTTCGGGCGCTGCCTCCGACATCGAGCAGGCGACCAAGCTGGCGCGGATGATGGTGACCCGTTGGGGCCTGTCGGAAGAGCTCGGCACCGTCGCTTACGGCGAGAACCAGGACGAAGTGTTCCTCGGCATGTCGGTGTCGCGCACCCAGAACGCTTCCGAGGCGACGATCCAGAAGATCGATGCCGAGATCAAGCGGCTGGTCGAAGAGGGCTACAATGAGGCCAAGCGCATCCTCACCGAGCGCCGCGCTGACCTCGAAGCGCTCGCCAAGGGGCTGCTCGAATACGAGACCCTGACCGGTGACGAGATCACCGATCTGATCAACGGCAAGAAGCCGAATCGCGAATCGGTGCTCGAACCGTCGGGCCCCCGCACTTCGGCAGTGCCGCCGGCCGGCAAGCCGCGGCCGCGGCCCGATCCGGGCCTGGAGCCCCAGCCGCAGGCGTAAGCCGACCGGCAAGCTGACTTCGAAAAACGCGGCGGCAACGCCGCGTTTTTTGTTGCGTGTCGTCCGCTGCCCCGCGCTTGACCTGATCGCCCGAAGACCGCACGCATTGGCGTCGTTACGGATCCTGCAATGACCACTCATCTCCCTAAGGCGCCTGCTTATTGGTCGCGCGACGCAATCTGGCCCGGCATCGTCGCAGTCGGGCCGATGCTGCCCGGCACGCTGGCGTTCGGCATGGCGTTTGGCGCGCTGTGTGCGCAGAAGAACTTCACGCTTGCCGAAGTCGAAGTGATGATGGCCACCGTGTATGGTGGGCTGTCGCAATTTGTGGCCGTGCAGGCATGGCCAGATGTCCTGACACCTTCATCGATTGCCGCGCTGGCGTTGCTCACCACCACGGTCAACATCCGCTTCTTCCTGATGACGGCGTCGATGCGGCCGTGGTTCGGCACGCTGCCGGCGTGGCAGGCTTATCCGCCGCTGCTCTTGGTCACCGATGGTGGCTGGCTTGCCGCGATGCGCTATCGCGAGCATGGCGGCGCCAATGCCTGGTTCTATCTCGGTGGCGCGTTGGTGCTCTATCTGGTGTGGTTGGTCTCGGCCGTTCCGGGCTTCCTGCTCGCCGAACAGCTCGCCGATCCGAAGAAGTTCGGCGTCGATATCGCGATGCCGGCGTTCTTCGCCGCGCTGTTGGTACCAGCCTGGAAGGGGCCTCGCCGCGCAATCCCTTGGCTGGTGTCGGGGATCGTGGCCCTGACAGTGCATTGGTTGGTCCCGGGCTATTGGTTCATCATCGCTGGCGCGCTGTCAGGTGCGATTACCGCCGGGCTGATGGATGAACCGCCAGCGGCGACATCCCACGCGGGACATTCGTCATGACCGACATGCTCCGCAGCGACGTGATGATCGCCTTCGCGATCATGACGTTGGTCACTGTCGCGTCCCGTCTCGGCGGCTATTTCATGATGCGCTACGTCGAGGTCACGCCGCGGGTCAGGCGGATGCTCGACGCGCTGCCCGGCTCCATTATCGTCGCGGCGGCGCTGCCGGTTGCGGTCAATGGCGGGCCGATCGTGATGCTCGCGCTGGGGGCCGCGATCGCCGTGAGTGTGCTGCGGCGCAATGATTTTCTGGCCGTGATAACCGGTATGTTAGTAGCGGCGTTGGCGCGCGCGGTGGGATTGTCGGGCTAGTTTGCAGGAATGCTATTCATTTCATTGCCGTAAGGGCTTGCCTTCGGTTCTGAATAAGTGTTCACTTTTTTCACTGATTTGGTGAGGGTGTTCCGTCCGTTTCCCTCGCTTCTCCAGCAACTTGATGAGCGCGCCGGTCCATTTTGTCGCAGACCGCGGGCGCGCTCGTTCCAGGACGAACGCGCCATGGTTTACCGGCGAACCCATCAGGTGGTTAAGCGCTTAGCAGCGCGCCGCAGCGCTATCCTTGCTGCAGCGCGTGAAACCGCTGCCGAAGGCGGGATGGCCGCGGTGCAGATCGCGCCTGTGGCCGCGCGCGCTAAGGTCGCCGCCGGCACGGTGTACCGTTACTTTCCGTCCAAAGCCGATCTAATTTCGGAACTCATCGCCGACGTTTCGCGGGACGAGCTCGCGGCCATCCGCCGTGCAGCCGACGCAGCGCCCGGGCCATCATCTGCACTGGCCGCGGCGGTCACCACGGTAGCGGTGCATGTGCTGTCCCATCGCAAGCTCGCATGGGGCATCTTGGCGGAACCGGTCGACGTCGATGTGTCTGCCTCACGGCTCGCCAGCCGCCGTGAGATCGCCGGCGAGATCGAGCTGCGGATCGCAGCCGCGGTCCGCGCCGGCCATCTGCCCGCCCAAGACACCGCGCTCGCCTCGACCGCGCTGCTCGGCGCGGTGCACGAGTCTCTGGTTGGGCCGCTGGCGCCGGATAATCTCGACGACCCGGCGAAACTCCGTGATGCGGTGCAAACCGTCACGCTGCTGGCGCTCCGGGCAGTCGGTGTGATGGACGCCCGGGCTAGAGGCCTCGTGGTCCAGGCGGTGGTGCCGCCGCGTAGTCTGGTCGGAGCCTGATCAGTTCCAGTTTGCTCTGAGCGAGTGTGCTGGATATGACAATCAGCGTATCCTGATCCGACCGTTTCCGCCCGCGGCGCTACAATCGCCTCGCGCACAGCAGCCTGCGCAGGAGTATCTCGCATGACCATTCTGATGCCGGAGCCGGATCAGTCCGTGCTGGCCCGCCGCGACGAGATCATCGCGGCCCTGCGCAAGATCGTGCCGGGCGAGGGCGTGATCTCCAGCGCCGCCGAAATGAAACCCTATGAGTCCGACGGCCTGATGGCGTATCGGCAGCCGCCGATGGTGGTGGTGCTGCCGAGCACGACCAAACAGGTGTCGGAAGTGCTGCGCTATTGCCACCAGAATGGCATCAAGGTGGTGCCGCGCGGCTCCGGCACCTCGCTGTCCGGCGGCGCTTTGCCGCTCGCCGATGGCGTGCTGCTCGGCCTCGGCAAGTTCAAGCGCATCCGCGAGATCGATTTCGACAACCGTGCTGTGGTGGTCGAGCCCGGAGTCACTAACCTGGCGATCAGCCAGGCGGTCGATCACGCCGGCTTCTACTACGCGCCCGATCCGTCGTCGCAGATCGCCTGTTCGATAGGCGGCAACATCGCCGAGAACTCCGGCGGCGTGCACTGCCTGAAATACGGCATGACCACCAACAACGTCCTCGGCTGCGAAATCGTGCTGATGACCGGCGAGATCCTCAAGATCGGTGGCAAGGCGGCCGAATGCGCCGGCTACGATCTGATGGGCGTGATCACGGGCTCCGAGGGACTACTCGGCGTCATCACCGAAGTCACCGTGCGGATCTTGCGCAAGCCCGAAACGGCGCGAGCCCTGATGATCGGCTTCCAGAGCGTCGAGGCCGCGGGCCAGTGCGTCGCCGACGTGATCAGCGCCGGCATCATTCCGGGCGGCATGGAGATGATGGACAAGCCGGCGATCCACGCCGCCGAGGCCTTCGTTCACGCCGGCTATCCGCTCGATGTCGAAGCACTGCTGATCATCGAGCTCGACGGTCCGCAGGTCGAGGTCGACGAACTGATCGGCCGCGTCGAGGCGATCGCGCTGCGCTGCGGCTCGACCACCTGCCAGATCTCGACCAGCGAACAGCAGCGGCTGCTGTTCTGGTCCGGCCGCAAGGCGGCGTTCCCCGCCGTAGGCCGGATCTCGCCGGACTATCTGTGTATGGATGGCACGATCCCGCGTGCACAGCTGCCGCTGGTGCTGCGGCGGATGAACGAGATGTCGGAGAAATACGGCCTGCGCGTCGCCAACGTGTTCCACGCCGGCGACGGCAATCTGCATCCGCTGATCCTGTATGACGCCAACAAGCCCGGCGAGCAGGATGCCGCCGAGGCCTTTGGCGCCGACATCCTCAAGCTGTGTGTCGAGGTCGGCGGCGTGCTGACCGGCGAGCACGGCGTCGGGATCGAGAAGCGCGACCTGATGCCGGAGATGTTCTCGGACATCGACCTCAACCAGCAGCAGCGGCTGAAATGCGCGTTCGACTCCGAAGGCCTGCTCAACCCCGGCAAGGTGTTTCCGACGCTGCATCGCTGTGCCGAGCTCGGACGCATGCATGTCCACAAGGGCCAATTGCCGTTCCCGGATATTCCGCGGTTCTGACCGGGTAATGTAATCTCCGATGCACGAAGTAGAGCCTTTCACCGTCATTGCGAGCGAAGCGAAGCAATCCAGGGCCTCGGTGCACGGCGCTCCTGGATTGCTTCGTCGCTTCGCTCCTCGCAATGACGGGGGAGGGGTAGCGCATCGCATTCTGAAGGACGACGTTCGCCCGTGGACACGCTGAAAGTACGCGACGCCCAGGAGGTCGAGGACGCAGTGCGCGCCGCGATCGCCAATGAGCAGCCGATCGAGATCGTCGGTCATGGCAGCAAACGCACCGTCGGCCAACTGATGGCGACCAATGCGGTGCTGGAGTTGTCGGCGCTCAACGCCGTCACCGCTTACGAGCCGAACGAGCTGATCATCACCGTGCAGGCCGGCGCGCCGATGGCCGATGTGCTGTCGCTGATCGATTCCAAAAACCAGCAATTCGCCTTCGAGCCGATGGACACCACGGCGCTGCTCGGCACCTCGCCGGGAGCAGGTACTGTTGCCGGCATGATCTCGGCTGGACTCGCCGGGCCGCGGCGGATCAAGGCGGGTGGCGCCCGCGATCATCTGCTCGGCGCCAACGCGGTGTCGGGCTTCGGCGAGAGCTTCAAGGCCGGCGGCAAGGTGGTGAAGAACGTCACCGGTTACGACCTTTGCAAGCTGCTTGCCGGCTCCTGGGGGACGCTGGCGGTGATGACCGAGGTCACCCTGAAGTTGACGCCCCGGCCCGAGAGCGAGCGGACGCTGGTGCTGCGCGGGCTCGGCGACGTCCTCGCCAACAAGGCCATGACCGCGGCGCTGGGCTCGCCTTACGACGTCACCGGGGCCGCGCATCTGCCCGGCTCGGCGCTGCGCACCACCGCTGGCGCGCTGGCAGAGATCGCCCAGCCCGATCAGTCGCTGACTCTGCTGCGGCTCGAAGGCATCACTTCGTCGGCGAGTCATCGCGCCCAGTCGCTGCGCACGGCGCTGAAGAGTTTTGGCGAGGCCGAGCTGATCGAGGACGATGCTTCCGCCGCGCTGTGGCGTGCGGTGCGCGATGTCGAGCCGTTCGCCGCCGCAGGTCCGCGGGCGCTGTGGCCGGTGTGGCGGATCGTCTGCCCGCCGGCGGCCGGAGGCGCTCTCGGCGAGCAGCTCAGCCGCGAGAGCGGCGGTGAGGTGATCTATGATTGGGGCGGAGGCCTGATCTGGGCGGCCTTGCCGCCGGCAACCGACGGCCACGCCAAAGCGTTGCGCCAGCGGGTCGAGAAGATCGCCGGCCATGCCACCTTGATCCGCGGCAGCGACGCGGTGCGGGCTGGGATCGACGTGTTCCATCCGCAGCCGGCCGGCCTCGCGGCGCTCGGAAGCCGCGTCAAGCGCAGCTTCGATCCCACTAACATTCTCAATCGCGGCCGGATGTCGCGAGGATCCGCGACATGAAGACAGATTTCAGCCTGACCCAGCTCGCCGATCCCGACATCGCCGAGGCCGACAAGATTCTGCGCGCTTGCGTGCATTGCGGTTTTTGCACTGCGACGTGTCCGACCTATGTGCTGCTCGGCGACGAGCTCGATAGTCCGCGCGGGCGCATCTACCTGATCAAGGAGATGCTGGAGAGCGACAAGCCGCCGACCGCGGATGTCGTCAAGCATATCGATCGCTGCCTGTCGTGCCTCGCCTGCATGACCACCTGTCCGTCGGGCGTGAACTACATGCATCTGGTCGATCAGGCCCGCGTCCGGATCGAGAAACAGTACCAGCGGCCGTTCTGGGATCGCGTTGTCCGCGAGGCGCTGTCGTGGATGATGCCGCATCCGGGCATGTTCAGGCTCGGGATGTGGGCGGCGCGGATCGTGCGGCCGGTTGCGGCGCTGTTGCCGGGCTCGCACGACCTGACGCACCCGACGCTGCTCAGCCGGATCAAGGCGATGCTGGCGCTGGCGCCAAAGCATCTGCCGGAGCCAGGCCCTGACTCCGGGACGACGTTTCCGGCGGTGGGTCCAAAGCGCGGCCGGGTGGCATTGCTGCACGGCTGCGCCCAGCAGGTGCTGGCGCCCCGCATCAATCGGGCGGCGATCAATCTGCTCACCCGCCACGGCATCGAAGTGGTGCTCGCCGCTGACGAGGCCTGCTGCGGCGCCCTGATCCATCATCTCGGCCGGGACACCCGCACGCTCGAATACGCGCGCACCAACATCAAGGCCTGGCTGGCCGAAATCGAGCGCGGCGGGCTCGACGCAATCCTGGTGACCACCTCCGGCTGCGGTACGGTGATCAAGGATTACGGTTACATGCTGCGAGAAGATCCGGAGTATGCGGCCGCGGCCGCAAAGGTTTCGGCGCTCGCCAAAGACATCAGCGAATATGTCAGCGGCCTCGAACTGTCATCGCCAGGCCCTCATGACGATGTCGTCGTCGCTTATCACTCCGCATGTTCGTTGCAGCACGGCCAGAAAATCACGCAGATCCCCAAAGAACTGCTTTCCAAGACTGGATTCGTGGTGAAAGATATCCCGGAGAGTCATTTGTGTTGTGGTTCGGCGGGCACGTACAACATTCTCCAGCCTGACATCGCGACCAGATTGCGCGATCGGAAGGTCGCCAACATCGCTTCCGTCAAGCCGGATATGATCGCCGCGGGCAATATCGGCTGCATGGTGCAGATCGCCAGCGGAACGGAAGTCCCTGTTGTGCACACGATTGAACTTCTCGATTGGGCGACAGGCGGGCCCCGTCCTGCTCCGCACTGATCGGAGCTTGGAACGCCGGTCGCGGGGCGCGTGATTGCTGGCCGAGCCGCAATCCGCACAACTGGAGGACGACCATGGCGAAAGACAAGAAGTCGAAGAAGAAGGACAAGGCCGACAAGAAGGCTGAGAAGTCCAAGGCCAAGAAGAAGTCCAAACTGCTGCTGGCCGCCAAGGCAGGCAAGAGCAAGAAGAAGAGCAAGTCCGCCGACAAGGCATCGGCCAAGAAGGACAAGTCGAAGCCGAAGGCCAAATCGAAGGCCAAGCCGGCCTCCCAGACTAAGTCCGCCTCCAAGTCCAAGGCTGCCGCCGGCAAGTCCGCCAAGAAGGCGGTGAAGAAGGCCGCAGCCAAACCCGGCAAGAAGGCAGCAAAGCCGGCTGCCAAGTCCGCCGCTAAGTCCCCGGCCAAGTCTGTAGCGAAGCCCGCGAAGAAGAGCGCTACCAAGTCGGCTTCGGGTAAGCCGGCCAAGGCCAAGGCCAAGGCCGCCGCGCCAAAGGCTTCGGCTGCGAAGGCCCCTGCGGCCAAGAAGAAGGCGACCAAGGCACCCGCCGCCAAGACCGCGGCGAAGGCTCCTGCCGCTAAGCCGGCAGCGCCCAAGCCAAAGCCTGTGTCCCGCAAAGCGCCCAAACCCACCGAGGTTGCCCCCAGCGCGGCAGCCGAGCCGGTTGTTGCTCCGCCGCCTGCTGCTCCCAAGAAACCGCGCAAGCCACGTGCGAAGAAGCCGGTTCCCGTTGCCGTCGAGCCGGACGAGACCCAGCACGAGGCAGTGTCCGAGCAGGTCGAGGCGACGCCGGAGACCGAGGATGTTGCGCCGGCTGAGCCGTTTCCAGCCGACGAGAGCACATCGGCCGCAGACAACGAGCCGGTCGAGTCCTCTGCAGAGACCGATTCGATCGAGACCTCGGGTGATCCCCAGTCGCACGCCACCGAGGCGGCCGGAGAGGAGGAAGCTCCCGACGAGGAGTTTGACCACGCCGAGCCGGCTAAGCCGGCCGCAGACCCTATGTAATTGAGACGGTAATCCGATCCTTGTTTTGCAGAGGCCGCGGTCGTGGACCGCGGCCTTCGTCGTTGCGGCTACCAGCGAGATCTACAACCAGCATGCCTCGGGCGCCCCTTGGTTGTGGGTATCGCAGCGATTCGGTTCCGGGTCTGTTACTTGTTACTTAGCCAAAAGTGTTGCTCTAACCGCCCTATCTCGTGAATTTGGCCTACGAGCCGTTCGCAAAGCAGTGATTTTCTTGCAACACTCCTCAACAACGAATGGTTGAGTGTGCGGGATTGCACAAAAAGTCGGCATCTGCATGTGTTTTTTGCTTCACGGTTTTCGTGAGGCACCGCACAGTGATGTCACAATTGGTTTGTGCAGGTCGATGTCGCGTCCTTGAACTTCGGGTCCGGCTGGCTTGGAAACGATGGGGATCAAAATGAAGAAGACAATCTTGTCGGTCGCGGCTTTGCTCGCAGTCGGCGTGGGCTCGGCCTCGGCGGCTGATCTGCCTGCCAAGGTGTACACCAAGGCTCCGCCGATTGTGGCGTTCGATCCGTGGGACATCGCGTTCGGCGCGGCCGTCATGAGCGACTACGTCTTCCGTGGCGTCACCCAGTCGAACCACAAGCCCTCGGTCACTGCCTATTTCGAGCCGCGCTACAACGTCACCAAGGACCTGCAGCTCTACGTCGGTACCTCGTTCGAGAGCATCTCGTTCGCCAACCGCGCTGCGGCTGAAGTCGACATCTACGGCGGTATCCGCCCGACCTTCGGCGCCTTCGCGTTCGACTTCGGTGTCTGGGGCTATCTGTATCCGGGTGGAAGCTGCTATTTCGGCGGCAACGGTGTCGACGCGGCCGGCAATTTCCAGGGTGCCGACTGCGCCGCCAACGCTCTGTTGAACCAGAACGTTATGAAGAAGGATGTCTCCTTCTACGAAGGCTACGCCAAGGTGACCTGGACCGTTAACGACATGTTCGCGATCGGCGCCAACGAGTTCTATTCTCCGAGCTTCCTGAACACCGGTGCGTGGGGCAACTACGCGTCGGTGACCGGCAAGTTCACCGCTCCGAGCACCATCTTCGGTTCGAGCGGCGTCGGTATGTACATCTCGGGTGAGTACGGCCGTCAGTGGTTCGGTACGACCGACTCGTTCTATGGCAACGCGACCTATCCGCTTGGCATCAAGCTGGCTGATTACAATACCTGGAACATCGGCGTGGGCTTCACCTACAAGGTGTTCACCCTCGACCTGCGTTACTCGGACACCGACCTGTCCAAGGCGAGCTGCAACGCCTTCACCAGCGACTTCACCGCGACTCCGAGCGGCGACGTCTCGCTCATCAACCCGTCGGGTGTTGGTTCGAAGTGGTGCGGTTCGACCTTCATCGCCAAGCTCTCGGCTGACGTGACGCTGGGCGCTCTCAAGTAAGACGACATCCCTTCTGGGGGGCTGAGGGCGGCAGAGCAATCTGCCGCCCTTTTTCTTTGTGGCTCATTTTGAGGGGGCCGGCTTTTGACGGCCTTCGCGAGCTTTTTGGCTTTCCCCACTCCTGAGCTTGGCAAAGCCTAGTGGTGGCCAGTGACCCGGCTGGAGTCCGCGCTAATCTCTCACCGAGCAGCAACGGCGGCCGATCGGCCGCCGCACGTCGTTTCGATCTCTAGAGCGGTTCTGTTTTTGATAGAATCGAGACCGTGCTTCGGAGTGCTCACAACAGGCACAACCTCATGGTGAGGAGGCGCGAAGCGCCGTCTCGAACCATGCGCCGCAGGCGATGTGGCTCCTCATCCTTCGAGACGCCCGGCGATGCCGGGCTCCTCAGGATGAGGACTTTGGACCCTTGGCAAGGGCTAAATCCGCTTCGATGAATCGATGAAGCGCTCTAGCTTTCTGCCGCGCTGGATCGAGCAGATGGTGGATTAGCTGCCCGCCAGCCCCACTTCGGGAACCGCCGCTTTGGCCCGGTCCTGCAGGGTGAAGCCGCTACCGGTGCGTGACAGCACCGCGTCACGCTGATGGAAGGCCTCAAGTGTCGAGCGGTGGCCGATCGAGACGATCGTAGTGCCCGGCAGCTTGCGGTCGAGCAGCTTGTACAGCGCCGCTTCGGACGGCTCGTCCAGCGACGCGGTGGCTTCGTCGAGGAACAGGTATTGCGGTGCATGGAGCAGCGCCCGCGCGATGCCGAGCCGCTGCTGCTCGCCGAGCGACAGCGTCCTGTTCCAATGGCCATGCTGATCGAGCCGCTCCGCCAGCGCCGGCAGCCCGACCTCGCGCAGCACCTCGGCGACCTGAGTATCGCTGAATGCACCGGATTCGGCCGGATAGACGATTGCGGCACGCAGCTCGCCGACCGGGAAATACGGGCGCTGTGGCAGCATCATCAGCGTCGCATCCGCAGGGATTGCGATCGAGCCAGAGCCGAACGGCCAGATCCCCGCGATCGCGCGGAATAGCGTCGACTTGCCGGCACCCGATGGGCCGACGATCAGCGTCCGCTCGTTGTCGCCGATCTTGAAACCGTCGGCGCTGATCAGCGGCGCTCCGGCCGGCAGCGTCAGGTTGAGATCCTTCAGTTCGATTCCGCCGGCTGGGGCCGGCACGCGCATCACGCCTGGATTGTCGCGCCGGGTGGCGGCGCCTTCGATCGCGCGCTCGAAACCGTCGAGCCGCTGCAGCACCGACTGCCATTCCGCCAGCGTCCGGTAGGCTGTGATGAAGAACGACAGCGAGTCCTGGACGCTGCCGAAGGCGGAAGCGGTCTGCATCATGCCGCCGAGCTGCACCTTCTGGGCGAAAAACGCCGGGGCGACGAGGATGTAGGGGAAGATGATCGACGCCTGCGAGTAGCTGGCTGTGAAGGCGGTCAGCCGCTTGGTCCGGCTCATGATCCGCATGAAGTTCTCGGCCACGTAGCTGAAGCGCGACGCCAGCTTGTCCCGCTCGGCCGGCTCGCCGCGGAGCAGCGCGATCTGTTCGGCGTTCTCGCGGGCCCGCACCAGATTGAATCGGAAGTCGGCTTCATAACGCTGCTGGCGGAAGTTGAGATCGACCAGCGGTGAGCCGATCCAATGGGTGAGGGCGGTGCCGAGTGCGGCATAGATCAGCGCTCCCCAGACGAGATAGCCGGGGATCGGGACGTCCTGGCCGAACAGATGTAGCGGCGCTTCGTTCGACAGCCCCCACAGGATCACCACGAACGAGGCCAGCGTCACCACGGCGTTGAGCAGGCCGATGCCCAGCGCCAGCGTGCGCTCGACGAACAACTGCGTGTCCTCGGCGATGCGCTGATCGGGGTTGTCGGCGGCGTCGCCGGTGAGCTGCATCTGGTAGTGGTTGGCGTCGTGCAGCCAGCCGCCGAGATAGCGCTCGGTCATCCACTTGCGCCACCGGATCTGCAGCCACTGATTGAGGTAGAGCTGATAAACTTTGAGGGCGATCCAGATCGCCGCCAGCACGCAGAAGTAGATGATCTGATAGGTGAAGACGTCGTAGTTCCGCTCCTGCAGCGCGTTGTAGAACACGTTGTTCCAGCGGTTGAACAGCACCGAGAGCCCGACCACGGCGAGCTCGATGACGACGACGGCTGCGAGCAGTCCGCGGCCCATCCATTTGTCTTCGGCACTGAAATACGGCGCGGCGATCCGCCAGGCGGTCGCCAGCGTTCCTTTGATGTTGCTCACGGATGAGGTCTCCGGTGCGGGCTCTCGGGGAGTTTGGTGATTAGACGAAAGTTGTAGGTAAATTAACCTACGGCGGCTTGTCGCACCCAGTTGTCGCACCCTAGCATGATCGTGCCGGCGGCAAGCTCGGCGGTCAGCTGCTTCGCGCGTTTGTGAGCAGCCACGCTCGCTCGGCCTTACTTTGAGGAGGCGTCTGCCTCCCGATTGATCTCCGTGTCGGACCGGCTCGCACCGACGCGGCCAAAAAACATAACCTAAAGGGAGAGAAATGCGTGTGGAATCAAATCTATAATCCACTTGGCAGCGCCGCTTTGTCGACCCTGGCGGCGGCCGTTCCCGTGGTCACGCTGCTGGTGCTGATCGCGAGCGGCAAGGTGAAAGCTCACCTCGCTGCGATCATCGCTCTGGTGCTCGCCAACGCGGTGGCGATCTTCGTCTTCACGATGCCGGCCAACATGTCGGTCCGTGCCTCGCTACTCGGTGTCGTCACCGGCTTCTTCCCGATCGGCTGGATCGTTCTCAACGTCATCTTTCTCTATCGGGTCACCGTGGCCACCGGCCGGTTCGAGCTGCTGCAGCGTGCGATTGGCGGCGTGACGACCGACCGCCGGCTGCAGCTGCTGCTGATCGCGTTTGCATTCGGCGCCTTCTTCGAAGGTGCATCCGGGTTCGGCACGCCGGTGGCGATCACCGGCGCGGTGCTAATCGGCCTCGGGTTCTCGCCGCTCGCCGCTTCGGGCCTGTCACTGATCGCCAACACCGCGCCGGTCGCTTACGGGGCGCTCGGCACGCCGATCCAGGGCCTCGCTTCGGTCACTGGCCTCGATCCTTACATCCTTGGCGCGATGGTGGGCCGGCAACTGCCGTTCTTCTCGCTGCTGGTACCGTTCTGGTTGATTTGGGCGTTCGCGGGTTTCCGCGGCATGATGCAGATCTGGCCGGCGATCCTCGTCACCGGTGTGTCGTTCGCGGTCCCGCAATTCGTGATCTCGAACTACATCAATCCTTGGATCGTCGACATCGGCGCCTCGCTGATCTCGATGGGCTGCCTGATCCTGTTCCTGAAAGTGTGGCGGCCGAAAGAGCTGTGGCTGTCGCCGAAGCTGCGCAGCCACGATCCCTCCACCGAGACGATGGCTCCGCCGAAAGAGCTGAGCCGGGCTCCGCTGACACAGGCACAATTGTGGGGCGCGTTGCTGCCGTGGATCATCGTTTGCATCGTGATGCTGATTTGGGGCAACGGTGCCTTCAAGGCCTGGGCAAACTCGATCTTCGTCTGGAACTACCCGGTGCCCGAGCTGCACAACCTGATCCAGAAGGTGCCGCCAGTCGCCGCCAAGCCGACGCCTGAGGCCGCGGTGTTCTCCTTCACCTATCTGTCGTTCACTGGCACCGGCATGCTGATCGCGGCGATTATCTCCGGGCTGTTGATGGGCGTGTCGCCCGGCAAGATGGCGACCGAGTACGGCCGCACCATCAAGGTCTGCGCGATCTCGCTGATCACCATCTCGGCGATGCTGGCGATCGGGACGTTGACGCGGCTGTCCGGCGTCGACGCGACGCTGGGCCTGGCGTTTGCTGCGACCGGCGTGTTGTATCCGTTCTTCGGCACGCTGCTCGGTTGGCTCGGCGTGGCGCTGACCGGATCGGACACCGCCTCCAACGTGCTGTTCGGCAATCTGCAGAAGATCACCTCCGAACAGCTCGGCCTGTCCCCGATCCTGATGGGGGCCGCCAACTCATCCGGCGGTGTGATGGGCAAGATGATCGATGCTCAGTCGATCGTTGTCGCCTCAACAGCGACCAACTGGTACGGCCACGAAGGAACGATCCTGCGCTACGTCTTTCTGCACTCGATTACGCTGGCGTGTCTGGTCGGCGTGCTGGTGATGCTGCAGGCCTATGTCTATCCGTTCACCGCGATGGTCTTGAAGTAACGCAGCGCGCATTGAATGGCGTCAAAGCCCCGCGGTCTCGGCCGCGGGGCTTTTCGTTGCAGGC
The DNA here is from genome assembly GCF_047501505.1 of Rhodopseudomonas sp. G2_2311. NCBI lineage: Bacteria > Pseudomonadati > Pseudomonadota > Alphaproteobacteria > Hyphomicrobiales > Nitrobacteraceae > Rhodopseudomonas > Rhodopseudomonas sp. G2_2311. The sequence continues at coordinate 39,179 of NZ_JAZDRK010000005.1, forward strand.
TTCGATGGCGCCGCGGTCTGGCAAGCCGGTGCGGTTCGCGATAAACAGCGGACCGTCCTGAACAACGGCCGAGGCACCATGCACCGTCAGTCGATCTTTCGTTTCGCCACCATCGCCATGGTGCTGGCAGCCGGCTTCGCGACACCGTCGCTTGCGCAATCCGACCAGGAATTTCCGTTCGGTCTGGAGCTGACGCTGGACGCCCCGCCGAAGCCTGGCTCGAAGCGGATTCCCAATTTGGAAATCGGCGATCAGGGCAGCGTGCGGCTGGAGCTGTGGTGCAAGGGCGGCGTTGGGCAATTCTCCATCGCCGGCAGCACGGTGATCTTCATGCCGGGTGCGATCGAGGATCGCAATTGTCCGGCGGACCGGGCTCAGGCGGATGATGCGCTCGTCGCAGCGCTTGCCGCGGCGACCAGCTGGAGCCGCCAAGGCGATTTCGTCAGCTTCACCGGTGGTCCCCAGCCGCTGCGGTTCCACCTCAACACGAACTGACGCTATTTCGAATCCCGCAGGATCAGCCCGGCGCATCCGTCCGCCGCCTGCACGACGCCACTGTAGCCGCCGATGCCCGCATAGGCCGACGACAGATACAGGCCGGGCAGGGCTGTGCGCGGCGTGCGGTAAGGCGCATCCGAATTCGGCAGCAGCGGCGCAAAGCCATAGACTGCGCCCTGTGGCGCGCCGAGATATTGCTGCACCGAGAACGCGGTGTTGAACGCCGCGGCCGTTACTGCACCGGCGAGGCCTGGATAGCTGCGATCGAGATGGGCGAGCAGCGCCTGCTGCCAGCGGGCGCGCTTGGCTCGATAGGTGTCCTGATCGAGGCCATCCCAGTTCGACACCCGATCCGGTCCGACCACCGACAGCACAAAGGGCGGTGACGGCACGCCGGAGTCGATCGCGGTGTAATCGGCGATTGCCAGCGGCGGCATCCGCTCCCCGGGCTCGTCGGCCATCAGGGTCTTGGCTTCGGCGTAGGACGCCAGCGTCGTCATCCAGTCCGGCAGCAGCTGGGTGGCGTAGCTGCTGACCCCGAATTCGCGCGGCGGTTTGGACAGGCCGAGCGTCAGCGCGAACAGCGACAGCGACGGTGTCCGATCGGCGTAGCTGTCGGTCAGCAGCTTCGCCTGGTCGGCCGGAAGCAGGCCTGCCAGCGTCGAAGGCGCGGCGTTGCCGATCACCGTCGAGGCTTCCACGATCTGTGGATCGCCGCCGTCGCGGCCCATATGGGTGACCTGATGCGGCCCGCCGTGATCGCCCATCACCACGCCGGAGACGACGCGGCGGAGCAGCACCTCGCCGCCGGCCTTGCGCACCGCGCGGGCCAGCGCGCTCGACAGCCGCTGTGAACCACCCTGGATGAAGCGCGCACCGCTGAGCAGGAAGCTGCCCTGCACCATCGCGAACGGCACCCACCACAGCGCCGCAGGATCATCGTGAACGTAAGACAGGTTGCCGGCGACCGCGCACTTCACCGCCTCGTCGTCGCCGAACAGCGCCTGCAGCTTGTCGCCAAGCGAGGCGTGCCAATCGGGATACTCCGGCGCCAGCGCCATCACCGCGTCGAGGCCGCCATCGCCAAGCGTTCCGGCGAGGCGCTCGAGCTCGCCGAGCCATTGCGCGATCCCGGCGCTCGCGTGCGGAAAGCGCTTGTTGAGCGCGTCGCGCGCGGCGGCGAATTCGTCCGGCAGCGTGAAGGGGTCGCCAACCGGACCGCCGCGCATCTGATACAGCGCCCCGGCGGGAATCCACTGCACCGCGTCGAGCACGCCGGCGCGGCCCAAGGCGCGGTGTTTCGGATCGCGGACGTGCTGCGGATTGCCGGTGATATGCAGCGAGCCTTCGACGAACAGTTCGCCGACCTTGTAGCTCGAGGCCGCGCCGCCGACCGAATTACCGCGCTCGATCACCAGCACCTTGCGGCCTTCGCGGGCCAGGATCGCGCCCGCAGTCAGGCCGCCGAGCCCGGCGCCGATTACCACTGCATCAAAGCGCGTCATTCAGCCGATCATCCTGCCATCCAAGGGAAGCGCTTCATTGCCGCATTGCAGCGGCATGTCAAATCGCGGTTCCATGATCTGGCGACGGCCGATCCTGGGCGCTTGCGGCGCGCTATTGCCAGGTCGAGCTTTCGGAATCCCAGCGCTGGCCCTTGAGCTCCTTGGCGAGGGCTGCGACGGCGCCGCCATCGGGGCGCGGTTCGCCTTCCTCTTCGCCGGGAGCGTCGTCGTTGAGGCCGAGCCGCGGCGGCGCATTCTCGTCGACCGTGGTGTCGCTGGCATTGCCGAGCCACAGCATCAGCTTGTCGGTGCCGCCCGGCTTGTCGGCGCTGACCAGTGCCTCGACCGTGATCACCTCGGTGAGCTGCAGCGCCGGGAAGGTCTCGCTCGGCCGCTTGAAGGTCATCTTCAGCTTGCCGCTCGCGTCATCCCACACCGCCGAGGCGAGCTTGGCCTCCAGTGTCTGCGACAGGATGGCGGTGACGGTATTGGCGATCTTCTCGCGATTGAGCTTGCCACCGTCGCGCCAGCCCGCCGCCGGGAACAGGATGGTGCGGTCCATGTCGACGATGCCGTTGGTCCAGCCGGCCGCGGCGATGCCGGGGAACGCCTTGGCCTTGGCGATCACCGCGGCGGCGCGTTCCGGATCGACCGTGAGGTTGATCACCAGCTTGCCGGCGCGCAGCGCATCGCAGCCGATGCTGAGGCTCGACAGCGACACTTCGACGTTCTCGGTCTTCAGCGTCTTCAGGAAATCCGAAGCGCCTTCGAGCGCGACGCGAACCCCGACGGCTTCCGGCGACACCGCGGTGAAGTCCTTCGGCGCCTGCGCGATGCTGTCGTCGGACGACTGGTTCTCCTGGAATTCCTTTTCGCTGAGATCGGCATTGTCGGTCGAGGTGATCTCGTGCGTGGCGGTTCCGATCCCGATCACGCCTTTGAAGTCGAACGTCTCGCCATTGGGCCGCTGCTGCAGGCTGACCGACACCGGCGCCTTGCCGCCGAGCGTCTGCGTCGTTCCGGTCAGGGCCTGGCCGTTCGGGGTTAAGGTGACGACGAAGCGGTCGCGGCGGTCGGAAGTCTTCGACGGCGAATAGCAGACGTCGAGCTCGGCCGAGGTGACCGTCTTGCCCTGACGCTTTTCCTTCAGGATGACGTCGGCGCCGTCCATGAAGCCGTCGATGGCGGTGAAATAGCGCGTCTCGTTGGCCGGCGGCGCTGCCGATTTCGTGGCGGACTTGCTCTGGGCCAGGGCGACATCGGTCGCCGGCAGCAGCGCCAGCAGGCTGAACAGGAATGCGCGCATCACGTGAACCTCGCGAGAATCAGGCTGCATCGAACCTAGAGCTTTTTGGGAGCCGAGTGGACAACGGTTCGCCGGGACACAACGCGTCAGAGCCGGAAATGCTCTAGTCGATTCGAATTGCATCCGAACCAAGGCGCGCGAGCTGCGTCGCCAAAAAACAAGGCCGCCCGGAGGCGGCCTTGCGTGATCGATCTTCAGTGCGACGGGCGCGGGCTTAGAAGCCCATGCCGCCCATACCGCCCATGCCACCGCCGGCCGGCATTGCCGGGGCCTCGGCTTTCGGCAGCTCGGCGACCATCGCTTCGGTGGTGACCAGCAGTGAGGCGACCGACGAGGCGTCCTGCAGCGCGGTGCGCACGACCTTGGCCGGATCGACGATGCCCTTGGCGAGCATGTCGACATAGTCCTCGCTCTGGGCGTCGAAACCGAAGGTCTCGGACTTGTTCTCGAGGATCTTGCCGACCACGATCGAGCCTTCGACACCGGCGTTCTCGGAGATCTGGCGGATCGGAGCTTCCAGCGCCTTCAACACGATGTTGATGCCGGCCTGAACGTCGGCATTGTCGTTGTTGATGCGGCCGACGGCCTTCTTGGCGCGCAGCAGGGCGACGCCGCCGCCCGGCACGATGCCTTCCTGAACCGCAGCGCGGGTCGCGTTGAGCGCGTCCTCGACACGGTCCTTCTTCTCCTTGACTTCGACCTCGGTCGCGCCGCCGACGCGGATCACCGCGACGCCGCCGGCGAGCTTGGCCAGACGCTCCTGCAGCTTCTCACGGTCGTAGTCCGAGGAGGTCTCCTCGATCTGCGCCTTGATCTGCGAAACGCGGGCTTCGATCTCCGGCTTCTTGCCGGCGCCGCCGACGATCGTGGTGTTCTCCTTGTCGATCACCACCTTCTTGGCGCGGCCGAGCATCTTCAGCGTCACGGTCTCGAGCTTGATGCCGAGGTCTTCCGAGATCAGCTGACCGCCGGTCAGGATCGCGATGTCTTCCAGCATCGCCTTGCGGCGATCGCCGAAGCCCGGCGCCTTGACGGCCGAAACCTTGAGGCCGCCGCGCAGGCGGTTGACCACCAGGGTCGCCAGCGCTTCGCCTTCGACGTCCTCGGCGATGATCAGCAGGGGCTTACCCGACTGCACCACCGCTTCGAGCACCGGCAGCATCGACTGCAGGCCCGAGAGCTTCTTCTCGTGCAGCAGGATGTAGGCGTCGTCGAGTTCGACGGTCATCTTCTCGGCGTTGGTGACGAAGTACGGCGACAGATAGCCGCGGTCGAACTTCATGCCTTCGACGATGTCGACTTCGGTCTCGAGCGACTTGTTCTCTTCGACCGTGATGACGCCCTCGTTGCCGACCTTCTGCATCGCCTGGGCGATCATCTTGCCGATCGGCGCGTCGCCGTTGGCCGAGATGGTGCCGACCTGGGCGATTTCAGCCGAGGAGGCGACCGGCTTGGCACGCTTCTGGATGTCCTTGACCACGGCCGCGACCGCGATCTCGATGCCGCGCTTCAGGTCCATCGGGTTCATGCCGGCCGCAACGGCCTTGGCGCCTTCACGGACGATCGCCTGGGCCAGCACGGTGGCGGTGGTGGTGCCGTCGCCGGCGAGGTCGTTGGTCTTCGAGGCCACCTCGCGCACCATCTGCGCGCCCATGTTCTCGAACTTGTCCTCGAGCTCCACTTCCTTGGCGACGGTGACGCCGTCCTTGGTGATGCGCGGGGCACCGAAGCTCTTCTCGATCAGCACGTTCCGGCCCTTCGGACCGAGCGTGACCTTCACGGCGTTGGCGAGCACGTCCACGCCGCGCAGCATGCGGTCGCGGGCCTCACCGGAAAACTTGACGTCCTTGGCTGCCATTCATTCGCTCCTGATGTCTCGATGCTGTCGCGATGCGGCTTAGCCGACCACGCCCATGATGTCCGACTCCTTCATGATCAGGAGTTCTTCGCCGTCCAGCTTGATCTCGGTGCCCGACCACTTGCCGAACAGCACGCGATCGCCGACCTTGACGTCGATCGGGGTCAGCTTGCCGGTCTCGTCGCGGCCGCCCGGGCCGACGGCGATCACCTGACCTTCCTGCGGCTTCTCCTTGGCGGAGTCCGGGATGATGATGCCGCCCTTGGTCTTGGTCTCGGCATCGATCCGCTTCACGACGACGCGGTCATGGAGAGGACGAAAATTGATTTTAGCCATGGGCTATCCTGTGTGTTGCTGGAGGGGCTTTGGCGTTCGAGTGCCGGTTCGTGATCGCGGCTCGTATTCGTGTCCGCGTGTTGGCAGTCGTACTGCAAGAGTGCTAATTGTGCGCCCGGGAATATGGCCTGCTGCTGTTCCTGTCAAGCTGACGGGCTTAAGGGCTTGGTGATGCCGGTGTAAGATGCTCCGTCCGCCGGACGGGACACTGTTCATCGGCGCGACCGCATTGCCTGCTGCGGCATTTTGCGGTTGTGTGGGGTCGGGGCGAACGGGGCGTTTGCTCGGGGAGAAATCATGGTCAATTCACGCAACGCACGCGCGTCGCTCAATCTGGGCATGGCGTCGCTGATGGCGCTGGGGCTCGGCGCGTGCGGCAGCATCGGTGGCTTCAGCCTTGGCGGTTCGCAGCCGGCTGCAGTGCAGGAGCCGGCGGCGCCGCCGGAACTGCCCGCCACCATCCGCTCGGAAGAAATCGTCGGCCGCTGGGGCCTCGCGTCGTATCTCAATCCGTCCGACCGGGCCCGCACCGAAAAGGCCGCGGTCGCGCAATGCAAGAATCCTTACGTGATCGGTGCCGGTCCGACCGGCGGCGTGATCATGCATCTGGCCGACCAGGCCACCCCGCAGGAGCTGCGGCTGAAGGGTTCGCAAAGCGGCAAGAACTATATCGGTCCGGCCGGTCCGATTGGCGAGCAGGATCGCGAGATCGTGTCGTTCGACGGCCGCGTGATGATCACCCGCTTCGTCGACAAGGACGCCGCCACCCGCTACGGCAACATGGTCTATGTCCGCTGCGCACCGCGCGCCTGACCTCTGCCAAATCTCCAGGGCCGATCTGATTCCATGACCCGATGAGCGGACTGCGCAGACTGGTGTCCGGACCGGAGCGCGCGGTCGGCGTTTTGGCGGTCACCCAGATTTTGTGCTGGGGCATGCTGATCTATCCGCCGGTCTTGACCATGCCGCATCTCGCCGCGGCGCACGGCTGGTCGCTGGCGTTCGGGATGTCCGGGTTTTCGCTGGCCCTGGTGATCTCCGGCATCCTATCGCCGGTCATTGGCGGTCTGATCGACCGCCACGGCGGCAACGTGGTGATGGCGCCGGGAGCATTAGTCGGCGCGCTCGGCATGGTGCTGATCGCCGGCATCGACCTGTGGCCGGTGTATTTCGTCGGCTGGGCGCTGCTCGGTGTCGCGATGGCCTCGACGCTGTACGATCCGGCGTTCGCCACGCTGGCGCGGCTGTTCGGCACCACCGCCCGGCGGCAGATCACCTTCGTCACCTTCGCGGGCGGCTTCGCCTCGACCGTCGGCTGGCCGGCGACCCATCTGCTGCTCGACGCTGTCGGCTGGCGCGGCACCTATTTCGCCTTCGCGGCGGTGCTGGCCTGCGTGGTCGCGCCGTTGCATGGCTTGGTGCTGCCGCGCAAGGCCGCGCCGTCGGTCGTTGCACCCAGCCCGAACCCGCATCTGATGCCTGCGGAGCCGCTGCGCCCGGAGGGGCGCCCGTTCGTGCTGATCGCGACCGCCTTCGCGATCTACGCCTTGATGCTGTCCGGGGTGACGTCGAACCTGCTGGCGATGTTTCAGCGCGGCGGCCTTGATGCCGGCACCGTGGTGACGCTCGGCGCGCTGTTCGGCCCGTCGCAGGTCGCGGCCCGGCTGGCGGACTTCCTGCTCGCCGGCCGGACACATCCGCTCTGGATTGCGCGCGGGGCGGTGACGCTGATGGCCTGTTCGTTCGCGATGCTGGCGTTTGCCGGCCCGTCGGTGCTGGTCGCCGGCGTGTTCTGCGTGGCGTTCGGCGCCGCCAATGGCGTGATGACGATCGCGCGCGGCAGCCTGCCGTTGTTGATGTTCGGAGCGCAGGGCTATGGCCGGGTGATCGGCCGGATCGCGCGGCCTGCGCTGTTCGTGCAGGCGTCGGCGCCGTTCATCGTAGCGGCGGCGGTGGAGCGGTTTTCCGACGCCACCGTGATCGAGGTCGGGATGGTGTGCGCCCTGGCGACGCTGGGATGTTTCCTGGCGCTGCAGCCGCCACGCGCCGCCGAGCGGCGCTGAGGCGGCAGCCGGCGATCAGTTGAACATCGCGTCGATGTCGTCCTGCGAGGCGTGGCCGTCTTCGCCGAGCGCACGCGGGCCGTTGAGCAGCTTGGCGTCGTCGTCGCGGTTGTCGACCACCGCAGGCGCGTGTGCCTTGATCTCGTCGACGCCGCCCCAGATCTCCATCATCTGCACGATGTGATGCTCGATGAACTTCATCGTGTTCATCACCTTGCTGATGCGCTGGCCGGTGAGGTCCTGGAAGTTGCAGGCCTCGAAGATCGAGATCACCCGCTCCTGGATTTCTTCGCTGAGCGCCTGCTGCTGATCGGCCGAGTTGACCTTGCCGAGCGCGGTGGCGGCCTGATCGATCGCTTCCGCAGCTTCGAGGATCTGCTGCGTGGCTTCCTCGGTGCCGCCGACGACCGCGCCGAGCTCACCGTTGACCTTGGCCATCTCCTCGCCGCTGAAGCTCTTGGAGTGCAGCACGGCGATTTCGCGCTTGGTCTGATCGATCGCGTTGTGGATCAGATCGAGTTCGATCTTCAGCTTCTCGCACTGCTCGACCTGAGCCTTGTAGCTCGCCAGCAGCGCCTTGGTCTCGGCGGCTTCCGCCGCGAGCGAAGCGTCGATTTCTTTGTTGGTACCTGACTCGCCGGTGGCGGGCGCAGGATGGACGCCGTTGACGATCTGGGCTCGGATCGCGCGTAGCTCCGCCATCAGGTCGCGATTAGTCGGACCCGCTTCGAATTCGATCGGTGCGAGCATCGGCGCTGCGCCGAGCGTAAGTTCTTCAATGCGGAAACGCTTGCGTTGGAAGGACATCGGTCGGTTGATCCCAGTTCAAGGCACCGGCTTGTCGTAGCGGCATCTGTTTAACGGTGCGTTGCGGATCGGAACCTGCATTTTCGCTAAGTAATAGGACGAGCGAACGCACTGTTAACCATGGCGCAGCGGCATTCATCAAAAATAAACGCTGATCTCAGGAATGGGCGTTCAGAGCGTCATGGTGAATCCGTTTGCCGCTCGCGTTTACCAAACCGATCCGGTTTTGGTTTCTGATCCGTTGCGTTCACCGCCGCAAATTTCGGCGAGTCCACGACGAAACGGTGCAGAGTACGTCGATGTTCAACAAAACTACCCTCGCGTTGCTGACCAGCGTGTCCTGTCTCGCCGCTGGCTATCATCCCGCCGTCGCTTACGAAATTTCATCGAGCCCGGAGCCGACGGTGGTCTATGCCGAGCCGCAGCCCGCCCCTCCGGCTCGGGTGCGCACCGCCTATGCCGACCGCCCGAATCTCGGCGGCGGCTTCATCGAATTCCTGTTCAGCGATGGCGCTCCGCCGCCGTCCTCGCGGTATTATCAGCGTGAGCCGGCCTATGAACAACGCCGAGAGTACGTCGCGCCGACCGCTCCGCAGCTGATGCAGGAGCAGGAAGCGGCGATCGAGCCGGCCCATCCCGAGTTCGATCCGCGCTACGAAAAGCAACTTGTTGATTACCATGGCGGCGAAAAAGCCGGCACGATCGTGATCGATACCCCGAACAAGTTCCTCTACCTGGTGCAGGGCGAGGGCAAGGCGCTGCGCTACGGCGTCGGCGTTGGCCGTCCCGGATTCACCTGGTCGGGTGTGAAGACGATCACCGCCAAGCGCGAATGGCCGGCGTGGACACCGCCGAAGGAAATGCTGGCGCGCCGTCCCGACCTGCCGCGGCACATGGAAGGCGGGCCGGCCAATCCGCTCGGCGCGCGGGCGATGTATCTCGGCTCCTCCCTGTACCGCATCCATGGCTCCAACGAGCCGTGGACGATCGGCACCAACGTCTCCTCCGGCTGCATCCGCATGCGCAACGAGGACGTCATCGACCTGTACGGCCGCGTCGGCGTCGGCACCAAGGTGGTGGTGATCTGATCGGTCGACGCAAAGACTGAGCCTGCTCACGACAACGGCCGCCCGAGTGGGCGGCCGTTGCACGTCGGCGGGCGCTGGAGAGCTTTAAGCGAAGTCGCTGTCGCCGCCGCCGTCGAAATCGTCGGAGTCCATATCCATGTCGTCGCGGTCGTAGCCGGCGTCGGCGACCTGGTCGTAGTCGTTGTTGTTCTGATCCGTCATGCCGTAGCGCGAGCTGTCGTCGACGCCGCCGCGCTGTGAACCGATGTCACCAAGCCCGGCCTGCTGCGCGAGGTTGCCGCCCGAGGAGTCGCTGCCGCCCCATGGGCTCTGCAGGCCGCTGCCGAGGCCGCCCTGGTCGGCGAGGCTCTGGTGCGAGCCGCCGCCCATCATGCCGCGGATGCTGGAGAGCAGCAGCGAGCCACCGACCACGCCTGCTGCAGCCGCCGCTGCGGTGCCTAGGAACGAGCCGCCTCCGCCACCTCCGCCGCCGAACGGCGAGGCGCCCTGGCCGCCATACTGGCCCTGCGGCTGACCATAGGGCGCCTGCTGCGGCTGGCCGTAAGGCGGCGCGGCAGATTGCTGGCCAAGCACCTGCCCGGTGTTCCAGGCCGGACGGCTGCCGGTGCCGGGCGGCGGGACGTTCGGCACCGAGCCGCGTTGCGGCGCCTGGCCCTGGCCGAAAATGGCGTCGCGCATCGAATCGAGAAAACCGCCGCGCTCCTGCGACTGCGGGCCGTGATCGGACTCCAGTTCCTGGATGCGCTCGTGCGCCCGCTTCAGCGCTTCGTCCTGGACCAGCACGGTCTGCACCAGCCCGTAGATCGCATTCGGCGCGATCCGCAGTCCTTGCGAAATCGCAGCGGCGGCGTCGGGGTCGCGTGGGGTGGCTTCCAGGCGGGCGAGCCGTTCGAACAGATCGTCGACAAGCTGGCGTTCCTGCGGCGTCATGATGATCTCCCTGAGCATCGCTCGAACCTGCGCCGCGGCGCTCGCCGGCGGCGATCGCAGGCGCGGGTGTCGTCAAATCTAAGGAACCTTGAGGCGGCCGTAAGTCCGGCCCTGGATTAAATTTCTGTATGCGACAAAACGGCCTGACCCGGCGCCTGGGGCGGCATCGCAGCGAGGCTGACGTTGTGTTTTGCAAGTAGTTCCGGGAAGCGCTCCCCGCCGAGATACGCGTATTCGCGCGCGCGCTGATCGGTGAAGGGATCGAGGCTGATCAGGATGTCGTCGACCTCGCCGGGATGGCACATCACCAGGCCGCCATCGGGCAGGCCGTCGAGGAACGAGCCCATCAGCGTGTCGAAGTCGGTCTCGCGCAGGAAGTCGTAAGCGCCGGCGAAACCTGAATTGAATGCGATGCCGAAGCGGGCCGCGCGGCTACGGAAAGGTGCGCTGAGCGCGTCGAGCAGCAGCGGTTTGGGATTGCCGAGCCGCCGCGCCAGCGGCACACTGCGGCCGCATTGCCGGACCCAGGCATGCGGCGCCAGCGTCTGCACGACGCTCAGGAATGCGTCGCGGACCTGCGGAAACAGCTGCACGTGCTGATGGCCGTCGATGTAATCCGGCGGACGGCCGAATCGGTCGGTGAAGGCTTCGATCTGGGCGCTGAGTTCGGTGGCGATCACCGCGCTGTCGTGTCGGCGCAGCAGCGTGCCGCGCAGCTTGCGCCCGAGCGGCAGAAACTGGCCGCCATGCAGCGGGTGATAGTGCATCGTCAGCGGTGCGAACGGCGCCGTCAGGGTCGCGTGCAGCCCGATCGCCGCATGCGGATTAGCGGCGGCGGCGTTGAGCAGCTCGGCTGCATCGTCGCGTCCGATCGCCGGGCCGACCATCATCACCGAGGTGGCGTTGATGCGGCCGCGTTCGATCAGATCGCGGATCGCGCGATTGACCCCGGGGCTGATGCCGTAATCGTCGGCGACCAGCCAGATCCGGCGCTGGCCAGCTTCGCTCATTCTGCGGCGGACCGCTTGGCCGGATCGCCGGCATTGGTGTCGGCGCGCTTCACGCTATGCTCGGCCACGAAGTAGATCGGCCGCGCTTTCATCTCCGACAGGATCTTGCCGATGTACTCGCCGACGATGCCGATCATCAGCAACTGCACGCCGCCGATCGTCATCATCCCGACGATGATCGACGGATAGCCGGGCACCGATTTGCCGTCGATCCAGGTCTCCCACAGGATCGACAGGCCGAACAGGAACGCGCTGATCGCCAGCACCACGCCGAGCAGGCTGGCGATCCGCAGCGGCGCCACCGAGAACGACGTCAGTCCTTCGATCGACAATCCGATCAGCCGCGCGGTCGAGAACGTCGAAAAGCCGTGCGAGCGCGGTTCAGGCTCGTAATCGACCCGCTTCTGGCGGAAGCCGATCCAGCTCGCCAGGCCTTTGAAGAAACGGTTGCGTTCGGGAAGCTGCCGCAGCGCCTGGGCGGCGCGCGGCGACAGCAGGCGGAAGTCGCCGGCGTCTTCCGGGATCTTCTGCCGCGCGCCCCAATTGATCAGCGCATAAAAGCCGCGCACCGCGGCGCGGCGCAGCGCCGGCTCGTTGTCGCGATGCGCCTTGGCCGTATAGACGACGTCGAAGCCGTCTTCGATCCAATGCCCCACCAGCGTCTCGACCAGTTCCGGCGCGTGCTGGCCGTCGCCGTCCATGAACAGCACGGCACCGCGGCTGGCGTGGTCGAGCCCCGCCATCAGGGCGGCTTCCTTGCCGAAATTGCGCGACAGCGACACCACCTGCACGTCGAGCATGGTGGCGGGCAGATTGCGGGCGATGCTCAGCGTCGCATCCGAGCTGCCGTCGTCGACATACACCACTTCGCAGGCGAGGCCGTAGCGCTGGCGCAGCGTCGCGGCCAGCGTGATCAGCCGGCCGTGCAGCGCCTGCAGGCCGCCGGCTTCATTGAAGGCCGGCACCACGATGGACAGGCCCAGCGCCGCGGCGCTACCCGCTTCGGTGGACAGACCCGAGACGTCACTCCCAAGCATCATCGATCGACTTCCGGCTTGCACGCGGCCCTGTTTGTCTCGTGACTATATGGTGGTTCCACCCGCCTGCGCCACCGGCGCCGGTCTGCTCGGCGTTATTCCGGCAGGAACGCCGCAAGCTTGCTGAACAGCGGGTTTTCCTTGTCGAACACGTAGTCCAACGCGGCCACCGACACGGTGTCTGCGCCATGCTGCCGCAGGAAGCTGCCGAGCGCGTAAATCTGCGCCGGCGGACAGTGCAGCGTCAGCATTCCCGACGAGGTCGGCCCGCCGAACGGCGACACCACGCCGAACCGGCTGTGCGCCTCGGCCAGCAGCGCGTCGTTGCAGCCTTTGAACCGGGTGCGGACTTCCTTGTACTTGCCGGCGCGGGCCCGCGAGGCGATGTGATCAAGGATCACGCGCGCGGTTTCGCGCGCAGTGTCCGACCAGTCGGCTTCGCGCGAGGCGACGAGGTTGGCCTGGCTGCGCAGCATCACGCCGTCGTCGAGCACCTTCAGGCCATTGGCGGCCAGCGTCGCGCCGGTGGTGGTAATGTCGACGATCATCTCGGCGGTGCCGACCGCGGGCGCGCCTTCGGTCGCGCCGGCGCTCTCGACGATCCGGTAGTCGACGACGTTGTGTTGGGCGAAGAAGCCGCGCGTCAGGTTGATGTACTTGGTCGCGACCCGCATCCGCCGGTTGTGCTGGGCGCGGAAGCCGGTGGTGACATCGTCGAGATCGGCCATGGTGCGGACGTCGATCCACGCCTGCGGCACAGCCACCACGACATTGGCATAGCCGAAGCCGAGCCCGTCGATCAGCAGCACGCGTTTGTCGGCATCGGTGATGCTCTCGCGCACCAGATCCTCGCCGGTGACGCCGAAATGCACCGAGCCGCGGGCGAGGTTGGCGGCGATCTCGCTCGCCGACAGATACGCGACTTCGACATTGTCGAGGCCTGCGATCGTGCCGCGATAGTCGCGCGCGCCGCCGGGCTTGCTCAGCGTCAGCCCGGCGCGGGCAAAGAACGCTTCGGCGTTTTCCTGCAAGCGGCCCTTGGACGGAACCGCGAGAACGAACGGCGCGCTCATGCGGCACCTCCGGCGCTGGTCTGTTTCATCGCCTCGATCCAGATCGAGAAGCCGACCGCGGGGATCGGCGAGGCTGCGCCGAGCTGGCTCATCAGCCCGTCATAGCGGCCGCCGGCGACCAGGGGCTCGTCGCCATTGCCGGCATGGTGCAGCTCGAATTCGAAGCCGGTGTAGTAATCGACGCCGCGGCCGAATGCGGTGGAGAACCGCACCTTCGACAGATCGATGCCGCGGCCGGCCATGAAGCCGATCCGCGCTTCGAACTGGTCGATCGCTGCGTCGATCGACAGTTTTGCGTCGGCGGCGAGTGCGCGCAGCGCCTTCAGCGCGTCGTTCGGCGCGCCGGCGATCGCCAGGAAGCGCTTGATCTTGTCGAGCGCGTCGCGCGGCAGCGCGCCGCTCTTCAGCGTCGATTGTTCGAGGAAGCGGTCGGCGATCTCCGCCACCGAGCGGCCGCCGAGCGTGGTGGCGCCGGCGATCGACATCAGATCGGTGACCAGCGCCAGCGCCGCCTTGCGGTCGGAGCCGGCGAGCGCGGCGAGCACGCCTTCGTATTCGTTGCTGGTCGAGGGTGCGAGCGTCAGCCGCTCCAGGTCCTGCGCCAGGCTGGCCTTGCGATGAAAATCCTTCATCAGCCGGCGCCGCCACACCGGCATCAGATCGAGCGCATCGATCAGCGCGGCGAACAGCGCGACGTCGCCGGTGCGGACCTCGACCGCGCTGACCCCGAGCGCGGTGGTGGCGCCGAGCGCTAGCGCCAGCATCTCGGCATCGGCCGCGGCGCGATCCTGGCGGCCGAACGACTCGATCCCGGCCTGCAGGAATTCACTCGGCTTGCCGCCACGCTGGCGGAACACCGGGCCGAGGTAGCAGAATCCGACCGGCTGCCCGGCGGCCTTGGAGGCGAGATAGTCGCGCGCCACCGGGATCGTCAGGTCCGGGCGCAGGCACAGTTCCTCGCCGCTGGCGTCGGTGGTCAGGTAGAGGCTCTTGCGGATGTCCTCGCCCGAGAGGTCAAGGAACGGTTCGGCGGGCTGCAGGATCGGCGGTGTGGCCTGGGCATAGCCGGCCTCCGCGAAAGATTGCAGCAGCGCCTCCGCCCACGCGGCGGATCCGGTCGCGCGAGTGGCGGCGGTCTTTGTCATGATCGGTCAGTCCTGCGGTCCCGGGCAGGGAGGGTGAAACAGAAAACGCTAGTCGGCGCAGCCCTTAACACGGGTGAATGACAGATTCGACCGTCATCCGCCGGGCGCCGGGTGAGGCGGGGGCGCCAATGGTCGAATATTACCTAATTACCCTTCCAATCGCCCATCACCGCCTGAACCAGCGTCAGGGCTGCGACCGCCGCGGTATCGGCCCGCATGATCCGCGGGCCGAGCGCTAGGCGCAGGATGTTGGGCTGTTTGAGCAGCAGGGCGCGCTCTTCGGTGGAAAACCCGCCCTCGGGCCCGACCAGCAGGTCGACGCCCTTCATCGCCGCATCCCGCGCGGCCTGCAGCGCGGCGACCGGATCGGCGATTTCGGCATCTTCGTCGCAGAACACCAGCAGCCGTTCGCCGCCGGCCCGGCTGG
This sequence comes from Rhodopseudomonas sp. G2_2311, assembly GCF_047501505.1. Lineage (NCBI taxonomy): Bacteria > Pseudomonadati > Pseudomonadota > Alphaproteobacteria > Hyphomicrobiales > Nitrobacteraceae > Rhodopseudomonas > Rhodopseudomonas sp. G2_2311. Next base: position 54,262 of record NZ_JAZDRK010000005.1, read on the forward strand.
CCAGGAACCGGTCGAGACCCATCGGCTCGCCGACCTCGGCCAGGCTCAAGATACCGCATTGCTCGGCGGCCTCGATCACGTTGGCGCGCATCCGGTCGGTGTTCAGGCGGTGCACCTGGGTGTGCTGGGTGAGCACCGGCTGCAGCCGGCCTGCGCCCATTTCCACAGCCTTTTGAGCCATATAGTCGAGCCTGGCGTGCTTCAGCGGGGCGAACACATAGGCGACGTCGGGCAGGCGGTCCTGCGGCCGGGTCTGCTCCGCCACTTCCAGCGCGTCCGGCCGCTTGCGGCCCGCGATGGTGGCGCGCCACTCGCCGTCGCGGCCGTTGAAGGCCAGCACCGCGGCGCCGGCACCGAGCCGCAGCACATTGCCGAGATAATTGCTCTGGTCGCGCTCGAGCGGCACCTGCGCACCGGGCGCGAGGGCGGCATCGACGAAAAGGCGGGGGCTGCGGAAGTCGTATCGGCTCATCGGCTGGGTCTCACGCGCCGCTTCTAACCCAATTTTTCAAGAATATCAGCCGCCTGTGGGGCGAAGCGCCGCGCTGCCGCCCCAATCGGCGGGTTGTTAAGGGCGATCCGGAATCGTAAAAGGCCCCAACGTCGTTTTTCGACGCGTCATTGGGCCAACGGGGACCATCGAACCTTGCCGGAGGAGCAGCCTTGATCATCCGACGTTTGATCGTACCGGCGTTAGCCGCCGCATTTGCCGTTCAAGCCGTCCCGGCGCTGGCCCAGGGCGCGTTCCCGGCGCCGTTGCCGAACCAGTCTTCATCTTCCTCGGCATTTCCCGCACCGCTGCCGAACCAGTCGTCGTCATCGCCGGCTGCATCGAGCAACAGCTCGGTGTTTCCGCCGGTGAACAGCTCGGGCGGATCGTTCCCAGCCGCGGGCGCAGCTCCGATCGCCGGTGGCGGCGGCGCGTTTGGTCCGCCTCCCGGCGCCGCGCCGATGGGGCAGCAGGCCGGCGGCGAAGCCTGCATGAACGACTTCCTCAAGCTGCGGAAAGAAGCCGAGAAGCGCGGCCAGGCGATCCAAGCCGCCGGCAAGCGAAAGGCGCCGGCCTCCGAGGCCTGCAAGCTGATCGGCGCGTTCTCCAGCTCCGAAGTGGCGATGATCAAATACGTCGTCAGCAACTCAAAGCGCTGCGGCATCCCGGACGACATCGCCGAGCAGCTCAAGACCGGCCACAAGCGCACCGAGCAGATGCAGAAGCAGGTCTGCAACATTGCCGAGCAGCAGCAGCGCGGGCCGGCGGGTCCGAGCTTCGCCGACGTGCTCGGTTCCTCCAGCGCCACGCCTGAGGCCAACACCTCCGCCAAGAAGTTCGGCGGCACCACCTTCGATACCCTCAACGGCAACGTGCTGGCGCGATGAGTGGAATTCCGGCCAGCGGCGCGGCCGGGCGAGTCGCCGACTCCACCGGCAACTGGGTCGATAACCATGCGCCGCTGTGGACGCGGCCTTATCTGAGGCTGGCGCGGTTCGATCGTCCGATCGGCTCCTGGCTGCTGCTGATGCCGTGCCTGTGGTCGGCGGCGCTGGCCGCCGGCATGGCCCACGACCTCAGCCGCCTGCCGCTGTTCTGCGCGCTGTTCTTCATCGGCTCGTTCGTGATGCGCGGCGCCGGCTGCACCTGGAACGACATCACCGACCGCGATCTCGACGACAAGGTCGAGCGCACCCGGTCGCGGCCGATCCCGGCCGGGCAGGTCACCGCCAAGCAGGCCGCCGTGTTCATGGTGCTGCTGTGCCTGATCGGCCTCGTCGTGCTGCTGCAATTCAACAGGTTCGCGATTCTCACCGGCATCGCATCGCTGATCATCGTCGCGGCCTATCCGTTCATGAAGCGGATCACTTACTGGCCGCAATTCGTGCTCGGCCTCGCGTTCTCATGGGGCGCGCTGATGGGCTTTGCCGGCACGTTCGAGCGGCTCGATCTGGTCGCGTTCGCGCTGTACGCCGGCTCGATCTCTTGGGTGATCGGCTACGACACTATCTATGCGCATCAGGATGCTGAAGACGATCTGATGGTTGGTATCAAGTCGACCGCGCTGCTGTTCGGCGAGAATACCAAGCTGGCGCTGGTGCTGCTGTTCAGTGTGGCGGTGAGCCTGATCGGCGTGGCGCTGAAGCTCGCCGATGCCGGCTGGTTCGCCTGGATCGGCCTTGCCGCGTTCGCGGCGCATCTGGTGCAGCAGATCGTGCGGGTCGATATTCACGACAGCCCGCTGTGCCTGAAGCTGTTCAAGTCGAACCGCGATGCCGGCCTGCTGCTGTTCGGCGGCCTGGTGGCCGACGCCGTCTCGCGCACGATGGCGTGAGGCCGGGCAAGCCCGGCGCTCTCATCCGATTTCTGATTAGTTGCGCGCGATGATCTCGCGTTCGCCGCCGAAGCACTTCGGCGCGTCGAGCAGACGGCCGACCCGTCGGCGCATCAGGAAGCGCGGACGACGCTTGCTGATCACGTGATGACGGCGGCGGCGCTGCGCGGGTTCGCGCTGCTTGTCTTCGGGCAGCTGCGGCAGTCCGAAGATTTCACTCCAGAGCGCCCACATGCGTTCGATCTCCTCGGGATCGTCGCTGATCCCGAGCGGGATCGACAGCGACGGATCGCGGTGCACGAGCATCAGCATGCGGCCGTCGTCGAGACCTCGGCAGCCGATGCCGCGGAAGTCGCTGACGCTGACGTTCACCGCCATTCTCATGCCGGCGACGGCGCGGCGTAGCACCACCCGCTCGCGGTGTAGTTCGATTTGCCGGATGCCGCCGTCGGCCCGCACATCGTGCGCGTCGAAGCGGATCGGCAGTGAGAGAGGGTCGAGCCGCAAGTCGCGGCTCGACCCGGCGAGGTTAGCCCCGCCTGTTGCTGTTTGACGCCTCACGGCTTTGATCTCCCCGCCGGAATTATGTTCCCGGTCGATGGGTGAGAGCTTGCCAGAGCCCGGTCCGAATTCGCTTAATAAGGCTGGTTAATCGAAACTGACCCCGACTGCTTCGCCGCTCATGATTGACAGAACCTTGGCCAGCATGATTGACGCAATCTTGCACCGGCGCCGGCAATGAATTGTTCCGGCTGGGAGCAAAGTGCTTGAAGTCCGCGCCGAACAGGCACATCTGTGATGTACACAGCGCGCCTCCGCTGCTCCCGCGTCGTTACTTCCAGCCTTAGGAATTGTATTTGTGAACTCTTCACCAAGCGCACGTTCGTCGGCTTCCTCCTCTGTGGATTCCGCTTTGTTCGATCAGTCGGCGCTGAGCGATTTGGCAGAACGGCTGGTCGAGGCGGCGCGTCGCGCCGGCGCCGATCAGGCCGATGCGGTGGCGGTCCGCGGGGTGTCGCACGGCGTCGAAGTGCGCGACGGGCGGATGCAAGAATCCGAGCGTTCGGAAGGTGACGATGTCGGCCTGCGGGTGATCGTCGGTCGCCGTCAGGCGGTGGTCTCGACCAACGACATCAGCGGGGACGCGGTCACCAAGCTGGCCGAGCGCGCGGTGGCGATGGCCCGCGTCGCGCCGGATGACAAATATGTCGGCCTCGCCGATCCGGATCTGCTGGCGCGAGATTTTCCCGAGCTCGATCTGCTCGATCCGGCCACGCCCTCGACTGCCGAATTGGAGCAGCGCGCCCGCGCCGCGGAGGCCGCAGCCCTCGCTGTTCCCGGCATCACCAAATCGGGCGGCGCCTCGGCGTCGTCGGGGATCGGCGGCATGGTGCTGGTGACGTCGACCGGCTTCCAAGGCTCGTTTCTGCGCTCCAGCCACAGCATCTCGATGACCGCGATCGCGGGCGAGGGCACCGGGATGGAGCGTGACTATGAATATACGACCGCGCCGCATGCCGCCGACCTGATGTCGCCGGAGGAGGTCGGGCGCGTCGCCGGTGAGCGCACCGCTGCGCGGGTCGGGCCGCGCAAGGTCGAGACCTGCAAGGTACCGGTGGTGTTCGATCCGCGCGTCGCCGGCTCGCTGGTCGGCCATCTGGTCGGTGCCGCGAATGGCGCGTCGATCGCGCGCAAGACCTCGTTCCTGAAGGATCGTCTCGGCCAGAAGCTGTTCAAGGACGGCATCCGCATTGTCGATGATCCGCTGCGCAAGCGCGGTCTGCGCTCGCAGGCGTTCGACGCCGAAGGCGTTGCGGTCAAGCCGCTGTCGATCGTCGACGATGGCGTGCTGACGTCGTGGCTTTTGGATTGCGCGACCGCGCGCGAGCTCGGCCTCACCACCACCGGCCACGCGCATCGCGGCGTATCGTCGTCGCCGTCGCCGGGACCGTACAATCTGCATCTCGAAGCCGGGCCGCTCAGCCCAGCCGAACTGATCGGCGACATCAAGCAAGGTTTCTACGTCACCGATCTGATCGGCTCCGGCGTCAACGGTGTCACCGGCGACTATAGCCGCGGCGCCGCCGGGTTCTGGATCGAAAACGGCCAGCGCACCTACGCGGTCAGCGAAGTCACCATCGCCGGACACCTGATCGACATGTACAAGACGTTGACGCCGGCCAGCGACCTGACCTTCCGCTACGGCGTCAACGCGCCGACGCTGCGGATCGAGGGGCTGACGATTGCCGGACGCTAATCCAGATACGCGACACATCGAAACATCTGAAAGCGACGCATCGCTGCTCGCCGACACCGTGCGCGAGGCCGGCGCTCTGGCGCTGTCGATGTTCCGTACCGAGCTGCGGACCTGGACCAAGGGCGCATCCTCGCCGGTGTCGGAAGCCGATATCGCCGTCGACGAGCTGATTCGACAGCGGCTGCAGGATGCCACGCCGCACTACGGCTGGTTGTCGGAGGAAAGCGCCGACGATCTCACACGGCTCGACAAGGATTGGGTGTGGATCGTCGATCCGATCGACGGCACCCGCGCCTATCTGGCCGGCCGGGAGGATTGGTGCGTTTCTGTTGCGCTGGTCGCGAACGCCAAGCCGATGCTGGCCGCGGTGTTCGCGCCGGTATCTGGTGAGTTCTTCTTTGCCACACGTGGCGCGGGTGCGTCGCTCAACGGCGCGTCGCTGCACGCCAGCGTCGGCACCACGCTGGAAGGCGCCAAGGTCGCCGGCCCGAAGCCGCTGATCGAACGGCTGGCCTTGCCATCGACCGCGCACATCCTGCCGCGGATCGGCTCGCTGGCGCTGCGGCTGTGCCGCGTTGCTGATCGTCAGGTCGACGTTGCGTTCGCCGGAGGGCAGAGCCGCGATTGGGACCTTGCCGCGGCCGATTTGATCGTGCACGAAGCGGATGGTACAATGACAACTCTCGCGGGCGAGACCATCGTCTACAACCGTCCCGAGGTCACACATGGCGTGCTGGTGGCTGCGGGGCGCGAACGTCATGCTCACATCGTCGAGCATTTTCGCGTTTCTCCGCGAGGCTGAGCGCGCGCATGCCTGTTCGCCGCAATGAGGAAGTTTGATGTCGGACAATGCGCAGCAATTGCTCCACCTCGTAATCGGGGGAGAATTGACGGACCTTGAGAACGTGACGTTTCGCGATCTCGACAAGGTCGACGTCGTCGGGGTGTACCCGAACTACGCAACGGCCTATGCGGCATGGAAGGCCCGGGCGCATCAGACGGTCGATAATGCGCACATGCGGTACTTCATCGTTCATCTGCATCGCTTGCTCGATCCAGAAAAAGAAGCCCGGTCCGCGCAGCACTGATCGCGCGGGACTGACGATGCTGCTCGGCGATGATGCGCGTCACCTTCGCGGTGACAGACGGGGCCGTTGATGGTTGATCCGGTGCCGATGACGCTCCGCGTCTATCGCAAGCTGACCGCTGCCGCGGCGCCGCTGGCGTCGCTGTGGATCGGCCGGCGGCTGAAGCAGGGCAAGGAAGATCCGTCGCGGGTCGGTGAGCGTCGCGGTCTCAGCAACGATGCACGGCCGCGCGGGCCGGTGGTGTGGATCCACGGCGCCAGCGTCGGCGAGGTGTTGGCTGCGGCCGGACTGATCGAACGGCTGCGCGCGCTCAACCTGCGCATCCTGCTCACCTCCGGCACGCTGACGTCGGCTCAGGTGGTGGCCAGCCGGTTTCCGCAGGACATCATTCACCAGTTCATTCCCTACGACGCACCGCGCTTCGTGGATCGCTTCCTCGATCACTGGCGTCCAAGTCTGGCGCTGTTCATCGAATCCGATCTGTGGCCGAACCTGATCCTCGCTGCCTCGGCGCGGCGGGTGCCGATGGTGTTGATCAACGGCCGGATGTCGCAGCGCTCGTTCCCGCGCTGGCAGCGCGCGTCCGCAACCATCGGCGCGCTGCTCGGCCGGTTCGATATTTGTCTGGCGCAGTCGCGGGTCGATGCCGAACGCTTCAGCGCGCTCGGCAGCCCGAGCGTGATCACCACCGGCAACTTGAAGATGGACGTGGCGCCGCCGCCGGCCGATCCGGGCCGGCTGGAGCGATTGCTCGCGGTCACCCGCGGCCGCCCGGTGATCGTCGCCGCCTCGACCCACCCGGGCGAGGAAGAATTGCTGGTGGAAGCGCATCGCCGGCTGTCGGCGAGTTTCCCGACGCTGCTGACCGTGATCGTGCCGCGGCATCCGCATCGCGGCGAGCAGGTCGCCGGCCTGGTCGAGGCCGCAGGCCTGCCGGTGGCGCTGCGCTCGCGCGAGCAGCAGCCGATGGCCGCGACCGCGATCTACGTCGCCGACACCATGGGCGAACTCGGACTGTTCTATCGGCTCGCGCCAATTGTTTTCATGGGCGGCTCGCTGATCGAGCATGGCGGCCAGAATCCGATCGAGGCGGTCAAGCTCGGCGCCGCGATCGTGCATGGCCCGCACGTCTCCAATTTCACCGAAGTCTATCGCGCGCTCGACGATGAAGGCGGCGCGTTCGCCGTGCCCGACGTCGACGCGCTGGTGCTGCGGATCTCGTCGCTGCTGTCGAACCACGACGCGCGACAGATCTCGATCACCGCGGCCACCAAGGTGGTCGACCGCCTCGGCGGCGCGCTCGACCGCACCATCGCGGCGCTCGAGCCTTATCTGCTGCAATTGCAGATCGAACAGGGCGCCGGGAATGCGTGAGCCGGGCTTCTGGCACCGGCCTCCTTCGCTGGTGTCGCGCCTGCTGCTGCCGATCGCCGCGATCTACGGCAACATCGCTGCGGCGCGGATGCAGAAGACCGGGACGACCGTTGGTGTGCCGGTGCTGTGCGTTGGCAACTATCACATGGGCGGTGCCGGCAAGACGCCGACGACGCTTGCGCTGGTGGCGCTGCTACGCGAATTCGGTGAAACCCCTGTGGTCCTGAGCCGCGGCTATGGCGGGCGGTTGCACGGGCCGATCCAGGTCGATCCGACGCGCCATAGCGCTGCCGATATCGGCGACGAGCCGCTGATGATGGCGCGCCGGGTCCCGGTGGTGGTGGCGCGCGACCGCACCGACGGCGCGGCGCTGGCCTGCGCGCTCGGCGCGAGCGTGATCCTGATGGACGACGGCTTTCAGAATCCGGCGCTGACCAAGGACGCGGCGTTGATCGTGGTCGATAGCCATCGCGGCATCGGCAATGGCAGCGTGTTTCCGGCCGGGCCGCTGCGCGCGCCGCTTGCGCTGCAGATCGCGCGCACTGATGCGCTGGTCGTAGTCGGCGACGGCACTGCCGCGGACGGCCTCGCACAGCAGATTACGAACAAGGGCGGCGTGGTGCTGCGGGCCCGGCTGGTGCCGGAGCCGGCGTCGGTCGAGGCGCTGCGGGGGCGACGGGTGCTGGCGTTCGCCGGCATCGGCGATCCCGGGCGGTTCGTCGCAACGCTTCAGGCCAGCGGCGTCGAGGTGGCCAAGCAGCGCGCGTATCCCGATCACCACCCATTTACGGCCGAGGAACTGGCCGAACTTGCCGCTATCGCCAAGCGCGATGGGCTGACCTTGGTCACCACCGAAAAAGATCTGGCGCGGATCGGCGGCGCGCCGCCGTCGCTCGGCGTGGAGATCGTGCCGTTTGCCGTGACGCTGGCGTTCGGCGACGAGTCGAAGCTGCGGCTATTCCTGCTTGACCGGCTCAACGGTGCGCGCGCCGAGAGGCTCGCCGGGCGGCGCTGAATCGCTGCCTCAACCCTTGGGCTGAAACGCGTCCGGATAATGCCGCTTCAGCACGGCTTCGGCCGTGGCATAGGGCTCCTTGAGATCGACGCTCCAATATTTCAGCTCGTCGAGCGGGATCTGCACCCCGGTGACGGCGCAGCGCACATAGGTGCCGGGCGAGATCACGCGGAAGTCGCCATCGAGATACTGCACCTGGGCTTCGCCAGAACCCGAGAAGCCAAATTTGTTCAGCACGGCTGATCTCCTGGAAAACCGCAGGTTGCGGAACGAGGCAACGCTGCGGGTCGATACACCTGACAGATAGAACGGAAGCGCCGCATTGCAAACCGCCGTCCTGTCATGGCGGCGTCGTTTTCCCCGCGGCCTGCGGTCGTCCGGCTAGAACAGCGACCCCTGGCCCGCCGGACTTGCCGGCCGTTTGGCCGGTTTGGCCGGCGCTGCCGCCGGCTTGGTGGCCTCGACCGGCGATCCGCTGTCGCCGTCGGCGGTGACGGCGACCCGGCCGTCGGCGAATTCGACACTGAGTCGGGCGCCCGCGGCGACCGATGCGGCGGCGTGCACCGAGCGGCCATCGGCATCCCGCACCAGCGCGAACCCGCGCGCTAGGACTCCGCGGTATGATAGTGCGGTCAGTAGCTTGCCGGTGGCGTCGACCCGCGCCTGCCGGCGTTCCAGCAGGGTGATCAACGCCCGCCGGGCCCGCTCGGCGAGGCGATCCAGCCGCTCCTGCTCGCGGGCGATCCGCATCCGCTGTGCCTGCTGATTGGCGAGCTTTGAGGCCTGCAGCCGCACCGCCAGCCCCTCAAACCGCTCCCGGCGATGCCGCAGCGTGGCGCGGGCACAGCGCTGCAATTGCGTGCCGGCGCTGTCGAGCCGGTGGGCGCTGTGCGCCACCTGCGCTCGCAGCACCTTGAGCGTCATGCCGGCCGCCGCAGCGGCGAAGCGGCGGTGATGCGCATGGGTGTTGGCGCGCAGGGCGCGCGGCAGCGAGGCGGCCGCGTTGTCGAGCCGCTGCCGCGGGATCGCCAGCAGGTCGGAGGCGCCGGGCAGGGCGCGCGCGGCGGCGCGCAGCTCGTTGCGGCGGAAATCCTGGCAGCGCTGCCAGCTCGACAGCATCCGCCGGGCTAGCCCGCCGACTTCGACGAACAGCTCGGCGCGCACCGGGACGGCCATTTCGGCAGCCGCCGTCGGGGTCGGCGCACGCTTGTCGGCGGCAAAATCGATCAGAGTGACGTCGGTCTCGTGGCCGACCGCCGAGATCAGCGGGATCATGCTGTCGGCCGCGGCGCGGACGACGATCTCTTCGTTGAACGACCACAGATCTTCCAGCGAGCCGCCGCCGCGCGCCACGATCAACAGATCCGGCTGCGGGATCGGCCCATCCGGGCTGAGTTCGTTGAAGCCGCGGATCGCGGCCGCAATCTGCTCGGCCGAGCCTTCGCCCTGCACCCGCACCGGCCACACCAGCACGCGGCGCGGGAAACGGTCTTCCAGGCGGTGCAGGATGTCACGGATCACCGCGCCGGTCGGCGAGGTGACGACGCCGATCACCTCCGGCAGCCACGGCAGCAGCTGCTTGCGCGCCTCGTCGAACAGGCCCTCGGCGGTGAGCTTCTTCTTGCGCTCTTCCATCAGCGCCATCAGGGCGCCGACGCCGGCAGGCTCCAGCGCCTCGATCACGATCTGATATTTCGACGAGCCGGGATAGGTGGTCAGCTTGCCGGTGGCGATGACCTCGAGGCCTTCCTGCGGCTTGAACCGCATCCGCCCGGCGACGCCCTTCCAGATCACTGCCTCGATCTTGGCACCCTCGTCCTTCAGCGCGAAATAGCAATGTCCCGACGAATGCGGCCCGCGAAACCCGGTGATCTCGCCGCGCACCCGGACATGCCCATAGGTGTCCTCGACCGTCCGCTTCAGCGCCTGCGACAGCTCGGAAACGGTGAATTCGCCGACATTGGCGAGAGTTTGGGGGGACTGCAGTCGGGCCATGCGATTCGATCGGAGGTTTGCGGGTGCGGCGGAAGGTAGGGACTTTCGGCCCTGCCGCCAACCCGCGGAAGTCGCCGGTCTGTCATCCGGACATATCCACATCCGCGCCGGCGCGCGTTGCCGGGCGTGTGCCGCGTGTTACACCTCGCGGACCATCCACGGGGCGCACGGTCAGGCTTTCATGAATATTCTCCTTCTCGGCTCGGGCGGGCGCGAACATGCGCTGGCCTGGAAGATCGCGGCCTCGCCGCTGGTCACCAAGCTGTGGTGTGCGCCGGGCAATGCCGGGATCGCCCGCGAGGCGACCTGCGTGGCGCTGGACGTCGGCAACCACCAGGCCGTGGTCGAGTTCTGCAAGGCCAATCAGGTCGACTTCGTGGTGGTCGGGCCGGAAGCGCCGCTCGCCGCCGGGATCGTCGACGATCTGGCCGCAGCCGGCATCAAGGCGTTCGGACCGAGCCGCAAGGCGTCGCAGCTCGAAAGCTCCAAGGGCTTCACCAAGGATCTGTGCAAGGCGCACAACATTCCGACCGCGGCCTATGAGCGGTTCGGCGATCCGAACGAGGCCAAGGCCTATATCCGCGCCCAGGGCGCGCCGATCGTGATCAAGGCCGACGGCCTCGCCGCCGGCAAGGGCGTCGTGGTGGCGAGCACGCTGGGCGAGGCGGAGGCCGCGATCGACATGATGTTCGGCGGCGGCCTCGGCAATGCCGGCGTCGAAGTGGTGGTCGAGGATTTCCTGGTCGGCGAAGAGGCGTCGTTCTTCGTGCTGTGCGACGGCGAGCACGCGCTGCCGCTGGCCACCGCGCAGGACCACAAGCGCGCCTATGACGGCGACAAGGGGCCGAACACCGGCGGCATGGGGGCGTATTCGCCGGCGCCGGTGATGACCGACGCGATCTGTCAGCAGGCGATGCAGCAGATCATCTATCCGACGCTGAAGGCCATGAAAGCGATGGGCGCGCCGTTCAAGGGCGTGCTGTTCGCCGGGCTGATGATCACCGAGGATGGTCCGCAGCTGATCGAATACAACGTCCGGTTCGGCGATCCGGAATGCCAGGTGCTGATGATCCGGATGAAGGACGATATCGTGCCGGCGCTGCTCGCCTGTGCCGACGGCCAGCTCTCGCATATCAGCCTGCGCTGGCACGACGAGCCGGCGCTGACCGTGGTGATGGCCGCCAAGGGCTATCCGGGCCACTACGAAAAGGGCACCCGCATCGCCGGGCTCGACCGCGCCGAGACGATTCCGGGCGTGCAGATCTTCCACGCCGGCACGGTGGCGTCGGGCGACTGGGTGCTCGCCAATGGCGGCCGGGTGCTTGCCGTGACCGCTTCGGCCAAGACCGTCGCCGAAGCGCAGCGCCGCGCCTACGAGGCGATCGGCGTGATCAACTGGCCCGAAGGCTTCTGCCGCCGCGACATCGGCTGGCAGGCGGTGGCGCGGGAACGGCGAGGGAAGTAGTTCGTTTTTGTGTGGGTGAATAGCATCCTGCTCGGTGCGCCCCCTCTCCCGCTTGCGGGAGAGGGTTGGGGTGAGGGCGAGCCGAGCACAGCGGCCACGTGGTTCGGAGACTCAGCTTCCCCCACCCGGATCGCTGACGCGATCCGACCTCCCCCGCAAGCGGGAGAGGTTGCGCCGACTGCGTTGCTTCGCTCTGCCAATCACCAAAGGAGTATCGATGTCCGATCTCGCCGACTTGTTTCCGGGCTTCGGCTCGGAATGGATCAACACCTCGTCGGGCCGGATCTTCGCGCGCGTCGGCGGCGACGGGCCGCCGCTGTTGTTGCTGCACGGCTTTCCGCAGACTCATGTGATGTGGCACCGCGTCGCGCCGAAGCTGGCGGAGCGCTTCAAGGTGATCGTCGCTGATCTGCCGGGCTACGGCTGGTCCGATATGCCGGAGAGCGACGATCAGCACACGCCCTACACCAAGCGGGCGATGGCCAAGCAGCTGATCGAGGCGATGGAGCAGCTCGGCCACGTGCATTTCGCACTCGCCGGACACGACCGCGGCGCCCGCGTCAGCTATCGGATGGCGCTGGATTCGCCGGGCCGGCTGTCGAAGCTCGCGGTGCTCGATATCCTGCCGACCTACGAATACTGGCAGCGGATGAACCGCGCCTATGCGCTGAAGATCTATCACTGGAGCTTCCTGGCGCAGCCGGCGCCGCTGCCGGAAAACTTGCTCGGCGGCGATCCCGATTTCTACGTGAAGGCCAAGTTGGCGAGCTGGACGCGGGCCGGTGATCTGTCCGCGTTCGATCCACAGGCTATCGAACACTACCGCATCGCGTTTGCCGACCCGATGCGGCGACACGTGATGTGCGAAGACTACCGCGCCGGCGCCTATGCGGATTTCGAGCACGACAAGGCCGATGTCGAAGCCGGCAACAAGATCCCGGTGCCGATGCTGGCGCTGTGGGGCGCTTCCGGCATCGCGCAGTCGGCCGCGACGCCGCTCGATGTCTGGAGAAAATGGGCTTCCGACGTGCAGGGCGCGCCGATCGAATCCGGGCATTTCCTGCCCGAGGAGGCGCCGGACCAGACCGCCGAGGCGCTGGTTAAGTTCTTCAGCGCCGCGCCCTGAAGAACTCCCGCAGCATCGTTGCGGCTTCGCGCTCGCCGACGGCGGAATACACTTCCGGCGCATGATGGCAGGTCGGCTGGCCATAGAACCGCACGCCGGATTCCACCGCGCCGCCCTTCGGATCGAATGCGCCGAAATACAGCCGCCGAATTCGGGCGAACGAGATCGCGCCGGCGCACATCGTGCACGGCTCCAGCGTGACGTAGAGGTCGCAATCGACCAGCCGCTCGCTGCCGAGCTTGGCCGCCGCCTCCCGGATCGCCAGCAGTTCGGCGTGGGCGGTGGGGTCGCGATCGGTCAGGGTCCGGTTGCCGGCCTTGGCGATCACCACGCCGTCGCGGACGATCACGCAGCCGATCGGCACCTCGCCGGCGGCTCCGGCCGCGGCCGCCTCGGCCAGCGCCAATTCCATGAAAGTGGAAGCCGTCATCGTCGTTCTTGGCTCGTCTCGACCCGAAAACTCTGCTAGGAGACCGACTTCAGCAAAAGTGGATGGCTGTTTTGCGTGACCATGCGCGTTTCAATCGGAGCGCGCGGCCTGCGAGCCGTTCCCGACTGCCTGAGCCCCATTTCGTGTTTCGATAGAAAGACCAGTCATGCCCCGCGACACCCGTAAAGACAACGATTCTGCGCGCGGCCGCCGCGACCGGCAGGGCAGCAAAGGCGGTTTCGGCGGCAAAGCCGGGGCCGGTGGCAAGGGAGCGTTCGGCGGCAAGGTCCGCTCGGGCGCGGCCCGCGGACCGGAGAAGAAGTTCGCCAAGCGTGCCGCCGAAGGCGCCGGCGAGGCCCGCGGCGAGAAGAGCTACGCCAAGAAGTCGTTCGGCGGCGATGCCAAGCGCTCGTCGTTCGGCGGCGAGGGCAAGCGGCCCTATGCCAAGCGCGACGGTGCCGCGCCGCGCCGCGACTTTTCCGACCGTCCGCGCCGCGATGACGGTGATGCTCCGCGCGCCCGTTTTGGCCGCGACGATAGGCCCGCGCGCAGCGGCGGCGATCGTGCCGAGCGGGGGCCGCGCAAGGAGTTCGGCGATCGTCCCAAGCGGGATTTCGGTGACCGCCCCAAGCGCGACTTCAGTGATCGACCCAAGCGCGATTTTGCTGATCGGCCGAAGCGGCCGTTCCAGCGTGACGGCGAGGCCGGCCGCGACCGCGGTGACGAGAAGCCGTGGCGGGCCCGCGAGGATCGGCCGGCGCGTGCCGGCGGCGATCGCGACCGCAAGTTCGACAAGGGCGGTTTCGATAAGCCGCGGTTCTCGAAATCGCGTGACGACAAGCCGCGCTTCGATCGGGATCGGGAAGACAGGCCGCGGTTCGACAAGGCTCGCGGCGACAAGCCCAGGTTCGACCGTGGTGAGCGCTCGGACCGTCCGGAACGCGGCGGCGACCGGCCAAAATTCTCGCGCCCCCGCGATGGCGAGCGCGGCGAGCAGCGTCCGTTCCGCGAGCGCAGCTTCGATCGTCCGCGCGAGGATCGTCCGCGGAGTGACCGTCCCCGCAGCGACCGTCCGCGTGAGGATCGCCCGCAGCGCGACCGCGCCGCCAAGCACGGCGACTGGCACGAGCATCCGCGCAGCGAAGGCCGCGGCTTCGATCGTCCCCGCAAGGGGCGGGACGAGGAGCGCGGCTTCGATCGTCCGCGCCGCGACAATGAGGACGACAGCAAGGTCTTCGCCAAGCGTCCGGCGTTCGGCGGCCGCGGCGCGTTCCGCAAGCAGGATCCGGCAGCGGCCAAGCGTAAGCCGGCAGCTCCCGCGAAGTCCGACAAGGCCGGCGAGCGCATCGCCAAGGTGGTGGCGCGCGCCGGGCTGTGCTCGCGCCGCGATGCCGAGACGTGGATCACGGAAGGCCGTGTCACCGTCAATGGCAAGGTGATCGACTCACCGGCGCTCGACGTCAAAGCCAGCGACGTCATCACCATCGACGGCAAGCCGTTGCCGGAGCGCGAGCGCACACGGCTGTTCCTGTATCACAAGCCGCGCGGGCTGATGACGACGCACAGCGATCCGGAAGGCCGGCCGACGGTGTTCGATAATCTGCCCGAAGGCCTGCCGCGGCTGATCTCGATCGGCCGCCTCGACTTCAACACCGAGGGCCTGCTGCTGCTCACCAATGACGGCGGCCTGGCGCGCGCGCTCGAATTGCCCGAGACCGGCTGGCTGCGGCGCTATCGCGTCCGCGCCCACGGCGAAATTACCCAGGCCCAGCTCGACGAATTGCAGAACGGCATCGAGGTCGACGGCGTGCAGTATGGCCCGATCGAGGCCAAGCTGGAGCGCGATCAGGGCGCCAACGTCTGGCTGGTGTTCGCGATCCGCGAGGGCAAGAACCGCGAAGTCCGCAACGTGCTGGCGCATCTCGGCCTCGAGGTGAACCGGCTGATCCGCGTCTCCTACGGCCCGTTCCAATTGCTCGAACTGGGTGAAGGCGAGGTCGACGAGGTCAAGACCCGCGTGCTGCGCGATCAGCTCGGCGAGAAGGTGATTGCGCTCGCCGGCTGCGACTTCGCTGGCCCGTCGCCGAGCGAGACCAAGCCGAAGCCGCGCGCCGGCAAGGTCGTGTCCGCCGAGGAGTGGGCGGTGGCCGAGGCTGCACCCGCGCCGAAGAAGACGATTACCAAGCGCGGCGCGGTCGAAGATCGCAAGGGCCGCAAGGTCAAGGTCGAACGCACCGCCAGCGAAGGTGGCAATCGCCCGCTGTCGCGCGGCCCCGCCCGCCGCTACCACGGCAAACGCGACGCCGCGCCGCGGGACGAGTGAGTTCGAACGAGTTAGTTATTGCCCGATGCGGATCTTCAACAACAGCCGTCATTCCGGGGCGCGAGCGCAGCTCGCGAGCCCGGAATCCATAACCACCGCCGGGATTATGGATTCCGGGCCTGCGCCCCAAAGGGGCGCATCCCGGAATGACGAACGCGAAAGTCTATGCCGCAGCGGAGCCGCTTCATGCGCGTGATCGGCGGACGGCTGCGGGGGCGCAATCTGGTGGCGCCGACGTCGCGGGATATTCGGCCGACGGCGGACCGGTTGCGCGAGTCGGTGTTCAACATTCTGATGCACGCTTACGAGAATCCGCTGCTCGATGCGCGGGTGCTCGACCTGTTCGCCGGCACCGGCGCGCTCGGCATCGAGGCGTCGTCGCGTGGCGCTAAGTTCGTGCTGTTCGTCGACAACGGCGCCGAGGCGCGCGCCCTGCTGCGCGCCAATGTCGAGGCGCTCGGGCTCGGCGGTGTCAGCAAAGTATATCGCCGCGACGCCGCCAATCTCGGGCCGGCGCATCCCGTCGAGCCGTTCGGCGTCGCGTTTCTCGATCCGCCATACCGAAAGCAGCTTGCGGAGGCTTCACTCACGTCGCTGCGCGACGGCGGCTGGCTGCTGCCGGGCGCGCTGGTGATCGTCGAGGAAGACAAGGATGCCGGCTTCACCGCGCCAGCCGGCTACACCGAACTCGACCGCCGCGCCTATGACGACACCGAGTTCACGTTTCTGCGGTTCGGGACGGACGAGTAGTCCGTTTTTTTCGACGTCATTCCGGGGCGCTCGCGAAGCGAGCGAACCCGGAATCCAGAGGTTGTTTCGCACGGCGCAGAACAGGTCGAGATTCCGGGTTCGCGAACTACGTTCGCGCCCCGGAATGACGGTGCGCGCAGGACCTTACAAATCCGCTGCGGCGATCCAGAACACTTCGGCTTCGGAGTCTTCGCTGTCGAGCCACAGCAGCGGGAGCTGTGGGAATTCGTCTTCGATCTGTGGCCGGCAGCGGCCGACTTCGCACAGCAGGCCGCCGTCCGGCGTCAAATGATCCTTCGCTTCGGCGAGGATGCGGCGGATGATCGTCAGACCATCGTCGCCGCCGTCGAACGCCATCGCCGGTTCGGCGCGGCACTCGGCCGGCAGGCTCGCCATTCCGTCGGCGTCGACGTAAGGCGGGTTGGTGATGATCAGGTCGTAACGTTCCTCGCCAAGCGGGCCGAACAGGTCGCCGTGATACAGGCTGACGCGATCGTCGAGCTGATGCTCGGCGACGTTGCGGGTCGCGACCGCGAGCGCATCCTTCGACAGATCGACGGCGTCGACCGTCGCGTTCGGGAAGGCGTAGGCGGCGAGGATCGCAAGGCAGCCCGAACCGGTGCAGAGGTCGAGCACGCGCTCGACCGCCTCGGGCGCGTCGATCAGCGAGGTGTCGCCGCCGTCGAAATGCGAGTCCAGCAGTTCGCCGATGTAGGAGCGTGGCACGATCACCCGCTCGTCGACATAGAACGGCACGCCGCGCATGTAGATCTTGTTCACCAGATACGCCGCCGGCAGCCGCGCGGCGATCCGGCGCTCGATCAGGCCGAGGATCGCGGCAGCTTCACGCGCAGTGACGCGGGCGGAGGCGAACATCTCGAACTGATCGGGATGCAGATGCAGCGTCTCGCCGATCAGGAATGCGGCTTCGGCGATCGGATCGGTGGTGCCGTGCGCGAACACCACGCCGGCTTCGGCAAAACGGCTGACCGCGTAGCGGACGAAATCGAGCAGCGTCACCAATTCGCCCGGCGCCACCTTCGGCGGCTTGGCGGCCG
Organism: Rhodopseudomonas sp. G2_2311; assembly: GCF_047501505.1. Taxonomy (NCBI): domain Bacteria; kingdom Pseudomonadati; phylum Pseudomonadota; class Alphaproteobacteria; order Hyphomicrobiales; family Nitrobacteraceae; genus Rhodopseudomonas; species Rhodopseudomonas sp. G2_2311. Next base: position 71,467 of record NZ_JAZDRK010000005.1, read on the forward strand.
CGGCCTTGGACAGGGCGGCGCCGCGCCTGGCCGGCTTGGCCTTGGCGGATCTCGCCGTCGGTGCTTTCGATTTACCCGCCTTGTTGGTTTTCGCGGTCGCCTTTTTCGCCATCAATCCTTGCTCCATCGCGCCAGCGCGGCGTCGTCGCGGCTGTGCGCCTCGACCCAACGCGACTCGCCGGAGCGCTCCTCGCGCTTCCAGAACGGCGCGTTGGCCTTGAGATAGTCCATCAGAAATTCCGCCGCCGCGAACGCCGCCTGGCGATGCGCCGAGGCGGTCAGCACCAGCACGATGTTGTCGCCCGGCACCAGCCGGCCGACGCGGTGGATGATCGTCAGCGCGGTGATCGGCCAGCGTTTGATCGCCTCATCGGCGTGGCGCTGGATCTCCTCCTCGGCCATGCCGGAATAGTGCTCCAGCGTCAGCGCCGCGACGGTGTCATCGCCTTCGACGCCGCGGCACAGGCCGGTGAACGACACCACGGCGCCGATGTCGGTGCGGCCCTTCGTCATCGCCGCAGTCTCGGCGGCGAGATCGAAATCGGCTTCCTGAATACGGATGGTCACCGGAACGGTCATCGGATCATCCCGTGCGCTGCGCCGGCTCAGCCGCCGGTCATCGGCGGGAAGAATGCGACCTCGCGCGCGCCTTGGATCGGCGTCTCGGCGCGGACATGGGCGCGATCGATCGCGGCGCGGATCACGCCGGGCTTTTCGAATGCCAGCGCATAGCCGTCGCCGCGCGCCGCCAGCCATCCGATCAGGTCGGCGACCGTCGCCACCGCCGGCGGCGGTTCGACGGTCTCTTCGTCGACGCCGATCCGCTCGCGCACCCAGGCGAAATACTTCACCTTCATGCCTGATCCTCTTCGATCAGGTGGTGAATGCCGGCGCGGAAATAGTCGTAGCCGGTGTACATCGTCAGCAGCGCCGACAGCCACAGCAGCGATACGCCGATCTCGGTGGTGAACGGCAGAACCTCGTCGCCGGCTTCGCCCGCGAGCAGGAAGCCGATCGCGACCAGCTGCGCGGTGGTCTTCCATTTCGCCAGCCGCGTCACCGGCACGCTGACGCGGAGCGCGGCGAGATATTCGCGCAGCCCCGATACCAGGATCTCACGGCACAGAATCACGATCGCGGCCCACAGCGTCCAGCCGTGGATGATGCTGTCGGCGGCGAGCATCAATAGGCAGGATGCTACCAGCAGCTTATCGGCGATCGGATCGAGCATCCGGCCGAAGGCGGACTGCTGATCCCAGATCCGGGCGAAATGGCCGTCGAGAAAATCGGTAATCGCCGCGGCGATGAACACCGCCAGGGCCACCCAGCGCAGCGCCAGCGGACCGCCGAGGATCGACTGCGCGAAGATGCAGCCGACAACCACCGGGATCGCCGCGATGCGGGCATAGGTGAGGATGTTCGGAAGCGTCAGCGACGTCTTCGTTCCCCGCACCGGCGCTCTCGTCGAGACGTTGTTCATCGTGACTTACCAATACTGCCCGCGACGGAAGGTCAACCTCCGACCCGGCTGCTCTCGTTCCGTATCAGGAAAAGGTGAAATCCGCATTGGGCGCGGCCGCCTTCGGCGCCGCCGACTTTGGTCGGGGGCTGCCGGTGTGTCAGTCCGGACGGGCATGGAAAAACTCGAAGATTCGCTTGGCGCTTTCGGCGCTGATGCCCGGAACCTTGCCGAGATCGGCGATCGAGGCCCGTTCGATTTCCTTCAGCGTGCCGAAATGCAGCAGCAGCGCGCGCTTGCGGGTCGGGCCGATGCCGGGGATTTCCTGCAGGCCGGCTTCGCGGATGTCCTTTTTGCGCAGCGTGCGATGCGACCCGATCACGAAGCGATGCGCCTCGTCGCGCAGCCGCTGGATGAAATACAGCACCGGGTCGCGCGGCTCGAGCTTGATGGCGTCGCGGTCCGGCAGGAACAGGGTCTCGCGTCCGGCGTCCCGGTCCGGTCCCTTTGCGACGCCGAGCAGGGTGACCTGATCGGTCAGGCCGATGCCGGAGAGTGCTTCGCGCGCGGCGTTGAGCTGGCCGCGGCCGCCGTCGATGATCACAAGGTCCGGCCACTGCGGGACGTCGTCGTCCTTCGGCTTGGCGGCGTCGCCTTCGGTCTGTGAGGTCACCAGCCGCTTGAACCGCCGCTGCAGCACTTCGCGCATCATCGCGTAGTCGTCGCCGGGCGTCAGGCCTTCGGAGCGGATGTTGAACTTGCGATACTGGTTCTTGATGAAGCCGTCCGGGCCGGCGACGATCATCGCGCCGACCGCGTTGGTGCCCTGAATATGGCTGTTGTCGTACACCTCGATCCGCTGCGGCACCTTCGGCAGGCCCAGCGTGGTGGCGAGGTTTTCGAGTAGCCGGGCCTGGGTCGCGGTGTCGGCGAGCTTGCGGCCGAGCGCTTCGCGCGCGTTGGTCTGGGCGTGGGCGACCAGTTCCTTCTTCTCGCCGCGCTTGGGCACGGTGAGCTCGACCTTGTGGCCGGCCTTGACGCACAGCGCGTCGGCCAGCAGCTCGGCCTCTTCGATCTCGTGCGACAGCAGGATCAGCTTCGGCGGCGGCTTGTCGTCGTAGAACTGCGCCACGAACGCACCGAGCACTTCGGCAGGCGTGAACGACTTCTCGGCGCGCGGGAAGTAGGCGCGGTTGCCCCAGTTCTGGCCGGTGCGGAAGAAGAACACCTCGACGCAGGAGTAGCCGCCGTCCTGATGGATGGCGAACACGTCGGCTTCCTCGACGGTGCGCGGATTGATGCCCTGCTGGGACTGGATCGCCGACAGCGCGGCGAGACGGTCGCGGTACAGCGCCGCGGTCTCGAACTCCAGCTCCTCCGAGGCCTTTTCCATTTCGGCCGCCAGCAGCTGCTTCACCGCCCGGCTGCGGCCGGACAGGAAGTCGGTCGCCTCGCGCACCAGCTCGCTGTAGCCGGGGAAGTCGACCTCTCCGGTGCACGGGCCGGCGCAACGCCGGATTTGATACAGCAGGCAGGGCCGGGTCCGGCTTTCGAAGAACGAATCGGTGCAGGATCGCACTAGGAACGCCCGCTGCAGCGCCGTGATGGTGCGGTTGACCGCCCCGGCGGAGGCGAACGGACCAAAATACCGCCCCGGACGGCTCTGCGCGCCGCGATGCTTGAGGATCTGCGGCGCCCAATGGTCGCCAGTGATCAGGATGTAGGGAAACGACTTGTCGTCGCGGAGCTGGACGTTGAAGCGCGGCCGCAGCTGCTTGATCAGATTGGCTTCGAGCAGCAGCGCCTCGGTCTCGGTCGTGGTGGAGATCACCTCGACCTCGACGGTCAGCGCGATCATCCGGGCGATCCGCAGCACCTGGCCGGTGGGCCGGGCGTAGGACGCCAGCCGCTTCTTCACGTTCTTGGCCTTGCCGACATAGAGCACGTCGCGCTCGGCGTTCAGCATTCGGTAGACGCCCGGTGAGGTCGGGGCGAGCCGCACCGCGCGCGCGATCGCCGAGCGGCCCACCGCCATCGGCCCGGCGCCGGGCTGCGCGGCTGCGTCGGCCTCGGCCTCGTCTTCGGCCTCCGGCAGGCGTGCCTCGTCGTCCTCCTCGACCGTCAGCTCCGCAGTGGCGGTGTCGATGTCCTGGGGGCCGGCATCCGGGCGCGCGTCGGCGGCGGGCGCCGGGGCCACGGGAGAGGCGGTGTCGAGCGGTGGTTCGGCCGCGGCCGCAGGCGGCTCGGCGGGATCATGAATCATGGCGGCCCCAACCTATGCGCTCGCTTCCGCGGTTGCCAGCGCAGGGCCTCGGCGGAACCCGGTCCGCCGGAAATTCTGCTGTCTTGCCATGGTGTTGCCGCGAAGGCCGGGAAGTAAGATTTTGTTAACAATGCGCGCCGGATCGGTCCGCGGGTTAAGAACCGTTTAACTTAAAACTCTCGATAAATTCGACGGGAAAAGAGAGGAAAGCCGTAACCATTCGGGACATTTTCCCATCGGCCGCGGGAGGCCGATGACCGGACGCAGACTGCGCCGCCGCTGGCGCGGGCGGGTCGTCGAGGAGAGTAAGATGCGTAAAGTTACACTGGCAGCGGCGGCCGTGATCGCCGCAAGTGTGTCGACGGCTCAGGCGGCCGACATGGGCTACTACCGGTCGAATGCGCCCTATACGGTCAACCAGCCGCTCAACGCCTTCAGTTGGGCTGGTCCCTATCTCGGCGGCAACCTCGGCTACTCCTGGGGCAACGTCACCAACAACATCACCAAGCCGTCGGGTTTCTCCGGCGGCGTGCAGGGCGGCTACAACTGGCAGTCCGGCAATATCGTGTTCGGTCTCGAGGGCGATATCCAGTTCTCGACCGCTGACGACACTTTCGCGCAGTACAAGTTCTCGAACCCGTGGTTCGGCACCGGCCGCGGCCGCATCGGCTACGCGATGAACGACGTGCTGATCTACGCCACCGGCGGTCTGGCGTTCGGCCAGCTCAAGGGCCAGAACGTGTTCGCCTCGGAAAGCCACAGCTCTGCGGGCTGGACGGTCGGCGCCGGCGCCGAATTCGCCTTCGCGCCGAAGCTGAGCGCCAAGGTCGAGTACCTGTACATGAGCCTGTCGACCAGCAACTTCTTCATCACCGGCATGCCGAACGGCTACAACGCCGGGTTGGTCCGCGCCGGCATCAACTATCACTTCTAAGCCGCGGCTCATCGTCGCGACCAAAACCTTTGCGAACAAAGTTCGCGAAGCAGCTTTCGAGACCAAGAAACTTGGATCATCCACTCCCGGCCGGTTTTCCGGCCGGGATTTTCTTTATCAGTGGCCGCGTTCGTGGCGCGCAGCGCCGACTTATCAGCAGCCGCAGTGCGCCGCCGGCAGGCTCTGCCGCCTAAGCGTCGCGTGATGTGGTTTGCGAAAGGAGCTGTTGCGAAGGCCGCGCTTTGCAAAATGCTGCAAGTCGGCAGCAAGCGAAACACCATCGCTTCGGGAAGGAGCGCCCGCGTTAATGCCCGCGTCGCCCATGCCCAAACTCACTGCGCGCTACCTAACGGCACGCGCCAACGTCGTTGCGCCCCGTCCCAACCCGTGCAGCGCCGCCGCGACGCTGCAGCTTTGCGAGCCGATTACGGCGAGATCACCAAGTTGACCGCCTTGGGGCCTTTGCCCTTCTTGTCAGGCTCCACTTCGAATGAAATACGCTGTCCCTCGGTCAAGTCTTTCAAGCCGGCCCGTTCGACTGCGGTAATGTGCACGAACACATCGCGGCCACCGTCATCGGGCTTGATGAAGCCGTAGCCGCGCTCGCCGTTGAAGAACTTCACCGTTCCCGTCATTGCCATTCCGGAAACTCCTCCCAGCATGCTTTCCGACGCGCGCCGGCGCATCGGTGCGACCTGGCATTTCGCTGCCGGATAGCTTGGCCGAGAGCGGGACCTGCTACTGACTGCGGGTCCAATCAAAATACGCTTTGAGGCCTTGTCACTCCGCCGCCCCCATTCGCGGAAGCGGAACGTAAAGCCAGTCCAATGAAACTAGCATAATACGGAATTTAGCGGATTGCCTACGGTCGAGTTGCGACTTTTCGCAAGCTGCTGGGGGCAGCGAATGAGTAATCAAGACTTCGGGAATTCAAGACGGTAACGACCGACCCCACCAAGGCCGAGCGGACGCTCCAGCTCGGGGAGAACCGTTCTCAGCTCATCCGCCAGCGTCCAGGGCGGGTTGACGATCAGCAGACCGGTCGACGTCAGCGGCCCGTCGGACTGCTGCGGCGCGACGCTGAACTCCAGCCGCAGGCACTTGCCTTCGCCGCCCGCGGCGGCGGTCTCGGCCACGGCAGCCGCCAGCGCCTCGGTGGCGCGGCGATTTTTAACCGGGTACCACAGCAGATATACGCCGGTCGGCCACTTGGCGTGGGCAGCGGCGAACTTGGCGGCCATCTGCTCAAACTCGTCCTTGCGCTCGAAGGGCGGGTCGATCAGCACCAGCCCGCGCCGCTCCTTTGGCGGCACGTAAGCGGTGAGTCCGGTCCAGCCGTCGAGATCGACCACCCGGCCCTGCGGGTCGTGGCGCAGCGCCGCGATCAGGTGCTTGCGCGCCACCGGTTCGAGCTCGCAGGCCACCAGGCTGTCCTGGGGGCGGAGCAGGGCGCGGGCGATCAGCGGCGAGCCCGGATAGGCGGTGAGCTCGCGCTGCGGGTTGAACGCCCGGACGATATCGAGATAGGGCGCGATCAGCGCGTAGGCCTCGTCGGAAAACCGCGCCTGCAGCACCCGGGCGATCCCGGTCGCCCATTCGCCGCCGCGGCGTGCCTCTTCGCTGGTCAGGTCGTACAGGCCGGCGCCGGCGTGGGTATCGATCACCCGGAAGGCGGCCGGTTTGTCGTGCAGGTACGTCAGGATGCGGACCAGCACGAGGTGTTTGATGACGTCGGCGAAATTTCCGGCGTGGAAAGCGTGGCGATAATTCATGGCCCGTCCCCTAGCAGGGCGCGGCCTGCGCCGCCATGGTTTGGCGATCCGGACGCCAGCCCCGTACGACTACGAGGCCGGCCCGGTTCCAAATCCTGCGACTTTTCAAGTAGTTTGGCCGCGCTGGGCGATTTGGCCGCAGAAGCCCGATTAACGCGCTGTTTAACCCCCGATGCTAGTTCTTGCTTTGCGAAAGACCGGCGGTTGTACGCCAGGGCTTTCAAGAGAACCTGCGTTAGCCGGCCGGTCGGGCGGTGGTCGAGCCACCCTGCGGCGCCTTGGGGAGTTGAAGATGGCGGTTGATTTGTCGATGTCGGTTTTGGTGGTGGACGATTACAGCACCATGATCCGGATCATTCGTAATCTTCTCAAGCAGCTTGGTTTTGAGAATATCGATGACGCCAGCGACGGCTCGGCAGCGCTCGCCAAGATGCGCACCAAGAAGTACGGCCTGGTGATTTCCGACTGGAACATGGAGCCGATGACCGGCTACGACCTGCTGAAGGAAGTGCGCGCCGATCCGAACCTGTCGCAGACCCCGTTCATCATGATCACCGCGGAGTCGAAGACCGAGAACGTGATCGCGGCCAAGAAGGCGGGCGTCAACAACTACATCGTCAAGCCGTTCAACGCGGCGACGCTGAAGACCAAGATCGAGGCGGTGTTCCCGGATCACGTCGCGGCGTAAGCCGACTGACCCTTCGTCTTCCGCAGAGCCCTACGACGCGCTCCTCATCGAGGGGCGCGTTTGTTTTTTGCAGCAGGGTGAGGCTCAGCCTTCGGCGAAGCGCTTGGTGAACAGCGCCACGTCGACCAGACCGCGGGCGTGGCGGCCGTCACCGACCTTGCGGTCGCCGAGGAACGAGGCGACGTCGAACCGGATCACCCGGCGCTCCACCGCGCTCACCACCGCCGTGGTCCGCACCGTCTGGCCGACGAAGGCCGGCGCCAAGTGGCGAATGTCGACTTCGCTGCCGACCGTCACCCAGCCTTGGGGAAGCTTCGGCGCGATCGCGTCGCCCGAGGTCATTTCCATCACCAGGATCATCATCGGGGTCGCGAACACCGCCGGCATCGACGGCACGAAATGCTGCACGGTGATGTCCTGCGTCACCGTGGTGAGCCGCTCGGCGCTCATGCCGACGGTGATGAAGTCGCGTGCGTCCATGATGCTGACCTACTTGCCCTGCGCCGCCTTGCGCTCGACGAAGGTCTTGCCGCCCTTCATCTTGTTGGTGAGCGGGGCTTCGTTGATCTGAATCACCACGTCTTCGGCGGCGACGCCAAGATGCGTCACCAGCGCCTGGGTGATGTCGCGCATCATCCCGGCCTTCTGCTCGTCGGTGCGGCCAGCGGCCATGTTGACGGTGATCTCAGGCATCGGTGGTTTCTCCCCTTGCTACAATGTTTTTTCTTCTCGTCATTCCGGGGCGCGCGAAGCGCGAACCCGGAATCTCGCAGCGGCCCAAACCTCGGGGTTCCGGGTTCGCTTGCAGCGCAAGCGCCCCGGAACGACGGTTTCAGCCCCAGCTCACCCCGCGGCGCTGCAGCAGCTCCTGCACCTTGGCGACCAGTTCATCCTCCTTGCAGGAGAACTGCGCCTCGGCCTGCTTCTTCAAGTACTCGTCGCGGTCCTTTTCCAGCGACGCCAGTTCGGCGCCCAGGATCAGGTCCTTGATCTGTACGATGCCCTGCTGCTTCTCGTCCGAGCCCTGGATGATGGCGCAGGGCGAGTTGCGCTTGTCGGCGTATTTCATCTGCTGGCCGAGCGAGTGCTTGGGATTGCCCAAGTACAATTCGGCGCGGATGCCGGCTTTGCGAAGCGTGGCGACCATCGTCTGGTAGCCGGCGATCTCGCCGCCAAACACGGTGACCACGACAGGGCCGGGCTGCGGTTTGTTATCGAGCTGGCCGATCAGCGTCAGCGCCGCCTGCAGCCGCGACACGCCGATCGAAAATCCGGTCGCCGGCACCGGCTCGCCGCGGAAGCGCGACACCAGACCGTCATAGCGCCCGCCGCCGCCGACCGAGCCGAACCGAATTGGGCGGCCCTTCTCGTCTTTGGTCTCGAGCAGGAGTTCGACCTCGTACACCGGGCCCGTGTAGTACTCGAGGCCGCGGACGACGGAAGGATCGATGCGGATGCAATCGCCGTAGCCGCCGGCTTCCGCCAGCTCGGCGATGGTGGCGAGTTCGGCGACGCCATCGCCGCCGGTCTTCGAACCTTCGACCCGCGCCCGCATGTTGGCGACCGTCGCCTGGTTGTCGGCACCCTGGGTGCTGACGCCGGCATCCTTGTCGCCGATGAAGCTGATGATCGCCTGGATCTGCGTGTCGTTCAGGCCGGCGCCTTTGGTGAAGTCGCCTTTGCCTTCCTCGCCGCCGTCCCAGCGACCGGCGCCAAGTAGCAGGATGATGTCCCGAATCGGAAACTTGTCGGCCTTATCGATCGCGCGCATCACGGTGAGCCACTGCGCGTCGCTGTCGATGCCTTGCGCTTCGCGGATGCCGTCCAGCACCTTCCGATTATTCACCTTCACCACGTAGCTGCCGCGCGGGATGCCGAGCGCTTCCATGGTGTCGGCGGCCATCATGCACATTTCGGCGTCGGCCGCGGCGGTCGGTGCGCCGACGGTGTCGGCGTCGAATTGCATGAACTGCCGGAAGCGGCCGGGGCCGGGCTTCTCGTTGCGGAACACCCAGCCGAACCGGTAGCTGCGATACGGCTTCGGCAAGCTATCAAAGTTCTCGGCGACGTAGCGCGCCAGCGGCGCGGTGAGGTCGTAGCGCAGGCTGATCCACTGCTCGTCGTCGTCCTGCAGCGAGAACACGCCCTCGTTGGGGCGGTCCTGATCGGGCAGGAACTTGCCGAGCGCGTCGGTGTATTCGAACGCCGGAGTCTCCACCGGCTCGAAGCCGTAGCGTTCGTACACCTCGCGGATCTTCTCCACCATCGCGCGCGTCGCCGCGATTTCGGCAGGCCCGCGATCGGCGAGGCCGCGCGGCAGCCGGGCGCGCAGTTTCGAGGGTTTTTTCGGTTTCTCAGCCATGATCGCCTTTCAACTCAGGGCCGGGTTGGTACCAGCCGGTGCCCTTTGCAGCAAGGTTGGGTTGTGTGATCCAGCGCAAATCCCTCGCCGCCGGGGTCCATTAACAGATGGATGCCCCACGGAAATTTGCTGGCTCGCGGCGTTCCCGTAGGGGCGTGAAGCTGATACCGTGCCGCGCCTTTCACCCCCGGCCGCGCAGTGCATGAGGAGCGCCATGTTAGACAAGATCAAGCCCACGTCCGCCGTCAACGCGCCGAACGATCTCAACGCGTTCTGGATGCCGTTCACCGCGAACCGGGCCTTCAAGCGCGCGCCGAAAATGGTCGTGGGTGCCGAGGGCATGCACTACATCACCGCCGATGGCCGCAAGATCATCGACGCCGCCTCGGGCATGTGGTGCACCAATGCGGGCCACGGCCGCAAGGAAATCGCCGAGGCGATCAAGGCGCAGGCCGACGAACTCGACTTCTCACCGCCGTTCCAGTTCGGCCAGCCGAAGGCGTTCGAGCTTGCCAGCCGGATCGCCGATCTGGCGCCGGAAGGTCTCGATCACGTGTTCTTCTGCAATTCGGGCTCGGAAGCCGGCGACACCGCGCTGAAGATCGCGGTCGCCTATCAGCAGATCAAGGGCCAGGGCTCGCGCACCCGCCTGATCGGCCGCGAGCGCGGCTATCATGGCGTCGGCTTCGGCGGCACCGCGGTCGGCGGCATCGGCAACAACCGCAAGATGTTCGGCCCGCTGCTCAACGGCGTTGACCATCTGCCTGCGACCTATGATCGCGACAAGCAGGCTTTCACCAAGGGCGAGCCGGAATACGGCGCGCACTTCGCCGATGCCCTCGAAGGCCTCGTCAACCTGCACGGTGCCAACACCATCGCGGCGGTGATCGTCGAGCCGATGGCCGGCTCCACCGGCGTGCTGCCGGCCCCGAAGGGCTACCTCAAGAAGCTGCGCGAGATCACCAAGAAGCACGGCATCCTGCTGATCTTCGACGAGGTCATCACCGGCTACGGCCGTCTCGGCTACGCCTTCGCGTCCGAACGCTACGGCGTCACCCCGGACATGATCACCTTCGCCAAGGGCGTCACCAATGGTGCGGTGCCGATGGGCGGCGTGATCACCTCGGCCGAGATCCACGATGCGTTCATGACCGGCCCCGAACACGCGGTCGAACTGGCCCACGGCTATACCTATTCGGCACACCCGCTGGCCTGCGCGGCCGGCATCGCCACCCTCGACATCTACCGCGACGAGAAGCTGTTCGAGCGCGCCAAGGCGCTGGAGCCGAAGTTCGCCGAGGCGGTGATGTCGCTGAAGTCGGCCCCGAACGTGGTCGACATCCGCACCGTCGGCCTGACCGCCGGTATCGACCTCGCCCCGATCACCGATGCGGTCGGCAAGCGCGGCTTCGAAGCGATGAATGCGGGCTTCCATGACCACGAGCTGATGCTGCGGATCGCCGGCGATACCCTGGCGCTGACCCCGCCGCTGATCCTCAGCGAGGACCACATCGGCGAGATCGTCGACAAGGTCGGCAAGGTGATCCGCGCGGTCGCCTGATTCTGCCCGATATCCCCTTGGGACGGCGGACGAATCCAGTGGACTCGTCCGCCGAATCGACAAAGATGGCGGATCGGCAGGCAACCACCGGCTTAAATGATCCGCATCTCGACCATTTTCATCGCCGTCTGCATGGTGCTGATCGCCACCTCGCTCGGCATGGTGGTGTATGCGGTCGCCGGGTTTAACTTCGCCCAGGCGTCGCTGGTCGGCCTGACCGCCCTGACATTGTTCGTGCTGTACCAGGCGGTTTCGATGCGGATGCGCGACCGCGCCGAGGCCGGCGATCAGATCGCAGACCTGTCGCGCGGCACCGCCGATCTCGCCCGGCAGGTCGGCGAATTCGGCCGTCGGCTGGCGGTGGTCGAGGCCAAGCTGGTTTCCGCCCAGTCCTCCCAGCAGGATCGCGTTCAGCACGTCTCCGACGAAATCACCGAGCTTGGTACCCTGGTGCAGCAGTTGGCTGCCTCGGTCGCCGCCCACGAAGACCTTCTGACCTCCGCCGCCCGCAGCGAGGTCCGCCCAGAGTCCATCGCAGCGCCGGCGCCGGCTGCTCTGGCTCCGCCCGTGATCCCGTCCGCGGCCGTACCGGCGGCTGCGGCTGCGCCGCCCGTTTCGGCGCTTCAGCCCGAAACGCCGAACCTCGCAGCTCCCACCGCGCCGCCGCCGGCCGCTGCCGCTCCCACGACTCTGGTGCCGGACGCCGCCTCAGTCCCGGCTGTGGTCCCGCCGCCCGCCGTCGTTTCAGCTCCTGCCGGTCCCAATATGGCGGAAGCGGTGGCGAGCGCGGTCGAGGGCGGCCGCTTCGATCTCTATCTGCAGCCGATGGTCTCGCTGCCGCAGCGCAAGGTGCGGGCCTACGAGGTGGTAACGCGGCTGCGCGATACCGCCGATCAGGCGATCCCTGCCGAAACCTATTTGCCGATCGCCGAGACCGCCGGGCTGATGGGACGGATCGACAACGCCATCCTGCTGCGCGCCGTGCAGGTGGTCCGGCGCCTGTTGGTGCGCAACAAGGACGTCGGTCTGTTCGTCAACATCGCCGGCGCGACGCTGGCCGACACCGCCGCCTTCGCCCAGTGCCTCGACTTCCTCGAAGCCAACCGCGCGCTGGCGCCGTCGCTGATCCTCGAATTCAAGCAGAGCACGCTGCGCGGCCTCGGCCCGATCGAAACCGAACACCTCGCGGCATTGGCGCAGCGCGGCTACCGGTTCTCGATCGACCACGTCACCGATCTGCGGTTCGAGCCGCGCGAGCTGGCCGATCGCGGCGTCCGCTTCATCAAGGTGCCGGCGGCGCTGCTGCTCGCCGCGCATGATACGGCGTCCGCCGACATCCACCCGGTGGATCTGTCCGATCTGCTCGGCCGGTTCGGCATCGATCTAGTCGCCGAGCGGATCGAGGGGGAACGCGCCGTGGTCGACCTGCTTGACTACGATGTCCGGTTTGGGCAGGGGTTCTTGTTCGCAGCGCCCCGTCCGCTGCGGCCAGAGACCGCCACCAACGCGGCCGCGCCGGCTTCCAACGCCCCGGCCCAGCAGGACATCAATCTTGATCCAGGCAAGCTACCGCAGAGCCCGCTCGCTCGCATCGAGCCGGCACGCGTCACCGGCAATGCCGCACTGGTCCGCCGCGCCGCCGGCCCTTTCTGATCGTTTCAGCCGATGACAAAGCTGCGTTTCGTCGAGCATCTGCACGAGCTCGTCGGCTCGGTCGACGTCGTGCTCAGCGACATCTGGGGCGTGGTGCACAACGGCCTGGAGTCGTTTCCGGACGCCTGCGCGGCGCTGAAGACCGCGCGTGACCAGGGCCGCACCGTGGTGCTGATCACCAACGCGCCGCGGCCGGCGGATTCGGTGCAGCGCCAGCTGCGCAAGCTCGACGTGCCGGACGATTGCTACGACGCGATCGTGTCGTCGGGCGATCTCACCCGGATCTACGTGGCCGAGCATCCCGGCCAGTCGATCTACTGGCTCGGGCCGGATCGCGACAACTCGATCTATCGCGGCCTCGATGCGGTGCTGACGCCGCTCGACAAGGCCGACTACATCATCTGCACCGGCCCGTTCGACGACGAGACCGAGTCGGCGGAAGACTATCGCGAGATGATGGGGCAGGCGCTGGAGCGCAAGCTGACGCTGGTCTGCGCCAATCCGGACATCGTGGTCGAGCGCGGCGACCGGCTGATCTACTGCGCCGGTGCGATCGCCGAGTTGTATCGCGAGCTCGGCGGCGAGGTGATCTTCTACGGCAAGCCGCATCGGCCGATCTATGATCGTGCGATGGCGCTCGCCCGACAGATCCGCGGGACCGACACGCCCGCTCAGCGGGTGCTGGCGATCGGCGACTCGGTGCGGACTGATCTGGCCGGCGCGCAGGGTTACGGCATCGACCTGCTGTTCGTCACCCGCGGCATCCATGCCGACGCATTCGAGGGCATCGATCGGCTCGACACCGCTGCGGTGACCGAACTGTTCGGCCACCCGCCGCTGGCACTGACCCGCGAGCTGCGCTGGTAAGCGCAGCTCGGCTTCGCTTCTTCGGAGTGATCAGCGGCCTTCGCGCAACCAGGTCGCCGCGAACGCGCCGAGCAGCAACAGCAAGCCGATCAGGCCGGTGAATACCGGCAGCACGCCGACGCCGGTGACGACGCTGGCATCGCGCATCCGCACGCCGAGCCAGCCGTCGCCGCGGAAGATCGTGGCCGAGGTCACCGGAACGATCCGCGGCAGCTCGACGCTGCCGTTCTCGGCGATCCGGCGGGCGTCGCCGCCGGTCGCCTGCGCCAGCGGCCGCAGCGTCTCGGTGGTCGAGGTGACTTCCGCAAATTCCTTCGGGTTCACCGGGCCAACATTGATCAGCGCTTTCAGCGTGCCGTCGGTCGCCGACCACAGCCCGAGCTCGTCGGCCGGCAGCGTCGCCCGCCAGGTGCCGGGATCGCCCGCCGCGAGCGTGAGTTCGCGGGTCTTGCCGGACGGCGAGGTGACGGTGACGGGCGGCACGCTGTCACCCATGGTCTGCCGCAGCACTTCGAGGTTCTTGCCCTCGGCCTTCAGCCGCAGCGCTTCTTCATCGAGGTCCGGCTGCTTCATCAGCCAGTGCGACATCCGCCGCAGCAGATCGAGATGCGGTCCGCCGCCCTCGTAGCCGCGCGCCCACAGCCAGATGTGGTCGGAGAGCAGCAGCGCGACGCGGCCCTCGCCGAAATGCGACAGCAGCAGCAGCGGCATATTGTCGGCGCCGGTCATCAGCGGCGCCGCTGTTGCGTTGCGGGTGTCGACCGTGCGGAAGAACCGGCTCCAATGCGGCGGCTCGGAGGTCGAGCCTTCGAGGCCGCGCGTCACCGGATGGCGCTTGCCGGCGTCGGACAGCCGCGCGTGATACGGCTTCTCGGTGACGCCGACCGGCTCGGCCGGCAGCAACGTGTCGAGCGGCGTACGCCAGATCGAGGTGGTCGACGCGTAGTCCGGCCCGGCCGACACCAGCACCGCGCCGCCATTTTTCACGTAGCGCGAGATGTTGTCGAAATACGCCATCGGCAGCACGCCCTGGCGGGCGTAGCGGTCGAAGATGATCAGTTGAAACTCGTTGATCTTCTGCTGGAACAGCTCGCGGGTCGGGAAGGCGATCAGCGACAATTCGTTGATCGGCGTGCCGTCCTGCTTCTCCGGCGGCCGCAGGATGGTGAAGTGCACGAGATCGACGCTGGCGTCGGACTTTAGCAGATTGCGCCAGGTACGCTCGCCGGAATGCGGCTCGCCGGACACCAGCAGCACCCGCAGCTTGTCGCGGACGCCGTCGATCGACACCACGGCGCGATTGTTGACCAGCGTCAGCTCGTTCTCGACCGGCGAGGCTTCGATCTCGACGATGTTCTGGCCGGCATGCTTGATCTCGACATCGACGTTGACGGTCTGGCCGCTGAGCACGGTGCGCTGGTTCAGCACTTCGCCGTCGCGCCGCACCACGACGCGGGCACGGTCGCCGGTGATGCCCTGGTCGTCGAGCCGGTAGGTGATGGTCTGGGTCTGGCCGACGATGCCGAACCGCGGCGTCGCCAGGATGGCGATGCGGCGGTCGCGCTCGTCCTTGCGGCCGGTGATCAGCGCCTGCACCGGCGCCTGGAAGCCAAGTGCCTGCGCGTTCGCCGGGATATCGTGGACGCGGCCGTCGGTGATCAGGAACGCGCCGGCGACGCGGTCGGTCGGCACGTCGGACAGCGCCGAAGTCACCGCGCCGAACAGCTTGGTGCCGTCGGTCTCGCCGTCCGCCTGGCCTGCTTCAACGACGCGAACCTCCAGGCCCTTGATCTGCTTCAGCCGATCGACCAGCGCCTCCTTGGCCTGCTCGGCCTCTTCGGTACGCTTGCCGAAATTCTGACTCGGGCTCTTGTCGACCACCACGGCGGCGACCGAGGACAGCGGCTCGCGCTCCTCGCGGGTGAACGACGGATTGGCCAGCGCTAGCACGATCAGCGCCAGCGCCGCGATCCGCACCCACGCGCCCCGCGAGCGCCCGATCAGCAGTACGAGTGCGATCACCACAACAGCAGCGATCGCGACCCACAGCACGGCGGTCGGAACAAGAGGCGCAAAGGCGATGCCGTAGTGCATCAGGTGCTAGCTCCGGATGCTGCCTGCTCCCTCTCCCATGGGGAGAGGGTTGGGGTGAGGAGGTACGACCTATTGAGAGGGCGAAACCCCTCACCCGGCGCTGCGCGCCGACCTCTCCCCATGGGAGAGGTGAAGGATGCCTCGCTCAATTGTTGTCGATGTTGCATCACTGCCCCAGCCGCTCGATCAGCGCCGGCGCGTGGACCTGGTCGGCTTTGTAGTTGCCGGTCAGGGTGTACATCACGATGTTGACGCCGGCGCGGAAGGCGAATTCCCGCTGGCGCGGCTCGCCTGGTGTCAGCGGCAGCATCGGCTGGCCGTCGGGCCGCATCGCCCAGGCGCCGGCGAGATCGTTGGAGGTGATGATGATCGGCGACACGCCGTCGCCGCCGCGCGCTGGGCGGGTGGTGTCGTCATCGTCGGTCTCGCGCGGCAGCGCCTCGACCCAGGTCTGGCCGGCGGTGAAGCGGCCGGGGAAGTCGCGCAGGAGATAGAATGTCTTGGTCAGCACGTGCTCGCGCGGCACCGGCTCCAGCTCCGGCACGTCGAGCGACGACAGCACGTCGCGCAGCGTGACCATGCCGGGGGTCTGCGATGCCCCGTTCGGATCCGGCGGCGCTTCGATCGCGTCGCGGGTGTCGAAGATCACGGTGCCGCCCTGCTTCATGTAGGCGTCGATCTTGTTGAGCGCGTCCTGCGGCGGCTTCGGCCCGCCGGCGACGATCGGCCAATAGATCAGCGGGAAGAACGACAGCTCATCGCGCGCCGGATCGACGCCGACCGGCTCGCCGGCTTCGAGCGCGGTGCGCTGCGCCAGGAACAGCGTCAGTCCGCTCATTCCGGCTTTGACGATGGCGTCGACGTCGGCGTTGCCGGTGATCACATAAGCGAGGTGGGTCTGTGCAGTCGCCTTGATGGCGAAGTCGTCCTTGGCGCCCTGCGCGCGCAGCGGCAGCGGCATCGACGCCAGCGGCAGTGCGATGATCAGCGCCAGCGCGGCGGTCGCGGCGCGGCGGCGGCGTATCAGCAGCGCGGCGAGGCCGCCGCCGAGGATGGCGACGATCAGCGCGTCGAGCAGGAACAGGCCGAGCGACGACGCCAGCAGCATGCCGCGCAGATCGCGCGGTTCGGCGTTGCTGTACGCGGCGCGGCGGGCGTTGATCGCCGACGTATCCAGCGGCGCAATCCGGTCAGCAGTGGCCAGCGCGTTGACGGCGATCGGTCCATCGGCGGGACCATAGAAGCCGGGTGGATGCTCGGCGCTGCCGCGCTCGCGATAATCAGCCGGGATCGGCTTGGCCGAGGCCGGCGGCGGGCCGAACGCGCCGAAGCCGTCGAGCGTGCGCAGCGGCGACACCGTCTCGGCGGCGTTGGGATCGGCGGCAACGCCGGCGCCGGGCGTCGAGGTGTAACCGGACATGTCGACCAGTCGGCGCAGCATCTCGACGAAGGTGCCGGACATCGGCAGGTTCGACCAGCGCATGTCGGCGCTGACGTGGAACAGCGTCACCAGCCCTTTGCCGCGATGTTCGCCGGTGACCAACGGCGTGCCGTCGGCGAGCGAAGCCCAGCTTTTGCCGGGCAGCGTCGCGTCCGGCTCGGCCAGCACCTGGCGATTGACGGTGACGTCGCTCGGCACCGCGAGCCCCGCGAACGGGCCGTCGCCGGAGAACGCAGCGAGCTGCTGCGGCTTCTCCCATGTCAGGCTGCCGCCGAGACTGCGGCCGCCTTTGCGGAGCTTCACCGGCACCAGATCGTCCTCGTCCTGACGGGCGAGACGAGGGCCGGCAAACCGCACCAGCACGCCGCCCTGTTCGATCCAGGCGTCGAGCCGCTGGCGGATTTCGGGGGACAGCGCGCCGACATCGGCGAGCACGATCATCGGCAGCTTCTGGTCGAGGAATTGCGCGATCACCTGCTGCGGGGCGGTGCGTTCGCCCTGGCGCAGATCGGCGAACGGCGACAGCGCACGGGTGAGATAGAACGTCGCCGCGAGCAGCGGCTGTGCCGTGTCGGCGCTGGCGCCCGACACGATCCCGACTGCGCGGCGGCGCCAGCGCTTGTCGAGTAGCTGCACGGCGCCCGCGGAGCGCTCGCTGGCGATCTCCAGCCGGGCGATGTCGTTGCGCAGTTCGACCGGCAGGTCGAATGCGGCTTCGGTTTCGGTGGCGCCGGGCGCGAGGCTGAAGCGGGCTTCGCCGATCGGCGCGCTCTTGGCATCGAGCGCGCGGACGACTCCGGCGTCGACGCCGCCGCTGTTGGCGCGCAGCACTTTCACGGTCATCTTCGCCGCGGCGTTTTCGGCGGCGGCGAGCGCGTGAGCGGGTGGGGCGCCGCCTTCAACGATGGTGACGCTGCGGTTCTGGACCAGCTTGTTCAGCCCGGTGACGAAATCATTGCCGCGGCCGGTGTCGACGCCGTCCGTCAGCCACACCAGTTCGGCATCGCCGGCGGTCTTCAGAAAACGTTCGATGCCGGGCAGCGCCTCGACCCGCTCGACCGCATAGGGCTTGGGCGCGAGCTGACGCAGCGATACTCGTGCGGTGCCGGCCGGCATCAGGGCCGGATCGCGCGCCGTTTCCGACAGCGGCGCCAGCGCCACCGCGCGGCGGGCGCTGTCGGCTTCTGCGATCAGTTCGTCGGCGGCCTTGATCCGCGCCTCCCAGCTCGACGCTGCGCTCCAGCCGTCGTCGAGCAGGATCAGCAGTGGCGCCTGACTGCCGCCGGCAGCGGTCTGCGGATTCCAGATTGGGCCGGCAAGCGCGATGATCACCAGCGCAGCCGCGAGCATGCGCAGCGCGGTCAGCCACCACGGCGTACGCGACGGCGTCTCTTCCTTCGGGGCGATGTCGAACAGCAGTCGGGTCGGCGGGAAATCCACGCGGCGCGGCCGCGGCGGCATCACCCGCAGCAGCCACCACAGCGCCGGCAGCGCCAGCAGACCGATCAGCAGCAGCGGCTGTGCAAACGAAAGGGGGAGGGCGCCGATCATGCGCCACGTCCTGTTTTGCCGCCGGCATCCTTGGCGGTGGTCATGCCGGCGTGCAGGAATAACAGCAGCTCGGCGGCCGAGCGCGAGGTGGTGTGGGTCGAGAACAGCCAGTCGAGCTTGGAGGTCTCGGCACGGATCGCGTCACGATGCGCGGCGACCAGAGCGACGTAGTCGCTGGCCCATTTCTCTGCGCGGCCAGCGGTGATCGCACCGCCACCTTCGGGCTCGACGAATTCGACCCGGCCGGCATAGGGAAAGCTCTCTTCGGCCGGATCGACGATCTGCACCAGCGTGCCGTGCGCGCCGGAAGCCGACAGGCCGGCGAGCATCTGCCGAATCTCACCGACCGGCGACCAGAAGTCGGACAGCACCACGATCTCGGCCCGCGATGACGGCACGAATGACGGCGGCAGGCTGCTGCGCGTTGAGGTGTCGTGCAGGATCGCCTGCGCCATCTTGTCGATGACGTTGTTACTCGAGGTCGGGTTCATCAGGCCGGGAATGCCGACCCGTTCGCCGCCGGCGACCAGCAGATCGGCCAGCGCGAACGCCACGATCAGGCCGCGCTCGAGCTTGCTGTCGCGCGCGGTTTTGGAGGCGAACGCCATCGACAGCGAGCGGTCCGGCCACAGCCAGACGGTGTGCGCAGCTTCCCACTCCAGCTCGCGGACATAGAGATGATCGTCGCGCGCGGAGCGGCGCCAATCGACGTTCTGCGCCGGCTCGCCGGAGACGAAGCGGCGATATTGCCAGAAATTCTCGCCGGCACCGGCACGGCGGCGGCCGTGCAAACCGTGCGTGACGTTGTTGGCGATCTTGCGGGCCTCGAGCATCAGGCGCGGCAACGTCGCAGCCAGCGAACGGCTTTCTCCGTCCGCGCGGCGAACCGCCAGCGTCTCCTGGGTGCGATGCTCGTCGGCCTGCGCCATCAGCCGATCCGGCTCTTGAGCTTCTGAATCACGTCCGGAATGGTGCGGCCTTCGGCGCGGGCCGAGAACGTCAGCGCCATACGATGCTTCAGGATCGGCTCGGCGAGGTCGAGCACGTCGTCGATCGAAGGTGCCAGCCGGCCGTCGAGCAGCGCGCGGGCACGCACCGCCATCATCAGCGATTGGCTGGCGCGCGGGCCGGGGCCCCAGGCAATCAGCTTGCCGAGGTCGCCGGCGTCGGGGCCGGGACGTGCCGAGCGCACCAGCGACAGGATCGCTTCAACGACCGAGTCGCCGACCGGGAGCCGCCGCACCAGCCGCTGAGCCGCCAGCAGCGTTTCGCCGCTCATCGTTGCTCGCGGCGCTGCCTGCTCGGCGCCGGTGGTGTCGAACAGGATACGGCGCTCGGCGTCGCGATCCGGATAGTCGACGTCGATCTCCATCAAGAAGCGGTCGAGCTGGGCTTCCGGCAGCGGGTAGGTGCCTTCCTGCTCCAGCGGGTTCTGCGTGGCGAGTACATGAAACGGCTTCGGCAGATCGTGCCGCGCGCCCGCAACGGTGATGTGCTGCTCCTGCATCGCCTGCAGCAGCGCCGACTGGGTGCGCGGGCTGGCGCGGTTGATTTCGTCGGCCATCAACAGCTGCGCAAACACCGGGCCGGCGATGAAGCGGAACGAGCGCTTGCCCGCCGCGGTCTCGTCGAGCACTTCGGCGCCGAGAATGTCGGATGGCATCAGGTCGGGCGTGAACTGCACGCGCTTGGCATCGAGCCCGAGCGTCACACCCAGGGTTTCCACCAGCTTGGTCTTGGCGAGGCCGGGGACGCCGATCAGCAGCGCGTGGCCGCCGGACAGAATCGTCACCAGCGTATTTTCGACCACGCGATCCTGGCCGAAGATCACGGTCGAGATGGCTTCCTTGGCGGCGCGCACTTCGCCGGCGACCTGCTCGGCCGAGCGGACGATGACGTCTTCGAGCTTCTCGACACTGTCTGCGCCGGCCATATCGTCTCTCCTGTCCACACCGGCCGCCGCCGGGCCGGTTGTTTTCACCGGGAGCATGTTAGGCTGTTCGCCGCGAGACAGCGAAGGCCCTGGTTTCATTCACCAAATCTTTCCCCACATTATGAGCATCGCGGGATTGGCGCGGATCACGTTGTGGAGAGTTAAAACAAGCCGCGCGTGGCGAAACAGGGCAGCTCGGGTGCCGGGTTGGAAATCGAGGGTCAGGGTAAACAATGGCGAAGCAAGGGCAGAGTTCACCGCACAATCTCGACGGCCTCACCGAGGCTGCGCGCGAGGCCGCGGCGAGCGCCGCCAAGGGCAAGGGCTTGCCGCCCGTGCATCTTTGGAACCCGCCGTTCTGCGGCGATCTCGACATGCGCATCGCTTCGGACGGAACCTGGTTCTATCTCGGCACGCCGATCGGCCGTCCGGCCTTGGTGCGGCTGTTCTCGACCATTCTGAAGCGCGAGGGCGACAAACACTTCCTGGTGACGCCGGTCGAGAAGGTCGGCATCAAGGTCGACGATGCGCCGTTTCTGGCGGTCGAAATGGTCAAGGACACGGACGAGCGCGGAGCGCTGCTGCGTTTCCGCACCAATGTCGACGATTGGGTGACGTGTGACGCCGACCACCGCCTGCGGTTCGAGGTCGCCGACGATGGCGGAGTGACACCGTACCTTCACGTGCGCGCCGATCTGTGGGCCAAGGTGACGCGGGCGGTGTATTACGATCTGGTTGACATCGGCGAGGAGCGAGTGGTCGATGGTCACCCGATGTTCGGCATTGCGTCCGGCGGCGCGTTCTTCGCCATGGCCGATGCCGAGCTGATGAGGGAAGCGCATTGACCGGACCGATGACGGGAACGCAGTCTGCCAGCGGTAGCATCAGTTCGGCGGAATTCTTCGATCGGGCCCAGCGCCGGCTGCGGTTCGACGTGCCTGCGGCGCTCACCGACGCCGGGGTGATTCCCGCCACCGGCGATGCGGGCAACGATCAGATGCTGCGCACCATCGCGCAGGAACGGCCGATCCGTCCCGCCGCGGTGCTGATTCCGGTGGTCGAACACGCCGAGCCGACCGTGCTGCTGACGATGCGGGCCGCGCATCTCAACGATCATGCCGGGCAGATCGCGTTTCCCGGCGGCAAGATCGACGCCACCGACAATTCGCCGCTCGATGCCGCCTTGCGCGAGGCCGAGGAAGAGATCGGGCTGGATCGCTCCTATGTCGAGCCGATCGGCTATCTCGATGTCTATGGCACCAGTTTCGGTTTCCGGATTTTGCCGACGGTGGCGCGGGTGCGGCCGGGATTCGAACTCACCATCAACAAATCCGAAGTCGACGACGCCTTCGAAGTGCCGCTCGCGTTCCTGATGGACCCCGGCAATCATCAATTGCACAGCAAGGAATTCCGCGGCGCGCAGCGGTCCTACTACGCGATGCCGTTCGCCGAGCGCTACATCTGGGGCGCGACGGCCGGCATCCTGCGCGCGCTGTACGAACGGGTCTGCCTGCCATGATCCGCGTGGTGCTCACTGAGGTCGGAATTTTCCTCATACCTTTCGTGCTCTACGCGGTCTTCCTGATCGCCACCCGGTCGGCAATGCTGCATCATTCATCCTGGCCGCTTCGCGTGGTCGGATGGCTGGTGGCAACGGCCCTGGTGCTGGTGATCTTGAGCTTGCTGCTGCTTGTGCACTATTCGGGCGCACCGCCGGGATCGACTTACGTTCCGGCGCATATGGAGAACGGCAGGCTGGTGCCTGGGGTGGAGAAATGACCGACGTGCCGGTGCGCAGCGATGCGCCGTGGCTGCACACGGGACCGGCGGCGCGGGTGCTCGCGCTGCTGAACGGCGACGGCGAAGAGGCGCGGGTGGTCGGCGGCGCCGTCCGCAACGCATTGCTGGGCGAGCCGATCGGCGATGTCGACATCGCCACCACCGCGGTTCCGGATGAAGTGGTCCGCCGTGCCAAGGCGAGCGGTATCAAGGCGGTCCCGACCGGGATCGAGCATGGCACCGTAACGCTGGTGCTCGACGGGCACGGCTTCGAAATCACCACGCTGCGCGAGGACGTCGAGACCTTCGGCCGCAAGGCCAAGGTGGCGTTCGGCCGCGACTGGGACCGCGACGCACAGCGCCGCGACTTCACCATCAACGCGCTCTCGATGTCGGCCGACGGCACCGTGCACGACTATGTCGGCGGCCTGGCTGACATCGCGACGCGGCGGGTGCGCTTCATCGGCGATCCGGACCAGCGCATCGCCGAGGATTACTTACGCATCCTGCGGTTCTTCCGCATCCATGCCGCCTATGGTGCCGGAGCGCCGGACCGCGAGGCGTATCTCGCCTGCATCCGCGGCCGCAGCGGGCTTGCGACGCTGTCGGCCGAACGGCTGCGGATGGAGATGCTGAAGCTGATGATCGCCGATGGCGCGGAGGCCTCGGTGGTGGCGATGGCCGATGGCGGGCTGCTGCTCGCGGTCCTCGGCGGTGTCGCTTATCTCGGCGCCTTCGCGGCGATGATCGCCGCCGAGCGTGACCTTGGTCTTGAACCCGACGCGGTGCGGCGGCTCGGTGCGCTGGCGGTCGCCGTCACCGAGGATGCCAAGCGGCTCGCATCGCGGCTGCGGCTCTCCAACGTCGAAGCCAAGCGGCTCGACTCGATGGGGCATCGCTGGTGGCGTCTTGCCGGGATGGACGACGCGACCGCGCGGCGCCGGCTGTACCGGCTCGGTGAAGCGCGGTTTCACGATCGTATGATGCTGGCCTGGGCCCGCGCCGGCCTCGGCGCCGATCCGGCGCCGTGGCGCCAACTGATCGCGCTGCCGCAGCGCTGGCAGGCGCCGACATTTCCGCTGAAGGCTGCTGATTTCCTGGCTCGCGGCTTCGCCGCGGGGCCTGCGCTCGGCCACGTGCTGACGCTGGCCGAGGATGCCTGGCTGGCGGCCGATTTTCCGCTCGACCCGGCCGCGCTCCGCACCATCGCGGATCAGACCGCAGCAAGATTCGCGCGCGATCATCTGCTGTAACGGAAGCGGCGATCAGCAGGCACGAACACGCCGGAGCGACGTAACGCTAAGCGTTGAGCTGGTCCGGAAAATACGCGGCCGCTTGGTGATCCGCGGCCGCGTCAGTGATGGCGAAGACAGCCTGCTCGTTCAGGCGACCTTGGTCTGCTCGTCGTCGTCGAGATCGTCGTCTTCGTCCTCATCATCGTCGACTTCGACCGCGATGGAATCGAGCACGGCAAGCGGCAGAGTCTCGCGGAACAGGTCGCCGTCTTCGCCCATCCACAGGCAGGTGGCGCTGTCGTTGCTGGCTTCCGCCACCGTCATCGCCTGGCCGCCGGATTTCAGCATGACGATATCGCCGGGTTTCAAGTCCATGGTCGGCTCCTGCTCGGTTGTTGACCTCGCATAGGAGCCTAGCGATTCGTCATGACAGCCGGATCACGTCGGCGCGAGCTATCTGATGCCGGTGATCTTGTGGGTCTGCAGGCTGAGCCGCCATTGCGGGTGCTTCAGACAGTAAGCGATCGCCCGCGTGGTGTTGTCGTCGCGGTCCGGGCCGTCCATCGGTTGCAGCGAAAACCGCTCGAATTCGAGCGCCGCGAAGTCTTCCGGCATCGCATCCGGCTGTGGGTACACCAGCTTCAACTCATCGCCGCGGCGGATGCGCAGCTCGGCACCGGCTTTCGGACTGACGCACAGCCAGTCGATGCCGGCCGGCGGCTCGATCGTGCCGTTGGTCTCGACGCCGATCGCAAAGCCGCGCGCGTGCAGTGCGGCGATCAGCTCGCCGTCGAGCTGCAGCAGCGGCTCGCCGCCGGTGATCACCACGTAACGATCGCGCATCTCGCCGATCCACTGATCGCTGATGGTGTCGGCGAGCAGCCGGGCGCTGGCGTAGCGGCCGCCGAGCGTGCCGTCGGTGCCGATGAAGTCCGTATCGCAGAATTTGCAGGTCGCCTGATCGCGGTCCTGCTCGCGGCCCGTCCACAGATTACATCCGGCGAAACGGCAGAACACCGCTGCACGGCCCGCATGGGCGCCTTCGCCCTGCAGGGTTAGAAATATCTCCTTAACCGCGTAGCTCACCCGCGTCGGTCCTCACTGTGCGAATTGGACTTGCCGCAGCGCCTCGCCGGTCACCATCGCCGCCGCCATCGCGACGTTCAGCGAGCGCAGGCCGGGCTGCATAGGAATTACCACCCTGGCATCGGCGGCGGCTGCGACCTCGTCCGGCACCCCGGCACTTTCCCGGCCGAGCATCAGTACGTCAGTCGCTTGGTAACGCTGTTCGAAATAATGCCTTTCACCTTTGGTCGTAAGTAAAATCAGCCGGCAACCCGCGTTTTTCCGCCATTGCTCGAATTTTAGCCAGGAATCGTGCCGGACTATGCTCACCTGATCCAGGTAGTCCATCCCGGCGCGGCGGAAATGCCGATCGGAGGTCGGAAAGCCTGCCGGCTCGATGATGTGCGCTTCCACGTTCAAACAGGCGCAAAACCGAAGAATAGTCCCGGTGTTCTGTGGGATGTCGGGTTGAAACAGCGCGATCCGCATCCCGTAATGCTCCCTATCAACTGAACGATAACGTGCCGTGTGTCATGGCACATCTTGGAATCGATCGAGGCGCGCCAATTAGCCGTTCGCGGGCTTGCGCTCTACCGGCAAGGGTGCCAATAGAACGATTCTGGACTGTCTGTTCTACCCGACCGGCCATGACCAGCGGCCCGGGGCATGTTGAAGGCCGCCGATCTCGCGACCTCCCCGGGCGATCGTCTCGCAAGCTTTGCCGAGAGCGCTGTGCCGGTCGCAGAGATGAAAGGGCTTTGGATCGTGACGACAGAGGCTTCGGCGGAACCGACACGCCGTGATTTTCTCTATATCGCAACCGGCGCGGTTGCCGCCGTCGGTGCGGCGGCCGCGGTTTGGCCGTTCATCTCGCAGATGAACCCCGACGCGTCGACCATCGCTGCCGGCGCGCCGATCGAAGTCGATCTGACCCCGATCGCTGAAGGTCAGGACATCAAGGTGTTCTGGCGCGGTCAGCCGATCTACATCATGAACCGCACCAAGAAGCAGGTCGAAGAAGCGCGCAACACGCCGCTGTCCGACCTCAAGGATCCGCAGACCGATCAGGCGCGGACCAAGGAAGGCCACGAGAACTGGCTGGTCGTGGTCGGCATCTGCACCCACCTGGGCTGCATTCCGATCGCGCACGAGGGCAAATACGACGGGTTCTTCTGCCCGTGCCATGGTTCGCAGTACGACAGCTCCGGTCGTATCCGCCAGGGGCCGGCGCCGCTCAACCTGCCGATTCCTCCCTACCAATTCGTCTCCGACAGCAAAGTCCAGATCGGCTGACGTTCCCCGTGCGCCGTACCATTGCTTACTAGGATCGCATCATGAGCGGACCCTCGACCTATCAGCCACAAAACACCGCGATGAAGTGGCTTGAAGAACGCCTGCCTATCGGCAACTTCGTCTATTCCTCGTTCGTGGGATGGCCGACGCCGCGTAACCTGAACTACTGGTGGACGTTCGGCGCCATCCTGTCGATGATGCTGGCGGTGCAGATCGTCACCGGCATCGTGCTGGCGATGCACTACACTCCGCACGTCGATATGGCGTTCGACTCGGTCGAGCGGATCGTGCGCGACGTCAACTACGGCTGGCTGCTGCGCAACATGCATGCGGCGGGCGCGTCGATGTTCTTCATCGCCGTCTACGTCCACATGCTCCGCGGCCTGTACTACGGCTCGTACAAGGCGCCGCGCGAAGTGTTGTGGATCCTCGGCGTCATCATCTACCTACTGATGATGGCGACCGGCTTCATGGGCTACGTGCTGCCGTGGGGCCAGATGAGCTTCTGGGGCGCCACCGTGATCACCAACCTGTTCTCGGCGTTCCCGATCGTCGGCGACAGCATCGTGACGCTGCTGTGGGGCGGCTATTCGGTCGGCAACCCGACCCTGAACCGCTTCTTCTCGCTGCACTACCTGCTGCCCTTCGTGATCGTCGGCGTCGTCGTGCTGCACATCTGGGCGGTGCACGTCACCGGCCAGAACAACCCGGCCGGCGTCGAGCCGAAGACCGAGAAGGACACGGTGCCGTTCACGCCGTACGCCACGATGAAGGATCTGTTCGCCGCCTGTGCGTTCCTGATCTTCTACTCCTGGTTCATCTTCTACATGCCGAACTATCTCGGCGACGCCGAGAACTACGTTCAGGCCAACCCGGGCGTGACTCCGCCGCACATCGTGCCGGAATGGTACTACCTGCCGTTCTACGCGATCCTGCGCTCGATCCCGAACAAGCTGGCCGGCGTCATCGCGATGTTCGGTGCGATCATCGTGCTGGTGTTCCTGCCCTGGCTGGACACCTGCAAGGTGCGCTCGTCGCGCTACCGGCCGATGGCCAAGCGCTTCTTCTGGGCCTTCGTGGCGACCTGCCTGATGCTGGGCTGGCTCGGCTCGAAGCCGGCGGAAGGCATCTACACCACGCTCGGTCAGGTGTTCACCTTCTTCTACTTCGCCTACTTCCTGATCGTGCTCCCGGTGCTGGGTCGTATGGAAAAGACTCTGCCGCTGCCGAACTCGATCGCCGAAGACGTGCTCAACAAGGGCAAGGTCGCCAAGGCCGTGGCCGGCCTGGTGGCGGTGCTGTTCGCGGGCGGCCTGATGGTCGGCGGCGTGCAGCCGGCCAAGGCCAACGAAGGTGGCGAGAACCCGCCGTCGCTGCAGTGGAGCTTCGCGGGTCCGTTCGGCACCTACGATCGCGCTCAGCTGCAGCGTGGCTTCAAGATCTACAAGGAAGTCTGCTCCAACTGCCACTCGCTGAAGCTGTTGCAGTATCGCAACCTCGCCGAGCCGGGTGGTCCGGGCTTCACCGTGGAGCAGGCCAAGGAGATCGCGGCCGCTGCGCAGATCAAGGACGGCCCGAACGATCAGGGTGAGATGTTCGAGCGTCCCGGCCGGCTCGCCGACACCTTCCACTCGCCGTTCCCGAACGAGCAGGCTGCCCGTGCGGCCAACGGTGGTGCGGCTCCGCCGGACATGTCGCTGCTGGCCAAGGCGCGCACCTATCCGCGTGGCTTCCCGCAGTTCATCTTCGACTTCTTCACCCAGTTCCAGGAGCAGGGCCCGAACTACATCGCCGCGCTGCTGCAGGGCTACGAAGACACCCCGCCGGAAGGCTTCAGTCTCCCGGACGGCTCGTTCTACAACAAGTGGTATCCGGGCCATTCGATCAAGATGCCGCCGCCGATCCAGGCCGGCATGGTGAGCTACGACGACGGCACGCCGGAGACCCTCGAGCAGTATGCCAAGGATATCTCGACTTTCCTGGTGTGGGCTGCCGAGCCGCACATGGAGGCCCGCAAGCGCCTCGGTCTGCAGGTGATGATCTTCTTGGTCATCCTTTCCAGCCTGCTGTACTTCGTGAAGCGCAAGGTGTGGTCGAACGTCCACTAAGCGGCGGACGAAACCAACAAACGAGACAGGAAAGCCCCTTCGGGGGCTTTTTTGTTGTCTGCATTCCGGCGTTCGCCGCTTGGCAGCGATTGCATCCGGCGGCTGCTCCGGACAAAATAATAAAAAGCAATTGCATGTAACCCGCGAGGAGGATCCATGGGCACGCTGATCACTTTCAAACGTCCGGACGGCAAGGAAGCGAGCGGCTATCTCGCCAACGCCGCCAGCGGCAAGGCGCCGGGCGTGGTGGTGATCCAGGAATGGTGGGGCCTGTCCGAGCAGATCAAGGGACTGACCGACCGCCTCGCGCTGGCCGGCTTCGATGCGCTCGCTCCCGATCTCTACAACGGCACGGTGGTGCCGTATCACGACACGGACGCCGCCAATCAAGAGATGAGCTCGCTCGACTTCATGGACGCCACCACCCAGACGGTGCGCGGCGCTGTGAACTATCTGTCACGCAACGGCGCCAAGGTCGGCCTGACCGGCTTCTGCCTCGGCGGCGCCGTGACGGTGATCGGCGCCTGCAAGATTCCGGAACTGAGCGCAGCCGTGGTGTTCTACGGCATTCCGCCGGAGCAGGCGGCCAAGCCGTCCGAGGTGCGGGTGCCGATGCAGGGCCATTTCGCCAACCGCGACGATTGGTGCACCCCGCAGGTGGTGGATGCGTTCGAGGCCGGCCTGAAGGCCGCCGGCAAGCAGGCCGAGTTCTTCCGCTATGAGGCCGACCACGCCTTCGTCAACGAGCAGCGCGCGGCCGTTCACGACCGCGAAGCGGCGGAACTCGCGTGGTCGCGAGCGATGCAGTTCTTTGGAAAGCATCTCTCCTGACCACGGCAGCCCGGTAAAATTTGAGCTTTCGGCTGAAGACTTGGCAGATCAGTTTGCTGCGATAACGTCGGCCTACGCCACGAGGACAGCATGGTTGAAAAAGTCGTAAACCCGGATCTCCGAAACGTCGTCGACCTCGACAGCTACCGCGCCAAGCCGATCGGCCTGCGCGGCGCCGGGGCCGCAGGCCGTCGGTGCAGGCATTGCGGCGCGGCGCTGCTCGATGACGAGTTGGAGGATGATTGCTCGAGTGCCGGCATTGCCCTGCAATCGCCGGCCCGCCGGCGACCGACGCGCGTGTTCCGCGCCGACTGATTTGACGACGACCGGCGTGGCCGAGCCGCCACGCCGCACGCACCCCTTCGATGCGATCGTCTGCAACGCCCCGTTTCCGATCATCGGAAGCGGGGCGTTGGTCTTTCGGGAGGGAAGAGTGCCGGGTTTGCGGCCGGCTCAGGGTCAGACGTGCTGGCCGCCGTTGATGTGGATCTCGGCGCCGTTCACGTAGGACGAGGTCTCGGTGCACAGCACGTAGATGATCTTGGCGACCTCATCCGGGGTGCCGAGCCGGCGCATCGGGATCTGCTCTTCGACGATCTTTTCCGTGCCGGGCGACAGGATCGAGGTGTCGATCTCACCGGGGGCGATCGAGTTCACGCGCACGCCGACCGGACCGAAATCCGCCGCCATCTCGCGGGTCAGCGCCGCGAGCGCCGCCTTCGAGGTCGCGTAAGCGGCGCCAGCGAACGGATGCACGCGCGATCCGGCGATCGAGGTGACGTTCACCACCGAGCCTTTGACTGCCTTGAGTTCCTCGATCAAGCCGCGCGCCATCATGATCGGCGCGAAGAAATTGACCCGGAACACGTGCTCCCAGGTGTCGAGTTCGGTGTCGATCGAGCCGAGCCGGGCACCGCCGGGAGCCTTCGGCGAGATCGCGGCATTGTTGACCAGCGCATGCAGGGCGCCGCCGTCGAGCCGCTCGCGGATCTCGTCGATCGCCCGCAGGGTGTCGGCACGGTCGCCGAGGTCGACCTGGATGTGGTCCTCCGGCCCGGCGCCCCATGGGCACTGCTCCGGAAACGGATGCCGGGAGCAAGTGATCACTCGCCAGCCCGCGCTGGAGAAACGGATCACCGTCGCATGGCCGATGCCGCGACTGGCGCCGGTCAGGAGCATGGTCCGGCGCGGCGCGTTGCTCTCGGGCGGGCGCGGCTTTTGGGAGTCGGGGCTCATGGATACAGCCTTGTCTTGGTCCAGGGGTGATCCGGGGTGTCCCGGCGGAATTCGATGCGGTCGTGCAGGCGGAACGGGCGGTCGTGCCAGAACTCGATTCGGGACGGCGTGATCCGCCAGCCGCTCCAGCCGGGCGGCCGCGGAACGTCGCCGACCAGATGGCGCGCCGCCACCTTGGCGATCGCCTGCTCGAACGCGAACCGGCTTTCCAGCGGCTGCGACTGCTTGCTCGCCCAGGCGCCGATCTGCGCCTGCTTCGGCCGGGTGGCGAAATAGGCATCGGCCTCGGTGTCGGTCACCGGGGTCACAGTGCCGCGAATCCGAATCTGCCGGCGTAGCGATTTCCAGTGAAACAGCAGCGCGGCTTTCGGATTGGCGGCCAGCTCGCGGCCCTTCTGACTGGCGATGTGGCTGTAGAACACGAAGCCGTGCTCGTCATAGCCCTTCATTAGAACCATGCGCACGTCGGGCAGGCCGTCCGGATCGACCGTCGCCAGCGCCATCGCGTTCGGATCGTTGGGCTCGGATTTGTCGGCTTCCGCAAGCCATTCAGCGAACAGCGCAAACGGATTCTCTGCCGCGGTGAAATCACCGGGCGTTAACTCACTCTGTGGTCTGATCGAGAGGTCGCTCATGCGAGGAAATCCGACTTGTGCTTCACCGCGGTCCGGAACGCGCTGCGGGTCCTGTATAGGTCCAACCTATATAGGGCACGGCAACGCATTGGCCTATCGGCCATCGCGCAAGGCGCGCCAGCGATGATAGCGATTCTAATCGGGGCCTCGGTCGGTGGCTGCGGCATGAATAGCCGCGATGGCGCCTTCGCCCAGATGGACAGCAGCGATTTCACCGGCTCGATCGGCGCTGTGCTGCCCGCCCGCGAGGAGGGCCCGACCGACGCCGATATGGCGCTGGCGCGGATCGCGGCATCGGATGTGCTGACCAAGGGCGACAAGGATTCCAGCCAGCCGTGGGAAAATCCGACCACCGGCGCACGCGGCTCGGTGACGCCGCTGGCTGCGGCCTACAGCAACGAAGGCCGCACCTGCCGCGACTTTCTCGCCTCCTATGTGAAAGAGCGGACCGAGAGCTGGATGCAGGGCGCGGCCTGCCGAACCTCGCAGGGGCATTGGGAAATCCGCTCGCTGCGGCCGTGGCGCAAGAGCTGATTCCGATCGAATTGCGCTCGCTACCGGGCCGATTCCGGTTGCAAAAAAGACATGAAACCCCCAGATGACTGGCGACGGGCGTTCGCCCACAGTTGAAATTCCTGAAGGAGACGAGACGGATGCGCGACCCCTATGAGGTCCTGGGGGTGCAGCGGGACGCCAGCGCTGCGGCGATCAAAAGCGCCTATCGCAAGCTGGCGAAGAAGCATCACCCCGACAGCAACAAGAACGATCCCAAAGCCGCCGCGCGTTTCGCTGAAATCAATTCCGCCAACGAAATCCTCGGCGACGAGACCAAGCGCAAGCAATACGACCGCGGCGAGATCGATGCCGAAGGCAAGCCGCGCTTCCAGGGGTTCCCTGGCGGCGGTGGCCGTGCGGGCGGCGCCGGCGGGTTCGAGCAATATTCCTTCCGCAGTGGCGGCGGAGCCCCCGGTGGCGGGTTCGGCGGCGCGGCCGGCTTCGAGGATATCCTGAATTCGATGTTCGGCGGCGCGGCCGGCGCGCGCGGCGCGGGTGCGCGTGGTCGCACCCAGGGCTTCGACTTTGACACTGGCTTCGCACCCGACCTCGATCAGTCGGTGTCGATGACGGTAACGCTCGAAGAAGCGACGCGCGGCACCGAAAAGCGGGTGCGGCTGCCGACCGGCAAGGAGCTCAACGTCAAGATTCCGGCCGGCGTCGGCGCCGGTCAGCAGATCCGGCTGAAGGGGCAGGGCGAAAGCGCGCCCGGTCACCGTGCCGGCGACCTGCTGATCACCGTGAACATCGCCCCACATCCTTACTTCAAGGTCGACGGCAACGATCTGAAGCTCGAGCTGCCGCTGACGCTGTATGAGGCGGTGCTTGGCGCCAAGGTCCGGGTGCCGACGCTGACGGGTGCGATCGAGCTGTCGATCCCGAAAAACACGTCCAGCGGCCGGATCTTCCGGCTCAAGGGCAAGGGGCTGCCGAAAGGCGGCGCGACCGGCGATCTGTTCGTCACCACCCGCATCATCCTGCCGGACGGCCACGATGCCGAGCTGGAGAAGCTGATGCAGAAGTGGCGGGACGACCACCCTTACAATCCGCGGACCGATCTCGGCTAACGCCGCGATCGGCGCCCGTTTGACGCAGGTGCGGCCTCGGTGCGGGGGATCAGCGCGCAACCCCGCCCGAGGCCGCTTGCGTCGACCGGCGGATCGGACGCGACTCACACGATGCTGAGTGGCCGGTGCGATTCTGCGGCGCGTCGGTGTTCCGATTGGCGATAATCGATGTCGAAAATGGGATCACGCGGTTAGCACGCATTGAAAATGCTGCGCGATTTCGAATAGCGCACGATTTTCCAACTAATTGCCGAGAGCGCTTCTGCGCGGCGCCGATCGATGCCGCCTGGAGCAGCCCAGGCTTGCCCAAATGGTTGAATTTGCACGGGGACATGGGGCTGTACCCGGCCGGGCCGCTGGTGTAGGTCGAAGGCCGATTGCAAGACGATAGGATAGTCCATGTCGACAGCTTCCGGCCTGATGCAAGGCAAACGCGGCGTTATTCTCGGCGTCGCCAACAACCGTTCGATTGCTTACGGCATCGCGAAAGCCTGCCGCGCCCAGGGCGCCGAGATCGCGCTGACCTATCAGGGTGACGCGCTGAAGAAGCGGGTCGAGCCGCTTGCCGCCGAGCTCGGCGGCCTCGTTCTCGGGCACTGCGACGTCACCGACGGCGCCACCATCGATGCGGTGTTCGACGTGGTGAAGGAGAAGTGGGGCAAGATCGACTTCGTGGTCCACGCCATCGCGTTCGCCGACAAGGACGAGCTCGACGGCCGTTATGTCGACACTTCGCCGGAGAACTTCTCCAAGTCGATGCTGATCTCGTGCTACTCGCTGACCGCGATCGCGCAGCGCGCCGAGAAGCTGATGACCGACGGCGGCTCGATCATCACCCTGACCTATTACGGCGCCGAGAAGTGGATGCCGCATTACAACGTGATGGGTGTCGCCAAGGCGGCTTTGGAAGCCAGCGTGCGCTATCTCGCCGCCGACCTCGGCGAGAAGAACATTCGCGTCAATGCGATCTCCGCTGGCCCGATCAAGACGCTGGCGGCGTCCGGCATCGGCGACTTCCGCTACATCCTGAAGTGGAACGAGTACAACGCGCCGCTGCGCCGGACGGTGACGATCGACGAGGTCGGCGACAGCGCGCTGTACTTCCTGTCCGACCTGTCGCGCGGCGTCACCGGCGAAGTCCACCACGTCGATTCCGGCTACCATGTCGTCGGCATGAAGAACCCCGACGCGCCGGACATCTCGCTCGGCGGCAAGGACTAGGCCGAAGATCGTCATGCGCGGGCTTTCGCGCATTGCATTTGTCCCGTCATTGCGAGCGAAGCGAAGCAATCCAGGGCCCAGATCATGTGGCTGCTGGATTGCTTCGTCGCTTCGCTCCTCGCAATGACGCTGAGGCTGATCGGCATTCATGCCCACCATCTACTTCATCCGCCACGGCGAGACCGACTGGAACGCCACCGGGCGATATCAGGGCACGCGGGACATTCCGCTGAACGACAAGGGGCGGGGGCAGGCGGTTTCGGCCGGCGGCGTGCTCGGCGGTCTGCTCGCACGGAGCGGCCAGCCGCCGGCGGAGCTCGACTATCGCGCCAGCCCGCTCGGCCGCGCCCGGGTCACCATGGAGCTGGTGCGCGGTGCGCTGGGTCTGCCGGCGCAGGACTACACGGTCGACGACCGGCTGCGCGAGATCACCTACGGCGCCTGGGAAGGCTTCACCCTGAAGGACATGGAGCAGTCCGATCCGGCGCTGTATGCCGCGCGCCATGCCGACCGCTGGAACGTCGCGCCGCTGCGCGGCGAGAGCTACGCTCAGCGGCTGCCGTTCATCACCGACTGGGTTGCGTCGCTGACGCGGGACACCGTCGCGGTCGGCCATGTCGGCACCGGCCGCACCCTGTTCGTCGCGCTCGGCCTGAAAACCCCGCGCGAGGCGCTGGAAGGCCCGATCCAGCAGGGCGCCGTCTACGTCTTCCGCGACGACGGCTTCGAGATCGTCAGCTGAGCTGTTTCTGCCCTTCTCCCACAAGGGGAGGCCGGTTTGACCGGTGATCCGACAGCCGTTACGACACGTCGCTGACAGTAAACACCGACTGTTCAATGTGAATTTCTTCGCGGGTCCGCGCCATGTCGTTCAATACCTTCGGCCATCTGTTTCGCGTCACCACCTTTGGCGAAAGCCATGGGGTGGCGATCGGCTGCGTGGTCGATGGCTGCCCGCCGCTGATTCCGCTGACCGAGGCCGATATCCAGGGCGATCTCGACCGCCGCCGGCCCGGCCAGTCGCGCTTCACCACCCAGCGCCAGGAAGCCGATCAGGTGAAGATCCTGTCCGGCGTGATGGTGCACCCCGAGACCGGCGTGCAGGTGACGACCGGCACGCCGATCGCGCTGCAGATCGAGAATACCGACCAGCGCTCCAAGGACTATTCGGACATCCAGAACAAGTATCGCCCCGGCCACGCCGATTTCACCTATGAGGCGAAGTACGGCATCCGCGACTATCGCGGCGGTGGCCGGTCGTCTGCGCGCGAGACCGCGAGCCGGGTCGCGGCCGGCGCGATCGCCCGCAAGGTGATCGCCGGCATGACGGTGCGCGGCGCGCTGGTGCAGATCGGTCCGCATAAGATCGATCGCGACAAATGGGATTGGGACGAGATCGGCAACAACCCGTTCTTCTGCCCGGACAAGGACAAGGCTGCGTTCTACGCCGACTATCTCGACGGCATCCGCAAATCCGGCTCGTCGATCGGCGCGGTGGTTGAGATCGTCGCCGAGGGCGTGCCGGCTGGGCTCGGGGCGCCGATCTATGCCAAGCTCGACGGCGATCTCGCCGCGGCGCTGATGAGCATCAATGCGGTAAAGGGCGTCGAGATCGGCGACGGCTTCGCCAGCGCCGAGCTGACCGGGGAGCAGAACGCCGACGAGATGCGCACCGGCAACCATGGGCCGGCGTTCCTGTCCAACCACGCCGGGGGCATCCTGGGCGGCATTTCGACCGGCCAGCCGGTGGTGGCGCGGTTTGCCGTCAAGCCGACCTCGTCGATCCTGACCCCGCGCAAGACCGTCGATCGCTCCGGCCACGACACCGAGATCCTGACCAAGGGCCGCCACGACCCCTGCGTCGGTATCCGCGCCGTGCCGGTGGGCGAGGCGATGGTCGCCTGCGTGCTGGCCGACCATCTGCTGCGGCACCGGGGACAGGTCGGCGGCTGATCGGCTCCTTCTCGCTCCAGCGGCATCCGCAGGACCGCTGGATGACTGCCATGAGTCCAGTCCTGCTACAAAACGCCACGCGGGGCGGCTAAGATGCAGCCATGCATTCTGAGCAGATCCGCGGCATTCTCGACTGGCTGAGCGACGGCGCACGGTCCGAGCCGGACCCGGCCATGAAGATGAAGCTGACCTGCGAGCAGCTCGTCGCGGCCGGCATCCCGCTGCACCGGGTCGGCGTCTTCGTCGAAACCCTGCACCCCGACATCTACGGCCATCGCTTCATCTGGCGCGCCGACGGCGAGGTCGAGGTCGGTTCGACCACCCAGGACGTCGAGATGTCCGAGGAGTACAAGCGCAGCCCGCTGAAGATCCTGTACGATTACGGCGTCGAGGTGCGCTTTCGGCTCGACGACCCGGAGAGCAAGAACTTCCCTTTTCTGGAGGATCTGCGCGCCGAAGCCGTCACCGATTACACCGCGCTGCCGCTGCGGTTTCTCGACGGCACCTATCACGCGGCGAGCTTCGCCACCAAGCAGCCGGGCGGCTTCACCGACTCCCAGCTCAGCGCGCTGCGGGCGATGATGCCGCCGCTGTCGCGGCTGGTCGAGGTGATCAGCCTGCGCGACATCGCCACTAATCTGCTCGACACCTATGTGGGCAACCGCGCCGGCGCCCGCATTCTGGCCGGACAGATCCGCCGCGGCCATGCGGATCATCTGCGCGCCGCGATCTGGCTGTCCGACCTGCGCGGCTTTTCGGCGCTGTCCGACGGCCTGCCGCCGGAGATCATGGTCAAGGTGCTGAACGCGTATTTCGACTGCCAGGTCGCAGCGATCGCGGGCCATGGCGGCGAGGTGCTGAAGTTCATGGGCGACGGCCTGCTCGCGGTGTTTCCGATCGCCGATGACGGCAGCGATGCCGCCGAGGTCTGCGGCCGGATGCTGGCTGCGGCCAATGAATGCCGCGCCAGCATCGCGGATCTGAATTTCGTCGAGGGCGCCCACGTCATCGAAAGCTTCCGGTTCGGCGTCGCGCTGCATGTCGGGCAGGTGCTTTACGGCAATATCGGTGGCGGCAACCGGCTCGACTTCACCTGCATCGGCCCGGCGGTGAATCTCGCCGCAAGGCTGGAGCGGCTGGCTGCCCGGCTCGGCCGCACCGTGGTCGCCTCCAGCGATTTCGTCGGGCTGTGCTCGGAAGGCTGGAGCGATCTCGGCGAATTCCCAATGGCCGGCTTCTCCCACGCCGAGCGCGTCCACGGCCTGACCGACGAGACCCCGCTCGCCGCCGAAGGGCTCTGAGAAACTGACCCCTCAAGTGCCGAGCGTCATCCGCGGGCTCGACCCGCGGATCCATCGCGCGCGTAGCGCGTGCATGAAAGAGCCGTCCTGCAGCAGGTGGATCGCCGGGTCGAGCCCGGCGACGACGCTGTTTCGGGTAACAGGCGCGCCGATTTTGGTACTACGCCGCCGGTACTACTCCTCCGGCTCTGTCGTAAACAGCAGCGGATAGCCCTTGGCGCGGCCGGCGTCGGTGGCGCGGGTGGCTTTGGTTTCGGCGACGTCCTTGGTGAACACGCCGACGACGCAGACGCCGCGCTGATGCGCGGTGAGCATCACCTTATAGGCCTGGTCCTCGGTCATCCGGAATTCGGCCTTCAGCACCGACACCACGAATTCGCGCGGCGTGTAGTCGTCGTTGACCAGGATCACCTTGTGCAGCTTCGGCCGCTCGACCTTGATTTTAGCCTTGGTCTTCGGCTTCAGGTCGATGTTGCTCATCAGGTGCCGACCCGCGTGAAATGCTGAAATGCCTGCAATGCGGGTCCTATCCTACAGCGTCGCCCGCCCGACGAAAACCGGCCTGCCGTTGAGCCGTGTAGCGCCGCCCTTCGCATCGCACGCTCACGATCGACGATCATCAGTGACTGGAAAGTGATCGGAATGGAACCGGCTGGGCCGCTTTCCGTCATCTGTTTTGCATGTCACCATCGCGGTTGGTCGACCGGAGGGCTGCAATGCGCTGGTGGGTCTCGATCGGAATGCTCGCCGCTGCGATGGCGGCCGGTGTGGCTGCAGTTGCTGCGCCCAACCAGACGCCGCAATCAGCAGCGGGTGACGACGCCAAACAGGTCGACGTCGAATTGGTGCTGGCCGTCGATGTCTCCTACTCGATGGACGTCGACGAACTCGCGGTGCAGCGCGAAGGCTACGCGCAGGCGCTGATCTCCGGCGAATTCCTCAAGACTCTGAAGAGCGGTCCGACCGGGCGCATCGCGGTGACGTATTTCGAGTGGGCCGCGTCCTCAGATCAGAAAATCATTCTGCCCTGGCACATTATCGACGGGCCGGAATCGGCAGATGCAGTCGCGGCCGAGATCCTGAAAGCGCCGCTGCGCCGTGCTTCGCGGACCTCGATCTCCGGCGCGATCAATTTCGCGCTGCCGCTGTTCGAGCAGAACCCGTATCACGGGCTGCGCCGGGTGATCGATATCTCCGGCGACGGCCCGAACAATAACGGCGAGCCGGTGACGATCGCGCGCGATGCCGCGGTCGCCAAGGGCGTCGTCATCAACGGCCTGCCGATCATGGTGAAAGAGCCGTCCTATTCGATGATGGATATCGAGAATCTGGATTATTACTACGAGGATTGCGTGATCGGCGGTCCCGGCGCCTTCGTGATCAGCATTAAAGATCGCGCCAAGTTCAAAGAGGCGATCCATACCAAGCTGGTGATGGAGGTCGCGGGCCACACCCCGCCCGCGCGCATCGTTCCGATCGCCGATGAACACCGGCCGGCGCGAGTGTCGTGCCTGATCGGCGAGAAGGTCTGGCAGGACCGGTGGGGGCGGTGAGGGCGCGGACGCATCTGGTGCGTCCACGCGATTTGGATGAGGCGGGATGACTTGCGGTTAGGTGAGAGTCATCCCGCTCCGATGTCTGGTCGGATACGGTTGCGTCCGACCGCGACGCAAAGGCGGTCAGGCCGCCGCGCGGAAGATGGTTTCGATCTCGGTCTGCGTCGCCTGCTTCGGATTGGTGAAGCCGCACGCATCCTTCAGCGCGTTGGCGGCGAGCACCGGCACGTCCGCCTCCTTCATGCCGAGCCCACCGAGGCCGGATGGAATGCCGACGTCGGCCGACAGCCGCTGGATGGCGTGAATCGCGGCATCGGCGCCCTGGGCGTCGGTCATGCCGGTGGTGTCGACGCCGAGCGCATGCGCGACGTCCTTCAGCCGGCCCGCCGCGACCTGCGCGT
Source organism: Rhodopseudomonas sp. G2_2311 (assembly GCF_047501505.1). NCBI lineage: Bacteria > Pseudomonadati > Pseudomonadota > Alphaproteobacteria > Hyphomicrobiales > Nitrobacteraceae > Rhodopseudomonas > Rhodopseudomonas sp. G2_2311. The sequence continues at coordinate 110,281 of NZ_JAZDRK010000005.1, forward strand.
TATAGGCCTGCACGTGCGGCAGCAGCACCGCGTTGCAGACGCCGTGCGGCAGGTCGTAGAAGCCGCCGAGCTGGTGCGCCATCGCGTGCACATAGCCGAGCGAGGCATTGTTGAACGCCATCCCGGCGAGGAATCCCGCATACGACATCGCTTCGCGGGCGGCGAGGTTTTGGCCCTCGGCGACGACGGTGCGCAGGCTGTTGGAGATGATCGACACCGCCTTCAGCGCGCAGGAGTCGGTGATCGGCGTCGCGGCGATCGACACATAGGCTTCGATCGCGTGCGTCAGCGCGTCCATGCCGGTTGCAGCGGTCAGGGCCGGCGGCTTGCCGAGCATCAGCACCGGATCGTTGACCGACAGCAGCGGCGTGGTGTGGCGGTCGACGATCGCCATCTTCACCTGCCGCTCTTCGTCGGTGATGATGCAGAACCGCGTCATCTCGCTCGCCGTGCCCGCCGTGGTGTTGACGGCGATCAGCGGAAGCTGGGCGTGCGCCGACCGGTCGACGCCTTCATAGTCCTTGATGCTGCCGCCATTGGTGGCGGTGAGCGCGATCCCCTTCGCGCAGTCGTGGGCCGAGCCGCCGCCGAGCGAGATCACGCAGTCGCAGGCCTCCTGCTTCAGCAGCGCCAGCCCGTCCTCGACGTTCTTGATCGTCGGGTTCGGCTTGGCGCCGGGGAACACGACGCTGGTGACGTTGCGCTCGATCAGCATCGAGGCGATCTGATCGGCCACGCCGAGCTTGTGCAGCCCGCTGTCGGTGACGATCAGCGCCCGCTTAAAGCCGCGCGCCTTGGCCTGGTCGGCGGCGCTCGACACGCAGCCGGCGCCGAACAGGTTGAGGGAGGGGATGAAGAATGTAGTCGCCGTCATTAGTGCTTCCTTCCATGAGTTTGTTGTTGATCGGTAGTCAATGAGCTGTCCGGCCGGGCTGTTGCCGTGGAGCCGGACGCGCTCCGTTTGCGGGGCAAAGCCCCGCGACGCGGGCGGCGCGATACGCCGCCCGGCATTGCTGCGGCCGGGTGCTGCGCACCCGCCGATGAAATGAGTGTCGTCTTAGAAGAAGCCGAGCGGCCCGGTGCCGTAGCTCACCAGCAGATTCTTGGTGTGCTGATAGTGATCGAGCATCATCTTGTGGGTCTCGCGCCCGATGCCGGATTGCTTGTAGCCGCCGAACGCGGCGTGCGCCGGATAGGCGTGGTAGCAGTTGGTCCACACCCGGCCTGCCGCGATGGCGCGCCCGAACCGATAGGCGCGGGTGCCGTCGCGGGTCCAGACGCCGGCGCCGAGGCCGTACTGGGTGTCGTTGGCGATCGCGAGCGCTTCGGCCTCGTCCTTGAAGGTGGTGACCGACACGACGGGTCCGAAGATCTCCTCCTGGAAGATCCGCATCTGGTTGTGACCGCGGAACACGGTCGGATGCACGTAGTAGCCGCCGGCGAGATCGCCGGGGAGCTGTGCGCGTGCGCCGCCAGCCAGGAGTTCGGCGCCTTCGTGGCGGCCGATCTCGATATAGGACAGGATCTTGTCGAGCTGTTCCTGCGAGGCCTGCGCGCCGATCATCGTCGCCGGATCGCGCGGGTCGCCCTGGCGGATCGCGGCGACGCGGGCGAGTGCGCGCTCCATGAAGCGCTCGTAGATCGATTCCTGCACCAGTGCGCGGCTCGGGCAGGTGCACACCTCGCCCTGGTTGAGCGCGAACATCACGAAGCCTTCGATCGCCTTGTCGAAGAACGGATCGTCTTCGGCCGCAACGTCGCCGAAGAAAATGTTGGGCGATTTGCCGCCGAGTTCGAGCGACACCGGCACCAGGTTTTCGCTGGCGTATTGCATGATCAGCCGGCCGGTGGAGGTCTCGCCGGTGAAGGCGATCTTGGCGATGCGCGGGCTGGACGCCAGCGGCTTGCCGGCTTCGACGCCGAAGCCGTTGACGATGTTGACGACGCCGGGCGGCAGCAGATCGCCGACCAGTTCGGCCCACACCAGGATCGAGGCGGGCGTCTGTTCGGCCGGCTTCAACACCACGCAGTTGCCGGCGGCGAGCGCGGGTGCCAGCTTCCACGCCGCCATCAGCAGCGGGAAGTTCCACGGAATGATCTGGCCGACAACGCCGAGCGGTTCGTGGAAGTGATACGCGATGGTGTCGTGATCGATCTCCGAGATCGAGCCTTCCTGAGCGCGGAGTGCACCTGCGAAATAGCGGAAGTGATCGATCGCCAGCGGCAGGTCGGCGGCGCGCGTCTCGCGGATCGGCTTGCCGTTGTCGAGCGTTTCGGCGATCGCCAGCAGATCGAGATTGGCTTCCATCCGATCGGCGATGCGATTGAGAATGAGTGACCGCTCTGTCGTCGTGGTCTTGGCCCAGCTGATGCTGGCCGTGTGCGCTGCATCAAGCGCGAGTTCGACATCTTCCTTCTGCGAGCGCGGGATTTCGGTGAGTTTTGCGCCGGTGATCGGGGTGGCGTTGTCGAAGTATCTGCCGTCGACCGGCTCCACCCAGCGGCCGCCGATGAAGTTGCCGTAGCGGGTCTTGAACACCGTGCTGGCGTCCGGATGCATCGTTGTGATGAGGTTCATGGCTTCCTCCCGTTTGTTTTGAAGCGGAGGGAACTACGCACGACGCATGCCAGGTTTGCGGGACGCCTGCGGCCATTGGCCTCCGAACTGATCAGTTCGTTGAAAAGACTGGGAGGATTCTAGATCGGAGCGCGCGCGCTCCGGGTGGTGATGTCTGGACAGCACCTCCGGCTGCGTGTGATACTTGCAGCAGTTGGACGCCACACCTGTTGCAGAATCCAACACTCCGAGGATCCGCTCATGTCAATCGCATCAAGCCGTGATGCCGTCGTCACTGCGCGCCGCCGCTTCTTCGGGGAGGGGCGTCCCGTCGACGGAATGCTCGCCGCACCGATCCTGCGCTCGTGGCAGCGCTGCGCAGGCCAGGGACTGGACGCCAGCCGCTCGCCGCTGGTCGAACCGCCCACCGCCCGCGAACTGCGCGAATTGCAGGAACGCCATGACAGGCTTGGTCGCCTCGCGCGGCCGGAGCTGAACGCACTGCAAGGCGATGCGCGCCTCACCGACAGCGTCGTCATTCTCACCGACGCGGTCGGCGTCGTCCTCGACATGATCGGCTCCGGCGAGTTTGCAGGCCGCGCCGCGCAGGTGGCGCTGCGGCCCGGCGTGTCGTGGAGCGAGGCCGACACCGGCACCAATGCGATCGGCACCGCGCTGGTCGAGCGCCAGCCGATTGCGGTGCACGGCGCCGAGCACTTCTTCGAACGTCACCGCATTCTGGCTTGCGCGGCTGCGCCGCTGATCGATCCGCGCGGCGTGGTGGCCGGTGCGCTCGATATGACGGGGCCGGCGGCGATCCGCCATGTCCACGCGCTCGGGCTGATGCGGCTCGCCGCCGAGCAGATCGAGCACCGGTTCTTCACCGAAGGATTCGAGCACTGCACCATGCTGCGGCTGCACACCGACCGCGCGCTGCTCGGCACGCCGCGCGAGGGTGTGCTGGCGTTTGCCGATGGCGTGCTGATCGGTGCCAATCGGCACGGCCTCGAGCTGATGAATCTGGATTGGCCGGCGCTCGACCTCGCACGGCTGGAAACGCTGCTGCCGGGTGTCCGCCCCTCCGAGCAGATTCAAATGCTGCGCGGCCCTCGCGGCACCCGGCTGTGGGGCCGGCTGGTCGAACCGCCGCGCCGCAGCCCGCGCGCGCCGGCTGCGCCCGCCGTTGCTCCAGTGCCTGCTGCTCCGGCCGGGGAGGTCGAGCCGATCCTCGATGCGGAGATGATGGCGCAGCTGTCGCGCACCGTGCGGCTGGTCGAGGCCGGAATCCCGGTGCTGCTGCTCGGCGAGACTGGATCAGGCAAGGATGTCTTCGCGCGCCGCGTTCACGCCGAGAGTGCGCGGCGCAACAAGCCGTTCGTGCCAGTCAATTGCGCGGCGCTGCCGGAAGGGCTGATCGAGTCGGAGCTGTTCGGCTATGAGGCCGGCGCCTTCACTGGCGCCCGCCGGCAGGGCGCGCCCGGCCTGCTGCGCCAGGCCGACGGCGGCGTGCTGTTTCTCGATGAGATCGGCGACATGCCGCTGTCGCTGCAGAGCCGGCTGCTGCGCGTGCTGCAGGACCAGCAGATCTCGCCGCTCGGCGGCGGCCGGCCCGTGCCGGTCGATTTCGCGCTGATTTGCGCCACGCATCAGCCGCTCGGCTCATTGCTGGCCGCCGGCGCGTTCCGCCAGGATTTGTACTTCCGGATCGCCCAATACGTCGTCGAGCGGCCGCCGGTGCGCCATCACCCGGATCGCCTCGCGCTGGTCCGGAAACTCTGGCACCAGCTCGGCGGCGAACAGGCCGGCGTTCAGCTCTCCACTGATGTCGAGCGCGTGCTCGCGGCTTACAATTGGCCGGGCAATTATCGGCAGCTGGTCGGGACGCTGCGGGCTCTGCTGGTGCTCGGCGAGCCGGGGCATCCGGTGGAGGTCTCCGCGCTCCCCGCCGAAATCAGTGCAGCAGTTAGCGCCGCGGAGAGCCAAGCGCCGGTTGCGCCGCCGCCGACGTCGCTCGCCGAACACACTCGCTCGGCGCTGCAGGCCGCGCTCGATGCCAGCGGCGGCAACGTCTCGCGCGCGGCACGCCGGCTCGGCATCGATCGAAGCACGTACTATCGACGCCTGCTGAAGGACAAGGACCGCGGCCGATGAGCCGTGCGGCTCGCGACCATCTCGCTGGTGCATTTCGCTGACGAGCGTTCAGTCCGCTGCCACCCAGTTGCCGTGGAAGCCGTCCGGAATGCGGTGGCCGAGCTGCACCAGAGCGATCGGACCGGCGGCGATGTCGGAGGCGTTGAAGACGGCGAGGTCGCTGCGGTTCTCGCAGCCGCGCCACACCACCGCGAGCAGCCAGCCGTCGGCTTCGCCTGAGTCCTTACTGCGCGGCACGAACACCGGCTCGCCGATGGTGTCGCCGATCGGCAGGAAGTAGCGCGCGCGGCGCTCGCCGTCGCCGCCGACATGCACCAGGCCGGACAGCACGTCGGGCGCTTCCGGATTCATGCAGGCGTACCAGCCGTGGCGGCTGCGCAGGCCGGCGCGGCGCTCGTCGATCCGCGGAAATTCTCCGTTGATGTCGTCGAGGTAGGTGCGCTGGAAGTTGTCGCTGCGGCCGGCAAGGTCGAACGTCCAGCGGCACAGCCGCGCGCGGGATTTATCCGGATCGAGCGACCTGCCGTCGGTGTCGGTGAAGAACGGCGGCGCTTCCGACTGCATCACGTCGGCGATGATCGTGTTGCCCTCGTCCCAGGCGTTCATGACGTGGAACACGAAGCACGGCTCGGCGCGGAACCAGCGGAGGTCGCGGACGCTGCCGCTGCGCGGCATCACGCCGACATACGAGCCCTTGCGCGGCTCCCAGGCATAAGGCGGCTTGCCGCGCACCGCGCGCCAGATGCTGCCGGTGAGCGGCAGGATCGGAAACAGCACGTGCTTTGCGGTGACGATGAAGTCGTGCACCATCGCCGAATACGGCGCCTTGAAACGCTCCAGCCGAGTCAGCCGGCCAGAGGCATCGATCGCGCCGTGCATCATGCCGCGGCCGAGCGGTCGGCCGACATTGTAGCCGAAGAACAGCATCTCGCCGGTGACCGGATCGATCTTCGGATGCGCCGTGAACGGCCCCTGCAGCGCGCCGCCATAGTCGCAATAGCCGCGGGTCTCCAGCGTCTCGCGTTCGATCTGCATCGGCAGATGCGCTTCTTCCAGCGCCAGCAGCCGTCCGGCGTGATACACCACGTTGGTGTTGGCGACGTTGCCGTCGCGCGGCGTCGAGGCCGGCGCATCCTTCAGCCGCATATTGAATTCGCCGTACAGCGGCCGTCCGGCGGCATGCTCGGCCAGCCATTTCGGCGTCCGCACCCAGCGATTGCGATACGACGCGCGGCCGTTTTCGAGATGAAATGCGTGCAGCATGCCGTCGCCGAAGAACCAGTGCGCATTCGGCGCGACGAATTGCGGGTTGGCGCCGTTGCGATATAGCGTGCCGTTCAGCTCGCGCGGCAGTTCGCCCTTGATGGTGAGGAACGGCGCGTCGCACTCCATCGGAATCGGCGCGATATTGTCCCAGGTCTGGGGTACGCCTCTCACCTGCAGCATGTCGTCGGCCTCCTCGTCGTCGCCGCAAGTTATTAGTCGAGTGGAAGCAGCCGTCCAAACGGCTGCACCGCGTGGGCATGCTCCTGCGGCACCGCCCAGATCACCGGCCAGCGCGGCTTGAACTCCGCCGGGCCCTCGAGATCGGTCAGCACCACGGTAATATCGGGCTTGTGCCGGTCGGCCTCGGCGAGCAGCGGCGTGAAATTGGTGCCGCCGCCGCCGGCAAATTCGATCTCGCTGAGCACGAAGCGGCGTCCGGGCTCGAAGAACTCGACCTGCCGCACCCGCTCGTCGCCGATGATCAGCACTAGGCCGGCCTCCTGGCGCCGGATGATGGTTTCGATCTCGGTGGCGAAGCGCTGCATCAGCTGATCGTCGATCGAGCCGGAAACGTCGATGATCAGCGCCAGCCGCGGCTCGTTCTTGGTCGGGCTGAAGCCCGGTTCGAACGGCATCCGGTGATTGCCGGCGCGGCCCTGGTTGGCGATGTAGGAGCGCGTCGGGCGCGACCAGGTCAGCGCCGGCTTGCGGGCAAGGCCGCGCGCGAGCTGCACCCGCAACACCTGCGCCCACGGCGTGCGGCTGTGCGGCAGATCGGCGATCAGCGCGCGCAGCATCGAGAAAGCGCCATCGCCGGCATGGCCGCGCAGGATGCGCTCGCTCCATTCGCGCGCCAGCTCGGCCTCGTGTTCGGGGGCTGACTGAGCTTCCGGGTTCGGCACCAGGTCGCGCGCGCCGCCGGCGCCAAGCGCCCGCACCTTGGCCGAACGGGCGCCGTCGCTACGCTGGGCGGTCTCACTCTCCGACGTACCGGATTGGGATTGGGCCTGATCCTTGCCGCCGGAGCCCGACGAGTCCGCCTTGGAGCCTTGCTGCGATTGCTGGCGGGATTGCTGCTTGCCGCTGGTGCCGTCGTCGCGGTCGTCGATCGCCCGGTACAGCTTCTCGACGTCCCATTCGAGCAGCGCCGATTCCGGCTGCTGCTCGCGGCCGAGTGCCTTGAACACGATCTGCTCCAGCATCACCGCGTTGTCCGGCAGATGCAGCCAGCTCAGATGTGCCAGCGTGGTGTTGACGATGGCGTCGGCGCAGATGTTGAACAGTTCGAGGTCGACGTCGCCTTGTGTACGTTGCAGCTCGACGAAACGCTGCGAGTGGCGCAGCGCGATGTGCAATACCTCGTGCGCAACCAGTCCGACCTGGTCGGGCAGGGGCAACCGATCGAACGCCGCGCTGTAGTACACGGTTGTGCCGTCGGTCACCGCGGCTGGCGTCTCAGCCGGTGTCTCGTCCGGCAGATCGCGATGTTGCACCCATAGCGCCAGTCCGCCGGTCGATGGCGCGAACTCCACCATGCGCTGGATCGCGCGCGTGCCGCGGTGGCAGTAGAGCGCGCCCGGATCAGGCATCGGCGGCTTCCAATTGCCGGCGGTCGGCGTAGCGGGCATAGGCCGGGCTGTCGAGGATCGCGGCCTCGAGACCGTTCTCCAGCCCGCGCTGCATCAATAGCTCCATCGCCAGCGTCTGTGCTTCGCGGATCGGCAGCGGCACGGTGCTGCGGATGTCCGGCAGTTGCTCGATGATCTCGAGCGCCCGCGCCAGGGTGTCCTTGTCGGCGCTGGCGGCGAGCAGCCCGTACAGCATGCCGTACAGCGCATCGAGCGACTTCGGCAGCAGCGCCGCGGTCTCCGGGCCTGGGCGCGCCGCGAGCAGCTTCAGCACGTCGGTGCCAGCCTGGATCTCGCGCAGCACGCCGAAGAACTCCGCGGCGTTTGCGGCGCCGATTCGGCCCTGCACGAACAGCCGCTTGGCGTGGTCGGACAAGCCCGACTTCAGCACGTTGGAGATGTCCTCCCAGCCGCGCGGGCTGGCGCCGATCAGGTGGTCGCCGGCGAGCTGCGCCTGGGTGTCGTCAAGCTTGTCGGGACGGATCTTCAGATACGCCATGACTTCGGGCGCGAAGTCGTGGGTGATGGCGTGGCTGAGGAAGGCGTCGATCGCAGTCTGGACGTTGAAGTGGAACATACGGTCGGCGAGCGCGGTGCCCATGTCGTGGCTGATCGCGCCGTGGAAGCTGGCATTGCCGGCGGCGACCACCTGCCAACCATCGGGTAGGTGATAATTGCCGACGCGGCGATCGAGGATGAGCGAATAGGCCGAAATCTGCAGCCGCTGATCGGCGGCGGTGAGTTCGTCGAGAAACAGTACGCCTTCGGGCTGGTCGCGCGACGGCAGGAACTCCGGCGGAAACCACACCGTCTTGGCCAGGTTCTCGTCTGCATAGATCGCGCCGCGAATGTCGACCGGCTCGATCGTGGTGAGCCGGAGATCGATCAGCGGCACCCGATAATGCGCAGCGACCTGGCGGACGATCGACGACTTGCCGACGCCGCGCGTGCCCCACAGCATCGACGCCCTCCGCCGCAGCGTCGGGTCGGCGTATTGCTCGATCAGCGCGGCCTTGGCGGCGGCGATCGAGACCGGGGGGATGTTCATCGGGTTGCCGTGCATCGATCGTGTCCTCGCTCGTCAGGTCGTCTGTGCATCCATCTGTGACGGGGCCGCCTCGGCTTCCGGCAGCCACGTCGCCTTCCAGCGCCGCGGCAGCGGCGGAATTTCCAGCGAGGGTGTCTCGCGCATCCCGAACGCGCCGAACATCAACAGCGGCGGCGCGCCCATGAGCAGCAAGTTGAAGATCGAGTCCTGCGGCACGTCGATCAGCGTCAGGCTGGCGGCGCCGGCGATCAGGCCGCCGAAAAACAGCGCCGGGATTGCGCGGCGGAAGGTCACCGTCCAGCGCGCACCGCGCAGCTTCTCGTAGTAAGCCGCCGGCGGCCGCGTCAGCGTGCGGGCGAGATGCGCCACCGTCTTTTCCAGCGCGGCTTCGACGCGCCGGCTCAGCTCCGGCTCCTGGCCGCGCACCTTGATCTTGCCGGTGAAGCCGGCCTTGCTTTTGCGCAGCGGCGACCACGCCCAACCGATCACGGCGAGCAGATCTTCGGGCAGTGCCACACCTGGCGTGCTTGGCGTGACGTCGATCTCGGCCGGATAACCGCGCACCAGCGCCCCGCGCAACAATACGCGGAACCCCGCAATCACCGCCTCCCCGCGTAGCAGCACGCGTTGTGCCGCATCGCCTCCGGCGTGCCGCGTGCTCACCGGGGTGAGGCGATAGCTCAGCGCGACCAGGGCGCCTTCGACGCTGCGGAACTGCTGCTGGGGCAGGACCTGCTCGATTCGCTGCAGCAGGATGTCGGGATCGTCGCCCTGGGTTTCGAGCGTCGCGGTCAGGCCGTCTTCCAGCGTCAGCGTGCGGATGACCTGATGCAGGCCGGGGCGGGGATTGTCGAGTTGTAGCAGCTCGGTCGCGTTGACGCCGCCGCGGCCGGCTTCATCATGCATGACCGGCTTGAACAGCAGCCGCCGCGCGAGGCGATCGCTGGCGGCGAGGTCGACCTGATAGCCGCGGCGGGTGAACGGCTGCACAAGCCCGAGGATCTCGTGATGGGTGAACGGAGGGACCGGCGTGGTCTCAATGCTGCCTGCCGATCCGGTCAGAAGCTGTGCGTAGTTCATTACCGTCAGCAACCTCCGCAAGTGAAGCCGAGGCGGCGCAGCCTTGAGGTCGGCTGCGCCGCGATTCACGCGTCCAAATCAATCGCGTCAGGTCTAGTTTCTTCAACTGCGAAGCGAAGGCAACTCACGCTATTGTTGATCGTGCATGGTTGCTGGAGTTGCCTCGGACATTCGCAGAGCCATTACGCCGATTGCACCAGCGTCGGCTTGCCGACCTCGCTCGGCTGCACCTTCGTCAGGAACTGATCGTACGAAGATACCACCTGATCCAGTACCTCGAAGTGCGGGAACGCGCCGGTGTCGAATTGCACGATGGTCCAGTTCGAGCGGCCGGCGACGCGGCTCTTGTGGCGATAGTCGACGAAGTCGCCGCGCACGCCGTGCGCCATCCACACCGGCAGCCGGAGCTGCTCGTAGACGTGCAGGATGTCGGTGCTGAACATGAAGCCGGCCACGAAGTAGTACGGCGCATGGCGGGCGCCGGGCTGATGCGTGGTGGCGTAGTCGTAATCCACCATCGGCTCGTCGATGTCCTTCGAGCCCCAGGCCTTCTCCAGGAACTTGCGGATCACCGGCCGCGCGGTGAGCATCTTGAAGAAGCCGCGGTCCCACAGCTTGACGCGCAGCACGTCGATAATCCAGGAGCGGCCGCGGGTGCCGGGCGTGCGCTCGTCGCGAGCCCGGCCTTCGAAGCCCGTCGGGCTGATGAAGCCGAGCGAGCGAAATGCCTGCGGCGTCTCGGTCGCCGCGCGGGCCAGGAACTCGCTCGCCAGCGACAGCGCGAGCGCGTCGATCGGCTGCTCGCCATGGATGCGGCGGATCTGTTCAACCGCGGCGTGGACCGCGTCGGTCATCATTCGCGCGGTGTATTCGCGGTCGTCGCGATCGGATTGGCCGAAGCCGGGCAGGTCGATCGCGTACACCGGTCGCTGCTTCGCGTAGTAATCGTACAGCGGCCTGACTTCGTAAGCGGAGCCGGCGGCGTTGATGCTGTGGATCAGCAGCAGCGGCGTGGTGCTGCCATTCGGCTGCGCGTCGCCCGCCGCGTAGATCGCAAACCGGCCGACCACGCTGGTGATATCGGTGCGCGCACCCGCCACCGGATTGGCGAGACCCGTCCGCGCATGATGCTGCTTGATGCTACCTGTATTGATTGCTTGCCCGCTGAGCGACGGCATCTGCGACCTCTCTTGCATTTTGAGCGAACCGTCGAGCCAATCGCGTCAAACCGGGAAGGTTCCAATTCGCGCGCGCTTCACGCTGCTTCAAAGCAAGAATGGTATCTGCATACATTGGCGCGCGCGCGAAAATCGACTCGTGCGTGCATGATAGTCCCGCTGCTGACTGGTGCGATCACGAGGGACACCGTCAGCGCGAATTGACGTCAGTGATGGCGATGAGTTGTTAGTTCGGCGCGACGAACGGTTGTCCATTCGGCTTGACACGAATGCCCGGCCGTAGCCGCTGCCACGGCAGCGCCGCGGTATCGGCCGGCATCGCGCCGGGCGCAGCGCAGATCAGCAACCGTTCCGCGATCGGCTGAAAGTCGGCGCGGAAATGCACCGAGCTTTTCACCACCAGGATCGCCTGCGCGGTCGGCTCGATGCCGACGTAGCGATACATCGCCTGGTCGGCGAGCTGCGCCTTGTGCGATGCGACCACCACGCGCACACCGCCGATCCGCAGGCAGGCGGACGGGCCCATCTCCATCTCGCGTCCGCCGAAATACGGACCGGGTGCGACGAAGCGGCCATCGGACAGCTGCTCGACGACGAAGATCTCTTCGAACGGCGCGTCGCCGGGAATCCCCGACTTTCCGCCGAGCGCCAGCGAGAGGACCGCGCCGACGCCGGCGGCATGCGCGGCCTTCGCAGCGTCCGGATCGTAGATCACGCCGATCGCGGCGCGCTGTGCGTTGTTGCGCACCAAGGCGCGGAGCATGCCGGTGGTGTCGGAATCGCCGCCGGCGCCGGGATTGTCCTGGGTGTCGGCAATGATGATCGGCTTGGCGGCGGTGCGCGCCAATTCGATCGCATGCTTCACGCCCTCGTCGGGCGAATAGATCTTGCCGTCGAAATCGTCCTCGTGACCGGCCACGAGCGCGGCCACCGCATCCGCTGCCGCATCGGCATCAGCCTGGGTGCGCCCATAGGCGAACACCGACGGTGCGCAGTCCGGAAAATCGGCGGCCGGAAAGCCCGGCGCAAACGACAGCGTCGGCACCGCTTCGCTCTCCAGCGCGGCGAGCTTGTCGTAGATGCCTTTGGTCGGCTGATCGAACGTGCACTGCCACGAGATCGGAATCAGGAACGGCAGTTGTCGGAACGCCTTGGCGAACTTCTGACCGCTGCGCAGCAGCAGCTCCAGATGCTTGGCCGAAGCACGGCCGGTGTCGGCCATATCGACATGCGGATAGGTGCGATAGGCGATCAGCGCGTCGGCGTGTTCAATCATCCGCGGCGTGACGTTGGCGTGCAGATCGATGCTGACCACTAGTGGCAGGTCGGGACCGATCACCTCGCGCACCCGCGCCAGGATCTCGCCTTCGCCGTCGTCGAGATGTTCGGTGACCATCGCGCCGTGCAGGTCGAGATACACTGCGTCGAGTTGTCCGGCCGCCTTGATGCCGTCGATCATGATTTTGACGACGCGCTCGAACGCATCCTCGGTGACATGCGCTGATGGGCTGGCGCCGCAGGCGACGGTCGGGATCAGCTCCCAGCCTTTGGCGTCGGCCTCTTCGACGAAGCCGGCAAGGCCGACATTGATGCCGCGCATCACCTTGAGCACGTCGGCGCCGATCGTCATCGCCGGCCACCCGCCGCCATGCACGAACGCCTCCCAAGTCGCCTTGGTGGGTGCAAAGGTGTTGGTCTCGTGCAGGAAGCCACCGACGGCGATGCGGGTCATGGTTGTTGTTCTCTTGCTGCGTCATTGCGGGGCGCGCGAAGCGCGAACCCGGAATCCCGACATTGTTAGGAAGGAGATTCCGGGTTCGCGAGCTTGCGCTCGCGCCCCGGAATGACTGGGAGGGATGTTTCAGCTCACCGCTGCCTGCGGAGCCTCGTGGACGGGACGGAAGTTGGCGAAGTCCCAATGCCGGCCGGGAGCGGCTTCGAGCAGTTGGCGGGTATAGGCTTGCTTGGGGTGGGTCAGCACTTCGCCGGCCGGCCCTTGTTCGACGACGCGGCCTTTCTCCATCACCGCGACATCGTCGCAGATCTGCGCTGCGACGCGCAGGTCGTGGGTGATGAACAGCAGCGCGATGCCGAGCCGGGTCTGAATTTCGTCGAGCAGATTCAGCACCTGCGCCTGCACCGAGACGTCGAGCGCCGACACCGCCTCGTCGGCGACCAGGACGTCAGGATCGAGCGCCAGCGCGCGGGCGATCGCGATGCGCTGGCGCTGGCCGCCGGAGAACTGATGGGGAAAGCGCGAGATCGCATCCGCCGGCAGATGCACCAGCTCGAGCAGTTGCCGCGCCTTGGCGAGCGCCTGCGCCCGCGGCACGCCGTAATTGATCGGCCCTTCCGCAATGCTCTCACCGACGCTGACGCGCGGATTGAGCGAGCGGTACGGGTCCTGGAATACGATCTGGATTTTCTTGCGGTGTGGCCGCAGCAAGCGGCGCGACAGGTCGGAGATCTCGCGGCCGGCCAGCCGGATGCCGCCCGAGGTCGGATCGATCAGCCGAACGATGCAGCGTGCCACGGTGGATTTGCCCGAGCCGCTTTCGCCGACGATGCCGAGGGTGCGTCCCTTGTGCAGCGTTAGCGTCACGTCCTGTGCCGCGACTACCTCGCGCTGGCGGCCGAGCAGCGAACGCTCGCGATACACCTTGCCGAGCTCGTTGGCCTCCAGCACCACCGGCGTCTTGGCGACGCCGCGCGGCGGCCGCGGCACCAGACTCGGCACCGCCGACAACAGGTTGCGGGTGTAGTCCATCTGCGGACGGCGCAGCACCGTCTCGAGTGGGCCGGTCTCCACCAGCCGGCCTTGCCGCATCACCGCGACGCGATCGGCGATCTCGGCCACCACGCCCATGTCGTGGGTGATGAACAGCACCGCGGTGCCATGCGCCTGCTGCAGCTCGCGGATCAGCGTCAGGATCTGCTTCTGGGTGGTGACGTCGAGCGCTGTGGTGGGCTCGTCGGCGATCAGCAGCTTGGGCTCGAGTACCAGCGCCATCGCGATCATGATGCGTTGGCGCTGACCGCCCGACAGCCGGTGCGGATAGGATGCGAAGATCCGTTCGACATCCGGCAGCCGTACCTGCTGCATCATGTCGAGGATGCGACGGCGGCGCTCGCGGGCGGGCAGGTCGGTGTGGAAGCGCAGCACCTCGTCGATCTGCTTGCCGACTGGCACTACCGGATTCAGCGCCGTCATCGGCTCCTGGAAGATCATCGCCATCCGCGACGCGCGAAGCTGCCGCAGCCGCCGCTCGCTGGCGGCCAGCACGTTCTCGCCGGCGAGCCGGATCTCGCCGCCGGACGCATGCAGCGCGCCCTTCGGCAGCAGCCCCATGGTGGCGAGGGACGTCACCGATTTGCCCGAGCCGCTTTCGCCGACCAGGCACATCGTCTCGCCGGCCCGCACGGTGAGCGAGATGCCGTCGATCACCTTGTCGCCGTCATTGCTGCGGCCGAGGCGAACGACGAGGTTGTCGATTTCGAGGACGTTGTCGGTCATCGGGATGCCTCCACGTCACTGCTTCGTCGATTCGCGTTCCGTAATGACGGACTAAGCTTTGAACCGGCTGTCATCGCGAACCCTCGCGCTGTTTCATCCGCGGGTCGAGCGCGTCGCGGGCGGCGTCGCCGATCAGGTTGACGGACAGGATCGCGATCGACAGCAACAGGCCCGGCCAGAAGATCAGCATCGGCTTGATCTGAAAGTAGGCGCGGCCCTCGGCCATGATGTTGCCCCAGGTCGGCGTCTCCGGGCTGATGCCGGCGCCGAGGAACGACAGGATCGCTTCGGTGAGGATCGCCGAGGCGGCGATGTAGGTGCCCTGTACGATCAGCGGTGCTACCGTGTTGGGCATCAGGTGCCGCGCCATGATCTTCGGCAGGCTGGAGCCCAGCGAGATCGCAGCTTCGACATAGGGCTCCTCGCGCGCCGTGAGCACCACCGAGCGCACCAGCCGGGCAACGCGCGGGATCTCCGGGATGGTGATGGCGATCAGCACCGTGGTCAGGCTGGCACCGGACAGCGACACCACGGCGATCGCCAGCAGCACGCTGGGGATCGCCATCAGGCCGTCCATTACCCGCATCATCACCGCGTCGACCCAGCGGAAGAAGCCGGCGACCAGGCCGATGACGAGGCCGATCGCGATCGCGACGATCGCCGAGCCGACACCGATCAGCAGCGACACCCGGCCGCCATAGATAATCCGCGACAGCAGATCGCGGCCATAGGCGTCGGTGCCGAGCAGGAATTCGGCGCTCGGCGGCTTGAGCCGCAGCGCCGGTGCAAGCTTCACCGGATCGTGCGGTGCCAGCCACGGCGCGAAGATCGCCATCAGCACGACCAGCGTCAGGCAGATGGTGGCGACGGCGATAATCGGCGTCGACAGCAGGAAGCCGAGCCGCGGACGCATAGGACGCGGCACCGGAAGGGTCGGTTCGGACATGGTATCGATCGCCATGGTGCGCGCGCCCTCAGTACCGGATACGGGGATCGAGCAGCGTGTAGGCCAGATCGATCAACAGATTGACCGCGACATAGATGCCGCTGGTCAGCAGGATCATGCCCTGGATCACTGGGTAGTCGCGCGCCAGCACCGCATCGACGGTGAGGCGGCCGATGCCGGGCAGGTTGAACACGCTCTCGGTGACGACGACGCCGGATATCAACAGCGCAAAGCCAGTGCCGATCACGGTGATCACCGGTACCGCTGCATTGCGTAGCGCGTGGCGCAGCAGCACGCGGCTCTCGGTGATGCCCTTGGCGCGCGCGGTGCGGACATAGTCCTCGCCGAGCACGTCGAGCATCGCCGCCCGCGTCATTCGCGCGATTAGCGCGATGTAGATGAAGGACAGCGTCAGCGTCGGCAGCACCAGCCGCTCGGCGAACGGGCCGAAGCCGCGCGCCATCGGGCGGAAGCCCTGCACCGGCAGCCAGCGCAGCTCGATCGCGAAGATCTGGATCAGCACATAGCCGATCACGAACACCGGCACCGAGAAGCCGATCACCGACAGGCCCATCACGAAGCGGTCGACCCAGGTGCCGTGTTTCCACGCGGCGACGACGCCGAGCGGAACCGCGACGATGACCGACAGGACGATGGTCGACAGCGCCACTGTGATGGTCGGCTCGATGCGCTGGCCGATCATCTGCAGCACCGGCACCTGCGAGATCAGCGAGACGCCGAGGTCGCCGTGCAGCAGCCGTCCGACCCAGGTGAAGAACTGCACGTAGAGCGGCTCGTTGAGCCCGAGCGACGTCCGGATGCGCATCAATTGTTCAGGGGTGGCGCTGTCGCCGGCAATGATCGCGGCGGGATCGCCTGGTGTCAGGCGCAGCAGCAGGAACACGAACAGTGCGACCACACCCATCACCGGGATGGCCGCCAGCAAACGACGGATCAGATAGCCGAGCATCGGCGCTCCATCATGGATTTGGATCGACGATTAGCGAAACTTATCCCGAAGATGCGGTTCGTCATCATCACCTGCGCTTGAAGCCGTCGAAATCACCCTCGGAGTTCAGCAAGTCCCGTGCCAGGGCTGCCAGCCGGTGCGATCAGATTTGCACAGGTCAGCGCTCACCCCAGCGTTGCGAGCAATCCCGCCATCAGCCGGCCGCGCTCGGCGAGGCTGTCGATCTCGATGTGCTCGTTCAGCGTGTGCGCATCGGCACCGCGCACGCCGAGACCATCGAGTGTGGGAATGCCCATCGCGCCGGTGAAGTTGCCGTCGGAGCCGCCGCCGGCGCTGCCGTGCGGCAGGCCGACGCCGAGCTGTGCAGCGACCGCGCGCGCCTTGTCGTACAGTGCCAGGGTGCCGGCATCCGGCTCCCACACCGGTCGGGTCACGCCGCGCGTCACGTTGAAGGTGACGTCGCTGCTGCTGCCTTGCAGCGCCAGCATACGTTCAACGCCGCGGTCGAGATCTGCCTGGCGCTTGGCCATGCTCAGCGCTTCGCCGGTGCAGGTGGTGGCGACGCAGTTCACCCATTTGCCGCCGTGGACGATACCGACGCTGAAGGTGCAATCTTCCGTGGTCATCGCGTCGATCGCCAGAATCTGCTTGGCCATTTCCCGTATGGCGGAACGTCCCGAAGACAACGTCGCGCCGGAGTGGCTCGGCTTGCCGATCGCCTCCAGGTTGAATCGCGCGATTGCGTAGCGGCCGGTGACGACGCCGTTGTCGGGGCGTCCGGGCTCCGGCACCAGCACGTATTTGTTGCGTGCCGCTTCGGCTTCGATGATGTCACGGGTCGACGGCGTACCGACTTCTTCGTCCGGCGTGAACAGGATGGTGATCGGCAGCGGCGTCGTGAACGAGGCGCGGGCGAGCTGCTTGATGGCTTCCAGCGTCAGGTAGTTGCCGCCCTTCATGTCGAAGATGCCGGGGCCGAACGCCTTGTTGCCTTCGCGGCGGAACGGCAGCTTTGCCAGCGTTCCGACCGGATGCACGGTGTCGAGATGACCGGCGATCAGGATGCCGGGTTCGCCTTGCTTGGGATGCGGAAAGCGCGCGCGCACGCAGCCGGCGAAGCCCTGGCGACCGGCGATGCGCTCGATTGTCGCGCCCATGATCGCCATCTCCCGCGCTGCGAGATCGAGCATGCGCTCCACCGCGGCGGTGTCCCAGGTCGGGCTCTCACATTCAACCCAGGCGCGCAGGCCTTGCAACATCGTATCGGAATCGAATGGGAGATTTGCTGGGTTCATTGCGCACTCTCTGTTGGTGGCATTACGAGACTGATTACCGGCGGCTTTGTAAAGCGAAAGATTTCGCCGCCGACTACGCGGCCGAACGCCGGCAGCGGCGAGCCGGATGATTGACGCTTGGCACACTTGGTGCAAGTCTCGATTATCAGGATGTGGCAATGCGCTGATCGCGTGACGCCGCGCCCGGAGACTTACTGCCCTGCACAAGCAATCATCTGTGACTGATCAGTTTCAAGTCAGGAGAAATCGAATGTTCCATCCACCGCGTTGGATGCGCTCGGCCGTCGCGTCGAAATTCGCTGTGCCGGCGTTCGCGCTCGCGGCATCGATGACGCTGCCGGCGGCCGTCGATGCCAAGACGATCCGCGCCGTCATGCATTCCGACCTGCGTATCATCGATCCCGGCCTGACCACCGCCTACATTACCCGTGACCATGGCTACATGGTTTACGACACGCTGCTGGCGATGGACTCCAAGTTCAAGGTCCAGCCGCAGATGGCGGACTACAAAGTCTCAGACGACAAGCTGACTTACACCTTCACGTTGCGTGACGGACTGAAGTGGCACGATGGCACGCCGGTCACCGCGGAGGACTGCGTCGCCTCGCTGAAGCGCTGGGGCCAGAAGGACGGCATGGGCCAGAAGCTGATGCAGTTCACCGCCAGCCTCGAAGCCACCGATCCGAAGACCATCACGCTGAAGCTGAAGGAGCCCTACGCCCTGGTGCTGGAGTCGATCGGCAAGCCGTCGTCACTGGTGCCGTTCATGATGCCGAAGCGGATCGCCGAGACGCCGGCCGACAAACCGATCCCCGAGCAGATCGGCTCAGGCCCGTTCAAATTCGTGGCGTCCGAGTTCCAGCCCGGCGTCAAGGCGGTGTACGTCAAGAACCCCGACTACATTCCGCGCAAGGAAGCGCCGGACTGGACCTCGGGCGGCAAGATGGTGAAGGTCGATCGCGTCGAGTGGATCACCATGCCGGACGCACAGACCGCGGTGAACGCGCTGCAGTCGGGTGACATCGACTTCATCGAAAATCCGTCGTTCGACCTGCTGCCGGTGCTGGCGCAGGACAAGGAGCTGACGATCGATACGCTGAGCCCGCTCGGCTTCCAGACCCTCGGCCGGATGAACTTCCTGCATCCGCCGTTCGACAATCCCAAGGTTCGTCGCGCGGCCTTCCTGGCGATGAGCCAGAAGCCAGTGCTCGACGCGCTGGTCGGCAATCCCAAGTACTACAAGGTGTGTGGCGCTGTATTCGGTTGCGGCACGCCGCTCGAGACCGACGTTGGCTCCGAGACGCTGGTCAAGGGCAACGGTATGGCCGAGGCCAAGAAGCTGCTCGCGGAGTCCGGCTATGACGGCACGCCGATCGCCTTGATGGCGCCGGGCGACGTCGTCACCCTGAAAGCGCAGCCGATCGTTGCTGCGCAGCTGCTGCGTGACGCCGGATTCAAGGTCGACGTTCAGGCCACCGATTGGCAGACCGTGGTGTCGCGCCGCGCCAGCCAGAAGCCGCCGAGCGAAGGCGGCTGGAACATGTTCTTCACCAACTGGGCCGGTCCCGACATTCTCAATCCGGTCGCCAACGTCTCGGTCGGCGGTCAGGGCAAGAAGGGCGGCTGGTTCGGCTGGGCAGAAGACGCCAAGGTCGAGGAGCTCCGCGACAAGTTCGTCCGCGCCAACTCGCCGGACGAGCAAAAGAAGATCGCCGAAGAGATCCAGAAGGAAGTCTACGACCAGGTGATCTACATCCCGCTCGGCCAGTACACCGCGCCGAGCGTGTGGCGCAAGGAACTCACCGGCGTCGTCTACGGCCCGGCAACTCCGGTGTTCTGGAACATCGACAAGCAGGGCGACTGAGCGGTCGCCTCGCCCGGATCATTCATCAAGATCATCATCGCGCCGTCCTGCGTCCAGCAGGGCGGCGCGTTGCCGTTCAGAGCTGGCACAGCTCGCGGAGGATCGTCAGGCATCCGCTTGATGACTGATCGACATCATCCAGATTGTGGCGCGCGCCATGCCGGCCTACGCGTTCTTCAGAAAGGGCGCGAGAAAATGTGGGCAGTAAAATTCAAAGGCTTTCATGAGCTGTTCAATTGACGATTAGTTTCGTTATGGCTGGGCTCGCTCCGGCCATCCACGCCTTGCTGGCTGTTTCCGGTCAAAGACGTGGATGCACGGCACAAGGCCGAGCATGACGGGTTGAAGCGAAAAGAGCTTGATTTCATTGCCCGCATTTGCAGTCAGGCTCAGGATGAAGACGTCGTTAGGCCCCTTGGCAGGGGCCAGATCCGCGCCAATCAATCGACCAAGCGCTCTACCTCCGAACAACAAAAAGCCCGGCGCGAAGCCGGGCTCGATTGGCAGGGTGCTGTCCCGATATCGATCGGGCGCGCCTCTCGATCACTTGCGGGCGCAGGCGACCTTGATGGCGCTGGCGCTCGGGCTGCACTTCGCCGTCACCGAGCCGTCCTTGACCGTGAGCTGGTCGGCGAGCTTGGCAGCGCCGCCGTTGACGCAATAGGCCGAGGTGAGGGTCTCATTGGCGGCGCAGGTCACCGGGCAGCCGTCCGAGGCGCAGCTGGTCGAGGTGACATTACGCACCGCGGCGATCGCCGCCGGGGCCGCAGCAGCGGCCTGCTTGTCGGCGGCGGGGGCCTTGGTGGCAGGCGCGGGCGCCGGAGCAGCCTTTGCCACCGGAGCGGGCGCAGCGGCCTCGGGGGCCGGCGTCGCAGCGGTTTCGACCGCAGCCGGGGCGGCGCTGGTTTCCACGGCGGCCGGGCGGGCATAGTAGCCGCTCGCCGACACCAGATAGACGAACAGGGCCGCGACCACGACCGCCCCGATCATGATCAGGGTCGTCGTCGGCAGCGCGCGGACGCGATCGATCGTCGAGCGAATCGAAGTGACGAAGGAAGCGGCATCGAACGAACCGCCACGGGAACGCATATCGTCGAAGGTGAGATACGCTGCGATCACGAAGCCACCACCGAACAACATGAGTATCAGCAGTGGACCGAGCGCGGAGAGATACTCCATGTTACGTCTTTCCATTCAGGGCAGGCCGGCGCGAGGTGTATAGGTTTCGCCTGCCGCAAGCTGCATTGTCGAAAATCAAATGAACACGCATATGCAACGGTGCGTTGAGGTATGTCAAAACCGTTGAGGCGCCGTCGGTCGAGGTGTAGCACGGCGGGGGGCGTGACGTCATCGCGGCAGAAAGCGTCGCAATTTGTTAGGGTTGACGATTAATACCTCGTCATTTGCCGAGTGCGGACAGGCTTTCCCTATGGTCGAATGTCCAATGTCGGTACGGCCTGTCGGCTCTGCGTCGATCGACCGCGATTGATGCCCTATCTGCGGCTTTCCGAAGCTGAGCGCACAGCGGAATATGGCGGTTGCTTGACGGAGATTCGCAAAACCAGCTGTGACGCGGCAAAGCCGTCCCGCGTAGATCGCGCATCAGACCGCCATATACGCCGCATATCATTCGATAGCCCGCAACGTTCGAAGAGATTCCCATGAAGGCAGCAGACGTGATGACCACCGCCATCGTGACGGTGCAGCCCGACACGCCCGTCCACGCCATCGCCGAGACGCTGCTCAAACACGGCATCAGCGCGGTGCCGGTGATCGACGGCGCCGGGGTGCCGCTCGGCATCGTCAGCGAGGGCGACCTGATGCCGCGCGCCGATAGCGACCGCGAGGCGCGTCACGATTGGTGGCTGCAGATGCTGTCGGAAGGCGAGGCGGTGCATCCCGACTACGTCCGATTCCTGAAGTCCGATACCCGCACCGCCAAGGATGTCATGGTCGGTCCGGTGGTGACGGTCGAAGAAACCACGGCGCTCGCCGACATCGCCGACCTGTTGGTCGAAAAGCGGATCAAGCGGGTGCCGGTGGTGCGCGCTGGCCACATCGTCGGCATCGTCAGCCGCGCCGACCTGCTCAAGACCATGACTGGGCTCAATCACACCGGAGCTGATCCCGTGCACGACGATCCGAACGCCTGGCCGACACCGTCCGACAAGCTTGCGGCACTGAGCCGTCCCGTCGCGCCGCCGGCTCCGCCGCCGCATGATCCGGCGGCTGACGATCTCTCCGCCTCGGCGTTCCGCGAGCTGGGGCTCGAGCACGAGCATGAAGAAGACGAGAAGCGAAAACATGCCAAGGAGCTGGCGGACGAGAAGCATCACCGTCTCGCCAGCGACATGCTGGCCTCCCATCTGACCGACGAGACCTGGCAGAAGCTGCTGCGCAACGCACGATCCGCCGCCAAGAAGGGCGAGCAGGAAAGCCTGCTGTTGCGGTTTCCGGCAGAGCTGTGCACTGATCACGGCCGCGCCGTGAATGCGCCCGATCCGGAATGGCCGTCCACGCTGCGCGGCATGGCCGCCGACATTTATTTACGGTGGAAGTCGGAGCTGCGCCCGCACGGCTTCGTGCTGCAGGCCCGCGTGGTCGATTTCCCCGACGGCATCCCGGGCGACATCGGCCTGTTCCTGACCTGGGGTAAGAGCGAAGCGGAGCATCACTGAGGCGCCGTTCGTTCGCCTTGCTCTTCACACTCTCGGCGGGGACGCGTAGCGCTCTCAGATCTTGAGGTTGCGGTACACCGAGACCTCGCGCTCGCGCGCGAGCCGGGCGTCGTCGCCGGCGCGGATGCCGCGCCAGCCGTCGAAGAACACCACGATGGTGGTGATCAGTCCGGTGATCTTGCCGACCAGGAATCCAAACGGGAAGATCAGTCGCTCTGCAGGCAGAATGAATTGCGAGCCGAGGAAGATGATCACCGCGTTGGCGAAGTACGCGGTGCGGTACAGAGTCTGCTCTTTCCAGGCGCTACGCGCATAGGGCCTGGAGCTCTTCTTCACCGCCTTGTTGTAGCGGGGGTTGCGCAGCAGCCCGAGCAGCCGGCGCTTCTTCGGCAATTGCCGCGGGCCGGCGAGTAGCGCCCGATAATTCTCGCGCATCTGAAAATGCGCGATCAGCGCCAGGAGCAGGTTGAGCGCGACCAGCACCGCCTTCAATTCCCACACCGACAGCAAGAGCTGTGCGGCGAGGTCGACGAAGATCAGATGCGTCGCCGCGTTCAGCACGAAGGCCGAACGGTGGAACGCGGCGCGGTTGATGTTGGCGACCTTCTCGTCGATGAACGCGGCGCCCGGCTTAGTCTCGCCGAGCTGCAGCAGGACGGTGCGCTGCGCTTCTGTCAGGTCCCAGCTCTTGCCGAGTTCGGCGATCGTCACCGCCGGCGTGCCGCGTTTGATCCGGAACGTCGCCTTGGCCGACCATTCGGACACCCGCGTCAGCCAGCGCCGCGTCACCGCGAAGCGTGAGGTGCTGGTCGCCGCCTCGACGAGGGGGTGGGGATCTGGCTGCATCGTGTCCTTCAGCGCGGCTCGATCGCCGTCAATCGCCGAAAAGTGGGTCCTCCGCAAGCTTGGCGGCGGCCTTGGCGGCAGCCTTCATCTGCTGTCTGATCTCGGCATCATCAAGGTCGGCGAGCTGCCGGGCGGCGTCGGGGTCGAGCTTGTCCTTGGCGCGGCGGTTAAATTTGCCGGCGAGTTTGCGGTGCACGGCGACGTCGTTGAGGGCGCCGAGCGCGTCGAGCAGCTTCTTCAGGTGCTTCCGGAACCGCTCCAGCCGCTTGCCGGCCCTGCCGTCGAACAGGCTTTCGAAGAAGCCGATCGCGTAGTTCAGCTTTTTGGCGGCGATCCGGACCCGATGCCGCTCCTCGTCATCGAGCTGCTCCAGCTTCTCCAGGCGCTTGTTGAGCTTGCGGGCGCGGCGGGCCAGCACCTGTTCGGCGAATGCGACCGCCGACGGGCGGTCCGCGCCGTCCGCTGCCTTGGTCCATTCGCCCGCCTCGATCCAGCACTTGAGATCGTTCAACAGCTTGCGGAAGCGCTGCAGCTCGACGGTGGCGCTGGCGCTGTCGAACGCGGCACCGCGGTCCGAGCCGAGCCGCTTCAGGAACGCCGGTGAGCCGGTGCCGAGCTGAGCGCTCTTTATTTTAACTTCCAGGAGGTGCAGGTCGCGTGCCGGAGCCAGCCGTCCGGCCAGCCACTTCAGCTCGCGCTTCATCCGCTGGGTGTCGCGGCCGTCGATCAGCTCGCCGAACACCGAAATCGCAGCCCGCATCCGCCGCAAGCCGATCCGCATCTGGTGAACGCCGGTCGGATCGCGCCGCCGCACCTTGGGTTGCTGCGCGGCGATCAAGCGTAGCAATTCGGTCGCAATTGCCCGAAATGCCTCGCCGCTGCCGGCGTCTTGCGACAGAACGATGTCATGGGCCTGGCCGGAGCTCGGCTTGGCCGCAGGTTTCTTGAGAACTCGACGCATTGTGTCCCACGCGGGCGAAAGAAGCTGACCGCCCGCGGTATCCTAGCAGATTTACGCGCCGATGACGCCGCGTCGCGGCGAGGCCGAGGGGTGCTAAATCCGCGCACCGCGATAGCGGTCGGTCAGGCCCGCTTTAGAACTTCCAGCGGGTAGCCGATCAGCTTGGCCACCGCATACGCAATGCCCATGCCGATCAGCGCCGCGACCGCCTGACCGCCGTAGTACCAAGCGGCCGACGGCGGGAAGGGCATCAATTGCGTCGCAAGATCAAGGCACCACAGGATCGCGCCGACACCGACGCCCATCACGATGACCAGCTGGATGCGCTGTACCGCCGCTTCGATCCGTGCCATCCGCGCTTCGACGTGCTTGTCCGGTCCGCGCTCCGGCGCCGGTTTGCTCGGAGCCGGGGTGTTCTGGACGCTGTCCGGAGCCGTCGTCGTCATGCCGCCCTCACTATTCGTCTAAAGTCCAACTATGCGCGCGATCGCCGTCGCAATCCGCTCTTGCGTAGCAGTAATCGTCGCTGCACTGCACAGAATTGACTCAGCACAAAAGCGCTGCCGCAAACGTGGACGCGTAGTGATCATGCTGATCGATAACTGTCGGGTCCGTTGACTTAGCGCAAATACGATCGAAGGTAAATTTGGGAAAGAGAGCCCCTTTACAGTAGTTCTAATCGCCGCAGCGGCGTGCGCTTGGGGGGAGCTCGTGATGCATACACCTTGGCAAGCCGCCACCGCTCTAAAGGCCGAAAGTAAAGAGCTTCGCCCGCTCACCGGTAACGAGGCGATCGCGCGGGCCGCCTGGGAGGCCGGTGTGCGTGTCGCCGCTGCTTATCCTGGTACGCCCAGCACTGAAGTTCTTGAGAATCTTGCGACCTATCCGGTCGAGGATCTGCACGCGCAGTGGTCGACCAACGAGAAGGTCGCGCTCGACGTTGCGATGGGCGCGTCGTTCGCAGGCAGCCGTGCGCTGTGCGCGATGAAGCATGTCGGCCTCAACGTGGCGGCCGACGCGTTCATGACCGCGACTTATATCGGCGTGAATGGCGGCCTGGTGCTGATCGTCTGCGACGACCCCGGTATTCACTCCTCGCAGAATGAACAGGACAGCCGGATCTACGGCCAGCTCGCCAATATCCCGGTGCTGGAGCCGAGCGACGCGCAGGAAGCTTACGACTTCACCAAGCTGGCGTTCGAGATCTCCGAGCAGTTCGATACGCCGGTGATTGTGCGCAGCACCACGCGTTTGTCCCACACCCGCAGCACGGTGTCGGTGGGCGAGCGCGTCGAAGTGCCGGCGCGCGTCTTCCTGGAGCGGCCGTCGAAGAACGTGATGATCCCGGCGCATGCCCGCGGCCGTCATCTGTTCGTGCTCGAGCGCGAAACCAAGCTGAAGGACTATCTCGCCACCGCGGACATCACCCGGATCGAGAGGGGCGATACCAAGTTCGGCGTCATCACCGCCGGCACATGCTATCCTTATCTCCGCGAAGTGCTGCCGAACGCCACCGTGCTGAAGCTCGGCGCCTCTTGGCCGTTGCCCGACACGCTGCTGCGCGAATTCTGCGCCTCGGTCGAGCAGGTGTTCGTGGTCGAGGAGCTCGAACCAATCATCGAGAAAGAGGTCGCCTCGCTCGGCATCAAGGTCGAGGGCAAGCGGCTGTTTCCGCGTGCCGGCGAGTTCTCGCCTGAAGTTGTCCGCGCCGGCTTCGTTCAGGCTGGCCTGTTGCCGGCGCCGCCGTCCTACAACGCATGGGTGCCGGAGCCGGTGGTGCGTCCGCCGGTGCTGTGCGCCGGCTGCCCACATACGTCGAGCTTCATGGCGGTGCGCGCCTCCGGCGCCCGCGTCGCCGGCGACATCGGCTGCTACACGCTGGCAGTGCTCGATCCGCTGCGCGGCATCGACACCTGCGTCGCGATGGGCTCCTCGATCGGCAATGCCATCGGCATGGCGAAGGCCGGGGAGACCAAGCCGGTGGTGGCTACTATCGGCGACTCCACCTTCCTTCACGCCGGCCTGCCGGCGCTGATCGACGCGGTCTACAACCAGGCCAATATCGCAGTGGTGCTGCTCGACAACCACATCACGGCGATGACCGGCGGTCAGGAGCATCCCGGCACGGGCAAGACGTTGCGCGGCGAACCCGCGCCGCAGGTCGACTACGAGGCGCTGATCAAGGCTTGCGGCGTCAAATGGGTGAAGAAGGTCGACTCCTACGATCTCGCCGCCACCCATCAGGCGCTCCGCGAGGCAATCAACTATCGCGGCGTCGCGGTGCTGATCTCGAACCGGCCGTGCGTGCTTGATCCGATCAAGATCAAGGGGCCGCCGCTGGAAGTCATCACAAGCCAGTGCACCGCCTGCCAGTCCTGCATGAATCTCGGCTGCCCCGCTCTGACTTGGAGCGACGAGTGGTTCGAGGGGCGGCACCGGGTGAAGATCGATCCGGCGCTGTGCATCGGCTGCACGCTGTGCGCCCAGGTCTGCACCATCGACTGCATCAAGATCGCGAGCCCGGCGGTGACGCAATGAACGAGCAGAGCAACATCGCAGTGAATGCGGACAGCGAGCCGGTGGCGTTCAACGCGGCGCTGGCGGAGCCTACTAACGTGCTGATCGTCGGCGTCGGCGGCCAGGGCGTGATCATGGTGTCCAAGGTGCTTGCGTCGCTGGCGCAGGCGCACGGCTACGAGGTCAAGCAAAGCGAAGTGCACGGCATGGCCAAGCGTGGCGGCACCGTGTTCAGCCACGTCCGGTTCGGGCCGCGGGTGTGGTCGCCGACCATTGCCAAGGGTGAGGCCGACGTGCTGATCGCGCTGGAGTGGGCCGAGGGGCTGCGCTGGCTGCCGCATCTGAAACGCGACACCGGCGTGTTCATCTGCGACACCAAGCGGATCGTGCCGCCGTTCGCCTGCCTCAGCCGCCGTCCCGGCGCGCCGATGCGCTACTCGACCGAGACCGCCGAACAAGTCGCGGCCTACGTATCCGAAGCCTACGCGATCGACGCCACCAAGATGGCGGAGGAGCTCGGCAACGAGCGCGCCGCCAACGTCGTGTTGCTCGGTGCGCTGTCGACCGTGCTCGAATTCGCGCTGCCGGAATGGGAAAAGACCGTCACCGCCTTCGTGCCGAAGAAGACGATCGCGGTGAATTCGGCCGCGTTCGAACTCGGCCGTAACTGGATTGCGGACGCCAAGAGCGAGACGCCGTCCGCCGATGCCGCGCCTGCAGCGGCACCGGCGCATACGCCATATCAGCCGCGGCTCGAGATCACCGATGCCTGGTGCAAGAGCTGCGAGATCTGCGTCAAGCTGTGTCCCGAGCGCTGCCTGAAGCTCAATGCCGACCGCGTCGTCGAACTGGTGGCGCCGGAGAAATGCACCGGCTGCCGGCTGTGCGAATGGCTGTGCCCGGACTTCGCGATCCGCGTCCATCTCGACACCGAAGCGCCCGCGATGGAGGCCGCGCAATGAACGCGCCGGATCGTCACGTCCCCAAAGCCGCCGCTGCCAAGCTGCTGTCCGGCAACGCCGCCTGTGCCCAGGGCGCAATCGACGCCGGCTGCAAGTTCTTCGCCGGCTATCCGATCACCCCGTCGTCGGAAATCGCCGAGCGGCTGTCGACCATGCTGCCGGCCGCCGGTGGCGTGTTCATCCAGATGGAAGACGAAATCGCCGCAATGGCCGCGGTGGTCGGTGCCTCGATGGGCGGCGTCAAATCGTTGACCGCGACCTCCGGTCCCGGCTTCTCGCTGAAGCAGGAGAACATCGGTTACGCCGCCGGCGCCGAGATTCCCTGTGTGATCGTCAACGTGATGCGCGGGGGGCCGTCGACCGGCATGCCGACGCGGCCGTCGCAGGCTGACATTTACCAGACCCGCTACGGCAGCCACGGCGACTATCCGATGATCGTGCTGGCGCCGGCCTCGGCACGCGAGATCTACGACGAGACTATTCGCGCCTTCGATCTTGCCGAGCTGTGCCGCACGCCGGTGATCCTGCTGTACGACCAAGTGATCGCGCAGTCGTCCGAGACCGTGGCGCTCGGTGGCCGCACGTCGGTGCACGCGACCCGCAAATGGGCGAGCGGCCCGCGCGAGGCTTACAAGCCATACGCGGCCGATGCCGATCTGGTGCCGCCGATGCCGCGTCCGGGTGACGGCTATCGCACCCACACCACCGGCCTGACGCATAGCGAGACCGGCTTCCCGAGCCAGGACCCGGAGACGGTGACGCGGAATCTCGGCCGGCTCTATGCCAAGCTCGACCGCCATCGCGATCTGATCGACAGCTACGAAGCCGTGCGCTGCGAAGACGCCGAGGTGGTGATCGTTGCGATCGGCATCAGCGCCCGTGCGGCTCGCCGCGCGGTCGATGCCTGCCGCGCCGAAGGCAAGAAGGTCGGGCTGTTCCGCCCGATCACGCTGTGGCCGTTCCCGGAGATCGCGCTGCGCGAGGCGACCCGGAACGCCAAGGCGATCCTGGTGCCGGAACTCAATATCGGCCAGCTGCGGCTCGAGATCGAGCGTCAGCTTCGCGACCGCCGCGTCGAAGGCCTGCATCTGATCAGCGGTGAACCGATTACGCCGGCGCAGATCGCAGCCGCTGCTACCAAGCTCGCTTCGGAGGTCTGAGATGTTCCGCGACGCGCCGCATTTCGACGTCCGCGATTATCTTCGCAAGGAGATGATGCCGCACTTTCTCTGCCCGGGCTGCGGCCACGGCATGGCGCTGCGCGCGCTGCTGTGGGCGATCCACGAGCTGAATATCGACCGCGACAAGCTCGCGGTGGTGTCTGGCATCGGCTGTGCCGGACGGCTATCGGCTTATATCGACGCCAATACCTTCCACACTACGCACGGCCGCCCGCTGGCCTATGCGACCGGCCTCGCGCTGGCCCGGCCCGACCTGCACGTCGTGGTGATCTCCGGCGACGGCGACTGTCTGGCGATCGGCGGCAATCATCTGATCCACGCCTGCCGCCGCAATCTCAAGCTCACCTGCCTGATGCTCAACAACGAGATCTACGGCATGACCGGCGGTCAGGTGTCGCCGACTACGTCGGAGACGCGGCTGACCACCACCACGCCGCATGGTAATTCCGAGCCGAGTTTCGACGCCTGCGCGCTGGCGACGGCCGCCGGTGCGGGCTTCGTCGGACGCGAAGTCACCCGGCACGTGCCGAAGCTGAAAGAGCTGATCAAGGCCGGCCTGCAGCATCCGGGCTTTGCTTTCGTCGAAGTGGTGTCGGACTGCACCGAAGTCTACGGCCGCAAGAACGACATGGGCTCTTCCGCCGAGATGGTGCTGCGGCAGAAGAGCGAGATGCGCCCGAGCGCGTATCGCGACAGCGTCGATGAGCCGTTCCGTTCGACCGATCTGCCGACCGGCATTCTGGCCCAGAGCAACCGGCCGGAATACGGCGCGGCGCTGCGTGCCGCCGCCGCAGCGCGTGCCGCCAAGTGACGGGGAAACCAGCTATGTCGACATCCCGCATCGAACTACGCTTCGGCGGCACCGGCGGCCAGGGCCTGCTGCTCAGCGCCAAGCTGCTCGCCGACGCACTGGCGCTGGAAGGCCGTCACGTCGCGCAGTCACAGACTTATGAGCCGACCTCGCGCGGCGGCTTCTGCAATGCCGACCTCGTCGTCGCCCATGGCGAGGTCGATTATCCGCTGCCGATCGAATTCGACCATCTGGTGCTGCTCGACAAGATCGCCATCAAGCCGTCCTGGCCGAAGCTCAAGGCCGGCGCGCTGGTGATCTCCGACGTCCGGCTGTGCCCCGAACTGCCGGAGGGCGGACGTTTCAAGCGCTACCCGCTGCCGCTCAGCCGCACCGCGATCGAACTCGGCAGCGAACGCGTCACCAACATCGTGGCGCTGGGCGTGCTGATCGAACTGTCCGGCATCTGCAAGCATAAATCGGTCGAGCAGGTGGTGCGCGCGTCCTCGCCGCGTGGCTTCCTCGATCTCAACATGGACGCGCTGGCCGCCGGCTACGCGCTGGCCAAGGCGCCTGCCGTCGCGGCGGCCTCCTGATTTCTGACAAAGGATTGCTTCGATGAGCGCCCAGCCTGCATTGCGCGAACAGACCGTCTATATGCACGACCGCGCCATCGAGACGATGCCCCGGCCGCAGCTGGCGGCGCTGCAGTTCGAGCGCCTGCGCAAGATTGTCGAGCGGGCGTATCGCGACGTTCCGCACTATCGCGCCAGCTTCGATGAAGCCCGCGTCAAGCCTGCGGATTTGACCTCGCTGGCCGACCTCGCGAAGTTTCCCTTCACCAAGAAGACCGACCTCCGCGACAACTATCCGTTCGGGATGTTCGCGGTGCCGCGCAATCAGATGCCGCGCATCCATGCCTCGTCCGGCACCACCGGCAAGCCGACCGTGGTCGGTTACACCAAGACCGACCTGGACAATTGGGCCAATCTGATGGCGCGCTCGATGGTCGGCGCCGGCGCGTCGCCGGACGATATTGTCCACAACGCCTATGGCTACGGCCTGTTCACTGGCGGTCTCGGTGCTCACTATGGCGCCGAGCGGCTGGGTTGCACCGTGGTGCCGGCCTCCGGGGGTGGCACCGAACGCCAAGTGCAGCTCATCGTCGATTTCGCCGCCAATGTGCTGTGCTGCACGCCGTCCTATGCGCTGAACATCGCGGAAGTCGCCGAGCAGATGGGCATCAACCTGCGCGATGCGCCGCTGCGGGTCGGCCTGTTCGGCGCCGAGCCGTGGAGCGATGCGATGCGCCGCGATCTCGAAGCGCGCCTCGGTATCAAGGCGGTCGATGTCTATGGCCTGTCGGAAATCATGGGCCCCGGCGTCGCCTGCGAATGCCACGTTGCGCAAAATGGTCTGCACGGCTGGGAAGACCACTTCCTGTTCGAGACCATCGATCCGGAAACGCTTCAGGTGCTGCCGATGGGCTCCGTCGGCGAGCTGGTGATCACCACGCTCACCAAGGAAGCGCTGCCGATGATCCGGTATCGCACCCGCGACATCACCAGCCTGAACACCGAGCCCTGCGCCTGCGGCCGCACCCATCTGCGTATCATGCGTGTCACCGGTCGCGACGACGACATGCTGATTATCCGCGGCGTCAACGTCTATCCGTCGCAGGTGGAGTCGGTGCTGATCGGCTTCCCCGGCATCGCGCCGCACTATCAGATTGTGCTGACCCGCGAGAAGGCGCTCGACGCCATGACGGTCGAAGTCGAAGTCGCGCCCGGTGCGCCGTTCGATGACGAGGCCCGCGCCAAGAAGGCGGCGGAAGTGACGCATCACATCAAGTCGCTGATCGGCGTCACCTGCAAGGTCTCGGTGAAAGCCCCAGGCGAAGTTCCGCGCTCTCAGGGCAAGGCGGTGCGGGTCAAAGATCAGCGGAACATCTGATCGCCTGATTGCTGACCGCAATCGCGTCTTCGCGATGCAGCATAAAAGTAATCGACGCGCGCCTTGACAGGCGCGCGATGATCTAACTTTAATTAACTGATTGAGTAAGCCGTACGCGCGGTCAACGCGTAACGGAACACTCAGTCACGCCGGACCGGCAATCAATGTCGGCCGCAAAAATGTGGTTCGCCAAAGAACCACACGGGGAAGAAATGCTCGATTTCGTCCAGCAGGTGATCGGCGGGATTGCCCTCGGCTGCGTCTACGGCCTCATCGCCCTCGGCTTTGTGCTGATCTACAAGGCGACCGAAGTCGTCAATTTTGCGCAGGGCGAAATCATGATGCTCGGCGCGTTCCTGTCGTTCACCTTCATCGCCACGCTCGGGCTGAACTACTGGTTCGGCTTTCTGCTGTGTGTGGTCAGCATGGCGGTGCTCGGCGCCGCGATGGAGCGGCTGGTGGTGCGGCCGATCCTCGGCTATCCGCAATTCTCGATCGTGATGGCGACGATTGGCCTTGGCCTCGTCATCCGTTCGCTGGTCGGCATCATCTGGGGCACCGACGATCTGCGGATCGAGACGCCGTTCACCGGCGGCGTGATCCAGCTCGGTGGGCTGGTGCTGTCGCAGGACAGCCTGTCGATCATCGTCGCCACCGCGCTGCTGTGCGCCGTGCTCTACGCCTTCTTCCGCTTCACCAAAATCGGCATCGCCATGCAGGCGACGTCGCAGAACATGCTGGCCGCCTACTACATGGGCATTCCGGTGAAGCGGATGTTCTCGCTGATCTGGAGCCTGAGCGCGATCGTGGCGTGCTGCGCCGGCGTGCTGCTGGCTCCGATCACCTTCATCCACGCCAATCTCGGCTTCCTCGGCATCAAGGCGTTCCCGGCCGCGGTGCTCGGCGGATTCGGCAGCATTCCTGGCGCGCTCGCCGGCGGCATCACGATCGGCATCGTCGAGTCGCTGTCGGGCTTCTATCTGCCGGAGGGCTTCAAGGATGTCGCCGCCTATGTGGTGCTGCTCGCGGTGCTGCTGTGGCGACCACAGGGCCTGTTCGGCAGCAACGCGCTGAAGAAGGTCTGAGATGAGCGCGCATGTCCGCACCAGCTACGCGCAAAGCGAGCAGCTGTTCCCGTCGAAGAATGCTGCGTTCTGGTACGCCGTCCTGGTCGCGGCGCTGATCGCCGCGCCTTATGTGCTGGAGTCCTATTATCTCAGCCAGCTGGTGTTCGTGCTGATCTACGCCATCGTCGGCATCGCCATGAACGTGCTGTCGGGGCAGGCCGGGCAGGTCTCGATCGGCCATGCCGCCTTCATGGCGATCGGCGCCTATACGGCGGCGGTCTGCGAAAAGCATGGTCTGCCGCTGCCGGTGTATCTGGTGCTGGCCGGCGGTTTCACTGGGCTGATCGGCTATCTGGTCGGGCTGCCGGCGCTAAGGCTGCACGGCATCTACCTGGCAATCGCCACGCTGGCATTTGCTTTCATCGTCGAGGAGATCGTCACCCGCTGGGAGAGCGTCACCAACGGCAACGAGGGCCTGATGCTCGGCGCGCCGTCGCTGTTCGGGCTGAAGCTCGGCGCACAGGGATTCTATTATCTCTGCCTCGGCGTCACCGTGGTGGTGATCCTGGCGGCGATCAACATCCTTCGTTCGCCAACGGGCCGTGCGTTTCTGGCGATCCGCGACAGCGAGACTGCTGCGCGCAGCATGGGCATCGACACCGCGCGCTACAAGACCCGGGCGTTCGCAATCTCGGCCGGCTTCACCGGGCTCGCCGGTGTGCTGTACGCGCATAAGCTGTCGTTCATCAGCCCGGAAATGTTCAGCCTGTCGATGTCGATCGAGTTCGTCATGATCATCATCATCGGCGGCGTGCTCAGCCTGCGCGGCGCGGTGTTCGGCGCGATCTTCATGATTATGGTCGACCCGATCCTGATCGTGGTGAAGGACAAGGTGCCGCAACTGACCCTGGCGGCGATGCAGGGGATTGGCTTGTCGGATCAGCTCACCGACGCGATCCAGGCCGGAATCGTCCGCGTCGCCGGCGCGCCAGGGCTGAAGTCGCTGATCTTCGGTCTGATCATCATCCTGTTCATCATCTTTGAGCCGATGGGCCTCGATGGACGATGGGCGCGGGTGAAGTCGTATTTCCGGCAATTCCCGCTGTATCGGCCGACCAGCGCGCGAGCCCAGCGGATGTTCTTGAAGTCGGAGCGCAACCGGTGAGCACGTTCTTCAAGGTCGACAAGCTCACCGTCAAGTTCGGCGGCCTCACCGCGGTCGACGACGTCTCGTTCGACATCGCCGAAGGCGAGGTCTTCACCATCATCGGGCCGAACGGCGCCGGCAAGACCACGCTGTTCAACCTGATCAGTCGGCTCTACACGCCCTATGCCGGCCACATCATCTTTCGCGACGAGGACGTCACGCGGCTGTCGGCGCAGCAGATCGCCGGTCGCGGCATTGCCCGCACCTTCCAGAACATCGAGCTGTTCGAGAGTGCTTCCACGCTCGACAATCTGCTGGTCGGCCGACATCGCCATTCCACCACCTCGACCTGGCAGGACATCCTGCGTCTCAAGAAAGTCCGTGACGAGGAGATCGCGCATCGGCGCGCCGCCGAGGAGGTGATGGATGTGCTGCGCCTGCAGCGCTATCGCGACACCCCGATCGGCAGTCTGCCTTATGGCGTTCGCAAGGTGATCGAGGTGGCCCGCGCACTGTGCGTCGGACCGAAGCTGCTGCTGCTCGACGAGCCGTCGTCGGGCCTCAACGTCGAGGAGACCAACGCGATGGCGGAGTGGATCCTCGAGATCAATAGCCGGCTCGGCATCACCGTGCTGATGGTCGAGCACGACATGTCGCTGGTCAGCCGCGTCTCCGACCGCGTGCTGGCGCTGAACTACGGGCGGATGATGGCGCTCGGCACCTCTGACGAGGTGCAGAACCATCCCGACGTCGTCGCCGCCTATCTGGGAGCCTGATCGCATGAGCGCCCAGCCGATTCTGCGCCTTGCCAATATCGAAAGCTGCTACGGCCCGATCACCGCGATCCGCGGCATCACCCTCGATCTGATGCGCGGCCAGATCGTCGCGGTGCTCGGCGCCAACGGCGCCGGCAAGACCAGCATCCTGAAGACGATCTCGGGCGTGCTCGATCCGCTGAAGGGCACGGTGGAGTTCGAAGGCCGCAAGATCCAGTCGATGGAGCCGGACAAGGTGGTGCGGCTCGGCATTAGCCACGTGCCGGAGGGGCGCGAGATCTTCCCGTTCCTCAGCGTCCGCGACAACCTCAAGATGGGCGCCTATATCCGCACCGATCAGCACGAGGTCGCCGCCGACATCGAGAAGGCGTTCAACTATTTCCCGGTGCTGCGCGAGCGCCAGGATCAGCTCGCCGGGCAGCTTTCCGGCGGCCAGCAGCAGATGCTCGCGATCAGCCGCGCGCTGATGGCGCGGCCCAAGGTCCTGCTGCTCGACGAGCCGTCGCTCGGTCTGTCGCCGCTGTTGGTCAAGGAGATCTTCGCGATCATTCGGCGGCTCAATGCCGAGGAGGGCGTCTCGATCCTGCTGGTCGAGCAGAACGCGCGGATGGCGCTGGAGACCGCACACTATGGCTATGTGCTCGAGGTCGGCCGGGTAGTGAAGCACGACACCTGCGCCAACCTGATGCAATCGGATCAGATCCGGGAATTCTATCTCGGCCACGGACAGAGCGGACATGGCAAGCGGCACTGACACGACCACGCTGGCGGGCCGCGTCATCGCGGCGCTGCGCCAGCACGGCGATGCCCCGGTGCTGCGCTGGAAGCGCTACGGGCTGTGGCAGCCGGTCGGCGGCCGCCAGTTCGCGGATCGCATCGAGGCGATCGCCGCCGGCCTGCGCGCTCAAGGCGTCGGCCCCGGTTCGGTCGGCGCGGTGATCGGCGACAATTGTTACGAGTGGGTGCTGGCGGATCTCGCGATCGGCGCGGCCGGCGGTGTCTCAGCCGGGCTCGATCCGCATGGCGACGCCGATGATCTCGCGCGCGTGCTCGGCGACTGCAAGGCCAGCGTATTGTTCGTCGCCGGCGACGACCAACTGCACAAAGCGCTCCGCGTCCGCGAACGCTGCCCGTCGCTCCGGCGCGTCGTCGCGATGCATCAGCAGTGGGACGATGGCGCCGGTGATCCTTGCGTGATTCCGCTGTCGGCGCTCGAAGCGGCGGGACGGGACGGCGCCTCGGGAGCGGCGGGACGCGAGGCTGCGATTATCTACACCTCCGGCGGCACTGGCCCGGTTCGCGGTGCGATCCTCGGCCATGATGCGGTGATCGCGCAGGCCGAACGCGCGATGCAGGTGCTGGGATTGCGTGCCAGCGACGAGCGGCTGTCGCTCACGCCGCTGCATCATGTGCTGGAGCGCGTGGTCGGCATCTACGCCTCGCTGCTCGCCGGCACGGTGGTCAATTTTCCGGAAAGTCCGGACACGGCGTTGGCCGATCTTGCCGAACTACAGCCGACCATCGTGCAGGCCTCGCCGCAGCTATACGCCAGGCTGCACGCCGGCATCCTGCTGGCGATCGGCGAAACGACGAAGTTTCAGCACTGGGCGTGCCGCATCGCGTTTGCCCATGGCCGCGACGGCTCGCCGCTGCGCATGATCACCGATACCTTGGTGCTCGCACCGATTCGGCGGCGGCTCGGCCTTGGCCGCGCACGGTTGTGCCTGTCGAGCGGGGCGGCGCTGCGGCCCGATGTTGCCGATTGGTTCGCCGCGCTTGGCCGGCCGCTGACGGATATCTATGGCCATGCTGAAGCCGGCGGCGCCGTGCGGATTGCCGATCATCACGCGATGGAGTGGAAGCTCGGCGACCATGACGAACTCTGGCTGCGCGGCGACGCACTGTTCCTCGGCTATGCGGGCGACACCACGCCTGTCCTACATCGCGACGGATGGTGGCACACCGGTGACATCGCCCGCCGTGAGAGCGCGGATCGTTACGCTATCGTCGGCCGGCTCGACGACGTGCTGCAGCGGGGCAGCGAACGCGTGCTGCCGTTCGCCGCCGAGCAGGAGCTCAGCGCCTCGCCCTATATCGCCGACGCCTTCGTGCATCTCGACCGCGACGGCCGCGCGGTTGCGAAGGTGCTGCTCGATGGCGACCACGCGGTTCGCTACGCGCAGGACCGCGGCATTCCGTTCACGCATTTCCAGAGCCTGTGCCAGGCCGACGAAATCCGCGCGCTGGTGGGTTCGGCGATCGCCGACGTCAATCGCCGCCACGCCGCGATCCGGATCGAGCGCTTCACGCTGATCGAGCGGGCGTTGCGTCCGGGGGATGCCGAACTGGCGCCATCGGGAACGATGCGGCGGCATCTTTTGAAAGGTGACGACGGCGACCTCGTGGAAGAGCGACGGTCGGCCGCCAGCGCGCATTAGCCATCAACCAACGAAACAACAAAGAGGGAGCGAAACCATGAAGTCCAGCACTCTGCCGATGCTCGCCGCCGCGGCGCTGATCGGCCTCGGCGCCCAGCCCGCCCTCGCGCAGTTCAAGACTCAAGGCGTCACGGACAGTGAGATTGTGATCGGCACCCATATGGACCTCAGCGGGCCGCTGAAGGCCTGGGGTGTACCGGCCACCAATGGCATGAAGCTGGCGATCGCGCAGATCAACGACGCCGGCGGCATCAACGGCCGCAAGATTCGCCTCGTCAACGAGGACGACGGCTACGATCCGAAGAAAGCGGTGCTGATCACCCAGAAACTGATCGAACTCGACAAGGTGTTCGCGATCGTATCGGCAATGGGCTCCGCCACCACGCTGGCGCCGATGCCGCTGGTGCAGTCGGCCGGCATGCTGCACCTGTTTCCGATCACCGCCGCCGAGTTCACCTTCAAGATGGACCCGGCGAAGCCTGAGGATCGGCTGAAGTTCAACATGTTCAGCCCGTATTACGACACGATGCGGCTCGGCATCAAATACGTCATCGAGAACACCAAACCGAAGAAGCCCTGCATCGTCTATCAGGACGACGAGATGGGTAAGAATTTCACCGACGCCTACACCGACCAGCTCAAGGCGATGAACATCCCGAGCGCCACCATGGTGTCGTTCAAGCGCGGCGCCACCGACTTCAACTCCCAGGTCGCGCGGATGAAGGCTGACGGCTGTGACATGGTGGCGCTCGGCTCGGTGGTGCGCGAGTCGGTCGGAATCACCACGGCGGCGCAGAAGCTCGGCTGGAAGCCGACCTTCGTGGTGTCGTCGCCGAGCTACGTGCCGGATTTTCCGCAACTCGGCAAGGAAACCACCGAAGGCATCTATGGCGTCGGTCAGACCGAGATCTTTTACGCCGACACCGCCACCGGCGAGGTCAAGAAGTTCATCGAGGACTACAAGAAGATGTTCGGCATCGACGCCAACCAGCAGTCGACCGCCGGCTACAACGGCGTGATGGTGTTCGCGCATTTCGCCAAGAAGGCCGGCAAGTCCCTCACCACCGAGTCGCTGATGACCGCGCTGGAATCCGGCGAGACCTTCGATGACATTTTCGGCGGCGCCCCGATCAGCTTCTCCAAGGACAACCACCTCGGCGTCTCGGCGGCGGTGATCGGCCAGATCAAGGACGGCCGCTGGACGACGATCGCCAAGAACCAGTCCTACAAGACCGAGAAATAATCTCGGCACATTGCCTCAAACGCAAATGCCCGGCTCGGGCCGGGCATTTTTCTTTGGGATTGGCAGATATCAATCGCTTTCCTCGTCATTGCGAAGAGCGAAGCGACGAAGAATCCAGCGTCGTGTACGGAGCCTCGATTGCTTCGCTTCGCTCGCAACGACGACGGTTGTGGTTCCCTACAACCCCAGTACCAGCTTGCTGATGATGTCGCGTTGGATCTCGGAGGTGCCGCCGAAGATGGTGTAGGCGCGGCCGTTGAGATGGGTCGGCATCACGGCGAGTTCGTCTTCTGGAATCGCCGGCGGGGCGTTGAGGCGGTGCAGCGGACGGGTCGGTTCGACATAGAGGCCGTCATTGCCGATCACGTCGACCGCGAGCCGGCTCACTGCC
The DNA here is from genome assembly GCF_047501505.1 of Rhodopseudomonas sp. G2_2311. Lineage (NCBI taxonomy): Bacteria > Pseudomonadati > Pseudomonadota > Alphaproteobacteria > Hyphomicrobiales > Nitrobacteraceae > Rhodopseudomonas > Rhodopseudomonas sp. G2_2311. The sequence goes on from NZ_JAZDRK010000005.1 coordinate 148,728, forward strand.
TGGTAGATCTCGCTGGTCCGCAGCTTCAGGATCGACGACACCGCGCCGGGGTTCTGGCCGTTCTGCAGCGCGGAGAGCACACGCAGCTCGGTCATTTCCAGCGCATCGATATCGACCTCGGCCTCCGACATCCGGATCGCGATGTCGGGATCCTCGATTGCCCGTCCGGTCGCGTCCGACTCGGCGAACGCCGCCGCCCGGTGCAGCGCCTTGCGGAGCTTCGCCGAGGCGATGCCGGAGCCGCGCTCGAATTCCAAGAGATACTTGCCGTAGGTCCAGCCCTTGCCTTCCTCGCCGACCAGGTTCGACGCCGGAATCCGGACGTCGTCGAAGAACACCTGATTGACCTCGTGGTCGCCGCCGATCGTCAGGATCGGCCGGATGGTGATGCCGGGGCTCTTCATGTCGATCAGCACGAAGCTGATGCCGTCCTGCTGCCGTGGCTCGTCGCTGGTGCGCACCAGCGCGAACATCATGTTGGCGTTGTGCGCGTGGGTGGTCCAGATCTTGGTGCCGTTGATGATGTACTCGTCGCCGTCGCGGACCGCACGGGTCTTCAACGACGACAGGTCCGAGCCCGAGCCGGGCTCGGAATAACCCTGGCACCAATAGTCCTCGCAGGACAGGATTCGCGGCAGGAAGTAGTTCTTCTGCTCCGGCGAGCCGAAGCCGATGATCACCGGCCCGACCATCTTGACGCCCATCGGCGTCGGCGTGGGCACGCCGGCATGGGCGCATTCGGTCTCGAAAATCCAGCGCTGCGCCGGCGTCCAGCCGGGGCCGCCATATTCGACCGGCCAGCCAGGTGCGCCCCAGCCCTTGGCGTTGAGGGCGCGCTGCCACGGCACGCCGGCCTCCGGCTCGGAGAACACCGAAGCGTTGAGTGATTCCGCCCGCTTCATGTCGGGTGTCAGATTGGCCGCGATGAAGTCGCGCACTTCCTGCTGGAAGGCGAGCTCGGCGTCGCCGAAGGTCATGTCCATGTCGATGCCTCGCTTTTGTTAGATCGGCCGGCCGCTGAGCACGGCGTGGCGGCGATAATGGTGGGTGCTGCCGCCGAACAGGGTTTCGAACGCCAGCAGGCGTTTGAAGTAGGCGCCGACGTCGAGCTCCTCGGTGACGCCCATGCCGCCGTGAAGCTGCACGGACTGCTCAGCGACGAAGCGCGCACCTTTGCCGATCTTGGCCTTGGCGCCGGAACAGGCACGGCCGCGGTCGGCAGCGTCCGCCTCGGCCTTCAGCGCGGCACGCAGCGCCATCGAACGGGCTTCGTCGACCTGCACCGACATGTCGGTGAGGCGATGCCGCACCACCTGATTGGCGGCGAGCGGACGGCCGAACTGCTTGCGAACCTTGGTATAGTCGAGCGTCTTGTCGGTCAGCGTCTGCATCATGCCGACCGCTTCGGCCGACATCGCGGCGAGGGCGCGATCGACCACCGCCTCGACCGCCGGATAGGCGTCGACATCGGCGCCGAGCATCGCGTCGGCTGGCACGCGCACATTCTCCAGCGTCAGATTGCACGCCCGTCCGCCGCCGAGCCGCGGATAGTCGGCGAGTGTCAGCCCGGCCGCATCACGCGGCACCAGGAACAGCCGCAGCGAGCCGCTGCCGTTGTTGGCCAGCCGCGCCGACACGATCAGCTGATCGGCCGATGCGCCGTCCAGCACGGCGAGCTTGGCGCCGTCGAGCACGTAAGCGTCGCTGTCCTTGCGGGCGGTGGTATCGACACGCGACAGATCCGCACGCGCCGCGCGTTCGGCATGCGCGAAGGCGAGCCGCAGCGTGCCGTCCGCGACCTTCGGCAGCAGCGCCGCCTTCTGCTCGTCGCGGCCGTGTTCGGCGACGAGGCCGGCGCCGAGCACTACGGTCGACAGATACGGCTCGCTGACGAGGCCGCGTCCGAACGCTTCCATCAGGATTCCGACTTCGATCGCGCCGCCGCCGATGCCGCCATGGGCTTCCGGTAGCGGCAGCGCCAGCCAGCCGAGATCGGCGAACTGCTTCCAGATCGTTTCGCTGAAGCCGAACGGCTCCTTGGCGTTCTGTTCGCGCAGCTTGATGGTGTAGGTCTCGGCGATGAAGCGGTCGGCGCTTTCGCGCAGCAGCCGCTGTTCGTCACTCGGCGTGAGATCCATCGCTTACACCTTCACCTGTTTGCGCACCGACGGATGCAGTCCCGACGGATCGACGATCATTCCAAACTCCTGCAGATTGTGAGCGTGACAAAGCTGATGCAGCGCGAACGCCTGATCGATCGCGGCCGGTTGACCCTGGATATCCACCGAGCGATTGACCGCTTCCTTGGTCATCTTGAGCGCGAAGCTCGGCTTGGCAGCGATGCGCTGCGCAAGCGCCATGGTGAAGGCGGATAGTTCGGCGGCGGGCACCACGTGATTGACCATGCCGAGCTGGTGGGCCTCTTGTGCGCTCCAGCTATCGGCGGTGAACAAGAGCTCCTTGGCCTTGCGCGGCCCGAGCTCCCAGGGATGCACGAACCATTCGACGCCGCACACGCCCATCGTCACCACCGGATCGCAGAACTCCGCATTGTCCGATGCGACGATCAGGTCGCAGGCCCAAGCCAGCATCAGCCCGCCGGCGATGCATTTGCCGTGCACTTCCGCGATTGTCGGTTTGGCGAGATTGCGCCAGCGCCGGGTGATCTGCAGATAGATCTCCTGCTCGCGCGCCATCCGTCCGTGCGCGCCAGGCTCGCGAAAGCCGCCCCAGGCGCCGACCGGCGGAAAGTCGATGCCGGCTTCGTTCTTGGTGGTGGCGCGCAGATCGTGGCCGGCGGAGAAGTGCGGACCCGCGCCTGCCAAGATGATCACCTTGACGGTGTCGTCCTGCACCGCGTCGTCGAACGCGGCGTTGAGGTCGTAGGTCATCTGCAGATTCTGCGCGTTGCGCGCGTCGGGACGGTTCATCACGATTCGTGCGACCGCCGGATCCGGTCGCTCGACCAGGATCGTCTCGTAGGAGCTCATCCTTCCTCCCGTTTCTTGTTGTCTCGGCTTATGGCGCCGGTTGTGTTCCGCGGAGTGTGGCAGGTCGCGCGCGCGACTGCAAACGGCTTCTCTGCCGCAGCTGCCGAGGAATTCCGTGCCGCGGAGCGCTGTGGTGAAGGCCGTCGGCGTGCGCCGCGAAGTTCCGGAAGCCAGCCGCTTTGAGCCAGAACAAACCGCGTCCGCCGCGATTATGCGATGGCCGTCGGGCAGGGGAGCGGAGGGGCCAGAATTGATTTCGGGCGGCCGGCGATCCATGCGATAGCTCGCGGCCCCGCGCCGAACGTCTTTGCCTGTCGAAAGTGGATGATGCCGCCGTTTCGCGTCCCGCCGATGATCCGCAATCTCGTCCGTGCCGGCGCGCTCGGCGCCGTGGCCGCGCTGCTGCTCGGCAGCGCCGCGCATGCCGCCGCCGACATCGCCAGCCTGCCGCACGACCTGTCGCCGTGGGGCATGTTCAAAAACGCCGACATCGTCGTGAAGGTGGTGATGGCCGGCCTGGCGCTGGCGTCGCTGGCGACCTGGACGGTGTGGCTGTCGAAGACCGTCGAGCTGCGGCGCGAAACCGCACGCGCCCGCGACGGCCTTGCCAAACTCGAAACCGATACGACTCTGGCCGAACTCGGCCGCAGCAGCGAGGGCGCGCACGACGCGGTCTCGCAACTGATTCAGACCGCCGCGCGCGAAGGCAGCCTATCGGGCTGGACCTTTGATGCCGACTTCAAGGACCGGGTCGCGCTGCGGCTGGAGCGCGTCGAGGCGGCGATGGCGCGCAAGATCGCCGGCGGCACCGGCATTCTCGCCACCATCGGCGCGGTGGCGCCGTTCGTCGGCCTGTTCGGCACGGTGTGGGGCATCATGAATGCCTTCATCGGCATCTCCGAAGCGCACACCACCAATCTGGCGGTGGTGGCGCCGGGCATTGCCGAGGCGCTGCTTGCCACCGCGCTCGGCCTTGTCGCCGCAGTGCCGGCGGTGGTGATCTACAACTACCTCGTCCGTGCCATTGCGGCGTATCGGGCGCTGCTCGGCGATGCGTCGGCGCAGGTGCTGCTGCTGGTCAGCCGCGATCGCGGCCGCTCGGCGCGGCAGATGCGGGCAGGGTGAGGCGATGGGCGTGCGGCTCGGCGGACGACGACTCGCGGCGGAGGACGACCTCGAGATCGCGCACGAGATCAACGTCACGCCGTTCATCGATGTGATGCTGGTGCTGCTGATCATCTTCATGGTCGCCGCACCGCTCGCCACCGTCGATATCGGCGTCGATCTACCGGCCTCGACCGCAGCGCCGCAGCCGCGCCCGGACAAGCCGGTGTATCTGTCGGTGCAACCGGATCTGACGCTCGCGGTCGGGGAGACGATCGTGGCGCGTGACGCGCTGTCCTCCGCGCTGCAGAGCGCGACGAACGGCAATAAGGACGAGCGGATCTTCGTGCGTGCCGACAAGGCGGTGGCTTACGGCGAGCTGATGGCGGTGATGAACCTGCTGCGCGACGCCGGCTATCTCAAGGTCGCGCTGGTCGGACTCGACGGCCGGGATCAGCCATGAACGACTACGTGCTGCACGAGACGCCCGGCCGCGGCCGCAGCCAATGGCTGCTGTCGGCGACCGCGATCGTCATGGCACATTTCGGTCTGATCGCCGCAGCGGTTGCCTGGTATCAGCAGTCGCCGTCGCCTGGCGTGGTGATGCCGGCGATCCTGGTCGACATGGCGCCGAGCTCCGCGGCGCCCACGCTGCAGCCGCAGGATCTCGCGCCGGGACCCGAGATGCAGGAAGCGCCGAAGCCACAGGACGAGGCCAAACAGCCGCCTCCGGCACCGGCACCCGAAGCGCCGCAGCAATTCGCGGCGCAACAGCCTGCCCCCCCCGCGCCGGTGTTGCCGCAATCGGAGGTCGTGCTGCCGCAGCCGCCCGCTGCGGTCGAACCTGCCCGGCGCGACGACGCAAAGCCGAAGCGTGAGGAGGTCAGGCGCGAACGGGCGAAGCGCGATGATACCAAGCGCGACGAGGCCAAGGCCAAGCCGCATGTGCATCCGCCGGCGCCGCGCACCACTGCGGCGCCGAAGGCCGAGCGTCAGGCGGCGCTCGCTGCCGCGGCGAACGCCGGGCAGGCTGCTGCCGCCGCGGCACTGCCGTCGTATCGCGACCGGCTGGCTGCGCATCTCGCCCGTTACAAGCAATATCCGACCGCGTCGCGAGCGGCGCGCGAGCAGGGCACGGCGATGCTGTCGTTCACCGTCGGCCGCGGCGGACAGGTGCTCGGCAGCCGGCTCGCCCGCACCTCCGGCTTTTCGGCGCTCGATGCCGAAACCATGGCGATGATCCGCCGCGCCCAGCCGCTGCCGCCGTTTCCGAGCGAGATCACCCAGTCGTCGCTGAGCTTCACCGTTCCGGTGCGATTCTCGCTGCAGTGAGTGAGCGCGCCGGCCGGCGTCACGCTTGCCCGTGCGCCGCCTTCACCGCGGCCCGATCGACAGCCCCCTTGGCGTCCTTCGGCAGTGCTTCGACGAAAACCACGTGCTTCGGCTTCTTGTAGCGTGCGATCAGCGAGGCGACGAATTCCGCGAGGGCATCGGCGGTGATGCTCTCACCCGGCTTGCAGACACACACCGCCTTGATGGCTTCGCTCCATTGCGGATCGGGCACGCCGATCACCACCGCCTCGGCGATCGCCGGATGCTGCTTCAGCGCGCCTTCGACCTCGGCCGGATAGACGTTCTCGCCACCGGTCTTGATCAGCTCCTTCTCGGGAGCACGGCCGGCGTAGAACAAGTAACCGTCGGCATCGAACCGGCCCATGTCGCCGGTGTGATGCCAGCCGTTGCGGAACGCGTGCTGGGTGGCGGCCGCGTTATTCCAATAGCCTTTGAACACCGTCGGGCCACGCAGCACGATCTCGCCGACTTCGCCCGGCGGCAGCGGCCGGTCCTCGGCGTCGACCACTGCGACGGTGCGCCAGAACAGCGGCCGCCCGGCGGATTTCGGCCGGTCGCGATATGGCGCGAACGTTGACAGGCCAGAGGTTTCGGACTGGCCGAACGTGGCCCAGAACGTCGCGTTGGGGCATGTGGCTTCGAACCGTTCGATCGTCTCCGGTGTGTCGAGCCCGGTCACCGCGCGCAGGCTGGCGAGCTGCCCCGGCTGCGCCTGATCGAGAATGTTGCCGAGCATCGGGGCGAACTCGGCCATCACTGTCACCTTGTGAGTTTCGATGTCGCGCGCCGTTTGCGCCGGGTCGAACTTCGCCGCGATCACGCTCGCGCCGCCGGCCTGTTGCAGCGTCAGCATCAGGCCGAGCCCGGTGACATGAAACAGCGGCAGCATGCCGAGATTGACGTCGGCTTCGCTCAGTCGCCAGGCGTCGACCAACGAGCTTTGCGCGATCAGGAGATTGCCTTGCGAGATCAACGCGCCGCGCGGCCGGCCGCCGACCGCAGCGGTGTGGATGATGACGAAGCCGTCGGCGGCGCCGAACTCCGGCGCGTTGAGCGGCGCGTCCGAGGCAAGATCCTTGAACGACGTGAACGGCCCGCCGGCGTCGCCGATCGCGTAGGCCTTCTTGACGCCGCCGAGCGACGGCAGCACCCCGGCAACGATGTCGCGATAATCGGTGCCGGCCACCACCACGCTGGGCGCGCCGTCGCCGAGCACGAACGCGATCTCGTCGGCATTCAATCGATAGTTCACCGGCAGCAGGATCGCGCCGATGAGCGCCACCGCGCCGATCAGTTCGACCATCTCGATGCAGTTCTGTGACAAGATCGCCACGCGGTCGCCGGGCTGCACGCCGTCGCGCAGCAGCCCGCTGGCCAGCCGCTCGGCCCGCGCCAGATAGTCGCGGTGGCTGAGGCGGACGCCGTCGACGACGAAGGCCGTGCGCTCCGGAAACAGCGCCGCGTTGCGGCGATAGACGTCGGCCAGCGTGAAGTCGTGAAGCGCCATCGTGTCCCCCCTATGCGCCCCGCGGCCAAAGGTGTGCGGCGGGTCCGGATTGCTGCGCCGCCGGTTCGCCGGCCGTTCGCGCCTCGCTTTGTAGCGAACATCGTCAGGTGGCGGAAAGCATGATCGCGCGTCCTCCACCTTACCCCGACCTCGCTACCGCTAAACACCGCATCGGGCGGCGGCTGACCGCTGAATCTCGGACTTGCAGGTGCCGGGCCGCTTCCGCTGTTGTTCCCGAATCCCCATTTGTATGAATGGATTGACGGCAAGGAACATAGCCGACCCGCCCGAGTTGGGGACGCGAGACAAGGATTGGAGGCATCTCATGGCCAACGACACACGCAGCCTGGAAGAGATTCGCCGCGACACCGAGCGCGCCCGGGCCGGCCTGACCGAGACCGTGGGCCAGCTGCGCGCCAGCGTCGCGGACACCGCCAACGAGGTGCGCGAGAAGTATTCGCCCGCGGCCATCAAGGCCGAGGTCGGCAGCTACATCAAGTCGCGCGGCGAAGAGATCGCCGACAACGTTCGCGACTCGATCCGCAACAATCCGGTGCAGGCGGTCGCGGTCGGCGCCACGCTGGCCTATCCGTTGTGGAAGGTGGCGCGTGCGATCCCGGCGCCGGTGCTGATGATTGGCGCTGGACTGTATCTCGCCGGTACCCGTTCCGGCACCGAGCTGACGCAGCGCGCATCCGACAAGGCGCGCGATCTGGCTGGTGACCTCGAACGCCGGGCCCGCGAATTCTCCGCCGATGCCGCGGACACTGCCGTTGCGGCGCGCGAATACGCTGCCGGTGCGATCGATGCCGCGAGCGATGTGGTGACCACCCGGGCCGAACAATTCCGCCAGGCTGCTACCGCGACAGCCGCCGATCTCAAACACAAGGGCGATGATCTCAGCCGCAGCATCGCGCATAGCGGCGACGATCTGCGCCGCCGCGCCACCGCGGCTGGTGAGGCATTTGCCGGGGAGGCTGATCAGCTCGCCGCACGCGGCGCTGGGCTCGCCAGTGTCGTCGCCGATACCGTGCGCGATGCTGCCGAGCAGGTCCGCGAGCGCGCCGGCGATGCGGCAACAAAGATGCGCGAGACCCTGCACGACACCCGCGACGCCGGCATGGATGCGGCGGCGCGGCTGCGCGACCAGGCGACCGATTTCAGCAACCGGGCGACCAAGACCGCAAAGCAGACGCTGACAGACCATCCGCTGCTGGTGGCTGGCGCCGGGCTACTGATCGGCGGGCTCATCGCCAGCGCATTCCCGCGTGTCCGCGCCGGCGGCAAGCGTGTCGGTCGGCAGGTTGGCGAGCGCGCCAAGGATGCGATGACGCGCGGTATGGAGAAGGGCCGGGCCGCCTATGAAGGCGCCGCGCGGGAAGCCGAACAGCAAGGATTGACCGGCGAGGACATCACCGAGAATGTTCGCGATCTCGGCCAGCGCGTTCGCAAGGTTGCCGAGGCGGCCGCTGCATCGTTCGAAGCGCCGTCGCCCTCGCAGAACAAACATTGATCGGAGACATCGGACATGGCTGAGCAGATCGTCAAAACTCCTGGCTCGACTGGCAACGCCAATGGCGGTCGCCAGCAGCCGCCGAAATCAGCAAAGAAGGATCCGCAGGACATGGCCGGAGAAATGGGAAGCGGCGGCGAGCCGGAGCGGGATCTGAAGGAGCGGATCGTGGGTCTCGCCAGCGAGTCTGCGGAAGCCGCTCGCGCTAAGGCCGAGGAGTTTGCCGAGACCGCGCGCGACTTTGCAGCCGAAGCCGGCGAATCGCTCAAGCGTCGCGCATACGAGGAGAAACAGGCCGGCGCCGACTATGTCGCGAATATCGCGGATGCCATCCGCCGCGCCTCGCGCGAGTTCGACAACGATCTGCCGATCGCCGGCGTGTACATGCGTAAGGCAGCCTCCAAGGTCGAAGACATCTCCGACACGGTGCAGCGCGGCGATCTGTCGGACCTGATCCATGGGGTGCAGGATTTTGCCCGCCGGCAGCCGACTGTGTTTCTCGGTCTGGCGGTGCTTGCCGGCTTCGGCGCGGTCCGCTTCCTGAAGAGCTCGAGCGGCGGACGTGACAGCCGCGTCGTCGATGCCGAGCCCAACCGGAGCTTCGATGATGACCGCGCCGAATAACAACCGTTCGATTCCGGACCTGTTCGGCGACGCTTTCACGCAGTTCGCCAAGCTTATCAGCAACGAGTTCGAGCTGGCGCGGGCGGAAATGTCCGACAAGCTTGGCCAAGTCGGCCGCGCCGCCGCCATGATCGGCGCCGGCGCCGTGATCTTGATTCCGGGGTTGGTAGTGTTGTTGATGGCCGCTGCCGCGGCGCTGGTCGAGCACGGTTTTTCCAGCTCGGTCGCGTATCTGATCGTCGGCGGCTGCACCACCGGCATCGCGGCGGCGCTGATCGGCTTCGGCGCCAACCGGTTGTCGCCCGAAACGTTGAAACCTCAAATGACCATCGAGCAATTGCAACGCGACAAGGAAGCGGCCGGGGAGATGATCCGATGACCAAGAAGGATGGCTTGCCTTTGATCAGCGATCTTGGCGATGCAATGCGCCGCAACCCCGTCTCGACCGCACTGATTGGCATGGGGCTGCTGTGGCTGTTCACCGGCGACCGCGCCAAGGCCAGCGCCGAGCGGATCGTGCGCCGCACCGGCCTCGACCGCGTGCCCGACGTCGCTTCGGACGCAATGGGCCGCGTCGGCGAACGCTTTGCCGATGTGGGGGAAAAACTGTCGGATGTGCGCGACAGCGCAGCGAGTGTCGCCACTGAGACGGCACGGATGGCGCGGGAACGCGGGGCGGAGGCGTTCGATCGGGCGGCCGAGTTTGGACGTGCGATTCCTGAGACCGGCGCCGATCTGTTCGACAGCGCCAAGAGCACACTCGGCGACCTGTTCAACGAACAGCCGCTGCTGCTTGGCGCGATCGGTGTTGCGATTGGCGCGGGCATCGCCGCATCGTTGCCGGCGACTGAGACCGAGCGTGAACTGTTCGGTGACACCAGCGATGAAGTGATGGCGCAGGCGCGCGACTACGCGCGGCAGCAGGCTGCACGAGCCAGCGAAATGGCGCGTGATGTCGCCGGTGCGGCCGCGGAAGAAGCCCGCCGCCAGGGCCTGACGCCGGAAGCCGCGATGGCAGCGGTTCGCGAAGTCGGCGAGAAGGCCAAGCGCGTCGCCGAAGCCGCTGAAGACAACGTCCGGCTGGAGTGATGGCGATGGCCGACGACAAGGCGCCTGACGATCGCCCCGGCGACGCAATGAAGAGCGGCACGCGCGAGCCTTGGAAAAAGCCGGGGCAAAGCTCGCAAGTCGATGACCAGAACCCGCCAGACAAGCCGGATCTGGAGCGTTGGCAAGAGTCCAATACGCACTAATCCAAGTTCACTCCAAGTCTCATCCTGAAGCATCCGACATGAACGCGGAGCCGAGCCTCGCTGTGCGCCGACGGTGGCGCGCGACTCCTAGGAGCGCCCCGGCAGAGCCGCGTCTTGACTTCACCTCCCCATGGCAGGTGCTGCGCGCCGAGTGGAAGCCGATCGCGCTCGGCACTTACCGGCGGATCGGCGATGACCGGCTGCCGCTGGTCGCCGCCGGAGTGGTGTTCTACTGGCTGCTTGCGCTGTTTCCCGCCATCACCGCGCTGGTGTCGTCCTACGCGCTGTTCACCGACGGGGGGACGATCCGAGGCCACCTCGCGCAGCTCGCCGCGATCGTCCCCGCCGGCACCTACTCGGTGATCGAGGATCAGGTCGGACGGGTGCTGGCTAACGGCCAGACTAAGCTCGGATTCGCCTTCCTGGTCAGCCTGTCGCTGGCGCTATGGAGCGCCAACGGCGGCGTCAAGGCGATCATCGACGCGCTGAATGCAGTGTATGACGTCGACGAGCAGCGCGGCTTCTTCAAGCTCAATGGGTTCTCGCTGCTGTTCACGCTCGGCGCGCTTGGCGCGGTGCTGGCAGCCATTGGCCTCGTGATCGCGGCGCCGATCGTGCTGGCGCGGATCGGGCTCGGCAGCCTGGTTGCGGTGGTGGTCGATGTCGGGCGCTGGCCGGTGCTGGCGGCGTTGACCTTCGGTGGCCTCGCTTTGTTGTATCGCACCGCGGCTGACCGCGCGGCGCCGCCGTGGCGCTGGGTGGTGCCGGGCAGCGCAGTCGCGACGCTGAGCTGGCTCGCCGGTTCGGCCGCGCTGTCCTACTACTTGGCCAATTTCGCCGACTACAACGCGACCTATGGCTCACTCGGCGCCGCGATCGGCCTGATGATCTGGATGTGGATGACCGCGATCGTCGTGCTGGCCGGCGGTGAACTCAATGCCGAGATCGAAGCCCGCGCAGGCCGGCTCGGACGCACCGAGCCAAACAGCTAGTCTCGGCGGCTCGCATTGGTGGCGATCGCCGCCGCGGCGGTGCGGTTTTCGACGCCGAGCTTGGCGTAGATCTGCTCGAGGTGCTTGTCGACAGTGCGCGGACTGAGCCCCAGGATCTGCGCGATGTCGCGGTTGGTCTTGCCCTTGCTCAGCCACGCCAACACTTCGCTTTCCCGGCTGGTGAGGCCGAACTCCGCCGAGAACTGAGCCGGCGCTTCGGTCGCGGTGTCGCGGCCCAGCCGAAGCAGGAATTCGTTGGGCCCGAGCTTGCCCATATATTGCAGCCGCAGCTCGTCATTGCGCAGCATCGAGGATTTCATCGGCATCTTCGGCTGGGCGAGGCCGGTGTGTACCTGCTCCAGCCATTCGAGCCACGGCTTCGGCAGATCGAGGCGCAAGCCATCCTCTGGCGCGCCGTCGGCGGCGAGCAGTTTCTGGGCCTGCGGCGTCGCCCACAGCACCTTGCCGAGCCGATCGACCGCGAGCAGGAAACGTCCTGAAACATCCAGCGCTGCGCGGGCGCTCTGGCTGACGCGGGCGTTGTTCAGATGCACGCGGATCCGCGCCAGCATCTCGACGATTGCGATCGGCTTGGTGACGTAATCGACGCCGCCGGCTTCCAGGCCACGGACGATGTGCTCGGACTCCGACAGTCCGGTCATGAAGATCACCGGCACGTCGGACAGACCGGGACTGCGCTTCAGCCTTCGGCAGGTCTCGAAGCCGTCCATGCCGGGCATCACCGCGTCGAGCAGAATGATGTCCGGCGTAATCTGTTCGACGATCCGCATCGCCGCGGCGCCGTCGAGCGCGACCATCACGGTCATGCCGGCGCCGTCGAGCGCGTCGGTCAGCATCCGCAGCGTCTCGGGAGAGTCGTCGACGACCAGGGCGATATCGCGCTTTTTCAAATCATTGTTCATGGCGATACAGCGTGTTCAGCGTCTTCATGTAAGAATCGAGGTCGAACTGCTCGACCATCGTTCGCATCTGCGACACGAACGCCCAAGTCTCCGGATAATCGGTGTGGATCTGATCGAGCTTGGATTCGATTCCGCGGATGTAGCCGATCTTGCCGAGCTCGATCAATTCCTCGACGTGCTGCATCGGCGGATGTTGAATCTCGGTGGCATTCTGTGCCGCGGCGCTCGCTTCGCCCTTGTAGATCCAGTCGATCTTGAGCAACTGGCCGATCAGTTCGAGTAGTCGCGGAATGTCGACCGGCTTCATCAGATAGGCGTCGTGAAACGGCTGCGACAGCAGCGTGCCGTGCGCCTCCAGCGCACTCGCGGACAGCATCAGAATGCGCGCGTTATGATGGCCGTGGGTTCGCAGCGTTTCGGCCACGGTCCAGCCGTCCATCCCGGGCATCGAGATGTCGAGCAGGAAGAGGTCGGGCTGGCAGTGCTCGGCGAGGTCGATACAGGAATAACCGTCGGTCGCCACCAGCACGATGAAGCCGAGCGGCGCCAGCGTGTCCTGCAGCAGGCCGCGCTGCGCCGGATCGTCGTCGGTTACCAGGATGGTTTTGCGGGCGCCGTGATAGCCGAGCACCGGGGCGCGGATCGAGCGGGTGCGGGTCGGATTGGTGACCTCGGACAGCAGCAGCTTGACCCGGAAGGTCGATCCTTTGCCAGGCGTCGAGGTGACAGTAAGGTCGCCGCCCATCACGCCGGCGAGCAGCTTGCTGATGGTGAGGCCGAGGCCGGTGCCGGTGTGGGGCTGCGCGGCACCGAGCGCGCCGCGCTCGAACGGCGCGAAGATGCGCTCCAGATCATCCGCATGAATGCCTGGGCCGGTGTCCCGCACTTCGAGTTCAGCCACCGGGTTGCGATAGTGCACGATGAAGTGGACGCTACCTTCCTGAGTAAACTTGATGGCGTTCGACAGCAGGTTGATCAGCACCTGCCGCAGCCGCTTCTCGTCGGCATAGACCATCGGCGGCAGATATTGCGGTCGTTTGAACACGAACTCGATGTCCTTGGCGGCGGCCTGCAGCCGGAACATGCCGACGAGCTGATCGAGGAATTCGCCGAACCGCACCTCGTCGCGCGATAGATACAGCCGGCCTGCCTCGATTTTCGAGATATCGAGCAGGCCGTCGATCAGCCCCGACAGATGATCGGCGCTGCGCCGCATCAGCCGGATCTGGTCTCGCGGCCGCGGCGGGAGGGTGTTGTCCTGTTCCAAGAGCTGCGCGTAGCCGCTGATGGCGTTGAGCGGCGACCGCAGCTCGTGGCTGAGGCCGACGACGTAGCGGCTCTTGGCGAGGTTGGCGGACTCGGCCGCTTCCTTGGCGCGCTGCAGCTCTGCGTCGGTCTGGCGGTGAGCGTCGATCTCCTGCATCAGCAGCTGGGTCTGTCGCCGCGTCTCGGCCTCGGCCGCCTGTCGGCTCAGCCGCGCCAGCACGAACAGCCAGCTCACCACGCCGACGATGATGGTGAGCGCGAAGAACAGCTTCCACAGAATCTCGGCGAGCTCGATCTGCTGCGTTTCGTTGGCGGTCGCGACCTGTAGATAGATCAGGAACAGCGACAGCCCGATCAGCCCGATCGAGACGGCGAACACGGTCAGATAGTGTCCGACCTGCGAGTTCAGCAGCGCGTAGGCCCGCTGCGGCAGCATCTTGCCGAGCGCATCGGTGAACTGCGCGTCGATCCGTGCGTGCGGCTTGCACAGGTCATGGCAGCGGGCATCGAGCGAGCAGCACAGCGAGCAGATCGGCCCCGCATAGGCCGGGCAGGATGCCATATCTTCGGCTTCGAACGAGTGCTCGCAGATACAGCACTTGATCGACTCGACGCCCTGCCAGGCCCGCTTCGGCTTGCGCGCGATATAGAACCGGCCGCCGGTGACGAAGGCGATCATCGGCGCGGTGACGAACGCGACCACCAGCGCCACGAACGGCGCCAGCGCCTTCGCGGTCGGGCCGAACACGCCATAGAACGCGCTGATCGACACCACGGTCGCGATCGTCATTGAGCCGACGCCGACCGGATTGATGTCGTAGAGGTGTGCGCGCTTGAACTCCATGTGCTTCGGCCGCAGTCCGAGCGGCCGGTTAACGACCAGATCGGACACCAGGGCGCCGACCCAGGCGATCGCGACGTTGGAGTAGAGCGCGAGCGTGTGCTCCAGAGCCTTATAGACGCCGATCTCCATCAAGAGCAGCGCCACCAGCACGTTGAACACCAGCCAGACGACGCGGCCGGGATGGCTGTGGGTCAGCCGCGAAAAGAAGTTCGACCAGGCGATCGAACCCGCATAGGCGTTGGTGACGTTGATCTTGATCTGCGACAGGATCACGAACGCGCCGGTCAGCGCCAGCACCAGGCCGGGCTGCTCCAGCACAGTGCGGAACGCCTCGAGATACATGTGCGCCGGCTCGGCTGCCTGATCCGGCGGCGCGCCGCGGCTGAGCGCGAAATAGGCCAGGAATGATCCGGCCAGCAGCTTCAGCGCGCCTGGCACGATCCAGCCCGGGCCGGCGCTGATCATCGCCACCCACCAGGCGCCCCGCGAAGCCCGGCGATCCCGGGGCAGGAAGCGCAGGAAGTCGACCTGTTCGCCGATCTGCGCCACCAGTGCGAACACGACCGAAGCCGCGGTGCCGAACAGCAGCAGATCAAGCTTGCCATCCGGGCTGCCTTGCTCGCCGGCAAAGCGTGTCCAGGCGGCGAACGACTCCGGGCTCTTCACTGCGATCGCGGCGAATGGGAGGATGTGCAGCAGAATCCAGAACGGCTGGGTCCAAAGCTGGAACCGGCTGATCAGCGTGATGCCATAAGTCACCACCGGGATGATCACCACCGCGCTGAAGAAGTAGCCGATCGGCAGCGGCAGGCCGAAGCACAGTTCCAGCGCGTTGGCGAGGATCACCGCCTCGATCGCGAAGAACAGGAAGGTGAACGAGGCATAGATCAGCGACGTGACGGTCGAGCCGATGTAGCCGAAGCCGGCGCCTCGGGTCAGCAGGTCGATATCGACGCCGCCTTTGGCCGCGTGGTACGCGATCGGCAGGCCGCAGCAGAAGATGATCACGCTGACCACCAGGATCGCCGCGGTGGCGTTGGTGACGCCATAGTTCAGCGTGATGGTGCCGCCGATCGCTTCCAGCGCCAGGAACGAAATCGCGCCGAGCGCCGTGTTGGCGACGCGGGCTGCCGACCACCGGCGCGAACTCTTGGCCGTAAAGCGAAGCGCGTAGTCTTCGAGGGTCTGGTTGGCGACCCACTGATTGTACTGGCGCCGAACGCGATCTATGCGCTGCCGCCCCGCCACGCGCTTCTCCTCATCTTTGCTCGACACTAGCGCCGATCCGCCGGCGACGTTGCCGGTTTTGCCGTCACGGCGCGCGTAATTTGTCAGCCTCGAGCTCGTTGTTACGGCACCGCGACCCGAGATCCCGCCGCGTGAAAAACCTACGTCGCGATCTTGCGATGCAACATACGTGATCTTGCGTATCGGTCCAGCCGCCGAATTCGTCGATCGTTTCCCCGACTGCACTCGCGTCCCACGAACCACGAAGGGGTAGTTAATGTCAGACGAAAACAAGACGGGCCTGAATTCGCCGCTCCGGCGTAAACTGTTGATGGGGATGGCGGCAATTCCCGCCCTCACGATGTTGCCGCGGACGTCGTTCGCGCAGGCGCCTGCAACTTCTGCGGTCAATACGACCGGACTCGCGGTGACGGATACTGAGGTCACGGTCGGCATCCTGCATTCGGTGACCGGCACCATGGCGATCTCCGAGACCGGCTCGGTGCAAGCCGAGAAGCTGGCGATCGAACAGATCAACGCCGCGGGCGGCGTGCTCGGCCGCAAGATCAAGTACATCCAGGAAGACGGCGCCTCCGACTGGCCGACCTTCGCCGAAAAGGCCAAGAAGCTCCTGGTCAACGACAAGTGCGCCGCGGTGATGGGCTGCTGGACCTCGGCCTCGCGCAAGGCGGTGCTGCCGGTGTTCGAGCAGTACAACGGCATGCTGTACTACCCGACCTTCTATGAAGGCCTCGAGCAGTCCAAGAACGTCATCTACACCGGCCAGGAAGCCACCCAGCAGATCATCGCCGGCCTCGATTGGGTCAACAAGACCAAGGGCGCCAAGAGCTTCTACCTGCTCGGCTCCGACTACATCTGGCCGCGCACCTCGAACAAGATCGCGCGCAAGCACATCGAGAACCATCTGCAGGGCTGCAAGGTCGTCGGCGAAGAGTACTTCCCGCTCGGCCACACCCAGTTCAACTCGGTGATCAACAAGATCAAGCTGACCAAGCCGGACGTGATCTACGCGATCATCGTCGGCGGTTCGAACGTCGCGTTCTACAAGCAGCTCAAGGCGGCCGGCATCGATCTGTCGAAGCAGACGCTGCTGACAATCTCGGTGACCGAGGACGAAATCGACGGCATCGGCGGCGAAAACATCGCTGGCGCCTACGCCTGCATGAAGTACTTCCAGTCGCTCGACAACCCGAACAACAAGAAATTCGTCGAGGAATTCCACAAGATGTGGGGTCCGAAGACGGTGATCGGAGACGTCACCCAGGCTGCCTATCTCGGCCCGTGGCTGTGGAAATTGACGGTGGAGAAGGCCGGCTCGTTCGACATCGACAAGGTTGCCGCGGCCTCGCCGGGTGTCGAGTTCAAGGGCGCGCCGGAAGGTTACGTCCGGATCCACGAGAACCACCATCTGTGGTCGAAGACCCGCGTCGGTCGCGCCAAGGCGGACGGTCAGTACGAGCTGATCTACGAAACCGCCGACCTGGTCGAACCCGATCCGTTCCCGAAGGGCTACCAGTAAGCGTCGGCGAACGCTCCCACGCACTCCGCGTCATGCGCGGGCTCGACCCGCGCATCCATCTCCTTCGCAGAAGATGGATCGCCGGGTCGAGCCCGGCGATGACGCCGAAAGCGGGGAGGGGCGCCACCGACGACCACCGAGTTCAGATCCATTCCATCCAGGGGCAGCCTCATGTTCGGCGAATACTCGATTGGCGATCTCGGCGCGATCTTCGCGATGCAGGGCTTCGCGGGGCTCATTCTGTTTTCCGTCTACGTGCTGATGGCCCTCGGCCTCGCGATCATCTTCGGCCAGATGGGCGTCATCAACATGGCCCACGGCGAGTTCATGATCCTGGGCGCCTACGTCACCTGGATGACGTCGAACTTCTTCCAAGCCTATTTGCCGTCGCTGTTCTCCGGATACTTCTTCATCGCGATGATCCTGGCGTTCATCGCCTCGGGCTCGCTCGGCATGTTGGTGGAGTGGGCGCTGATCCGCCATCTCTATAAGCGTCCGCTCGACACCCTGCTGGCGACCTGGGGTCTGTCGCTGATCCTGCAGCAGGCCTACCGCTCGATCTTCGGCGCGCGCGAAGTCGGCGTCGAGCTGCCGCAGTGGATGCTCGGCTCCAAGCAGGTCACCGATTCAATCGAGATTCCGATCAACGGCATGTTTGTGATGGCGCTGACCGCGCTGATCACCGTCGCGGTTTTCTATGTGCTGTTCTGGTCGCGCTGGGGCCGCCAGGTTCGCGCCGTGGTGCAAAACCGCGTGATGGCCGGCGCCGTCGGCATCAACACCGAGCGGGTCGACCGCTTCACCTTCGGCCTCGGCTGCGGCATCGCCGGCATCGCGGGCAGTGCTTTCACCATGATCGGTTCGACCGGGCCGACCTCGGGCCAGCTCTACATCGTCGACACCTTCCTGGTCGTGGTGTTCGGCGGCGCCGCCAGTCTGTTCGGCACCATCGCTTCGGCTTTCAGCATCTCCCAGGCGCAGTCGACCATGGAGTTCTTCATGTCCGGCTCGATGGCCAAGGTGCTGACGCTGCTCGCCATCGTCGCGATCTTGATGGTGCGGCCGCAAGGTCTGTTCGCCCTCAAGGTCCGCAAGTAACAGGAGCCTCCGTCATGGAAAGCCCGCGCTTTCTCAGTCGTGCCGATCTGCTCGGTCTCGCCGTCCTCGCCGTGCTCCTGGTGGTGATCCTGCCGCTGTCGCTGGACGTCTTCCGCCTCAACTTGGTCGCCAAGTATCTGACCTACGCCTTCGTGGCGATCGGCCTGGTGCTGTGCTGGGGCTTCGGCGGCATTCTCAGCCTTGGCCAGGGCGTGTTCTTCGGCCTCGGCGGCTACTGCATGGCGATGTATCTCAAGCTGGAAGCATCCAGCGTCGAGAACACCAAGATCCAGTCGACGCCGGGCATCCCGGACTTCATGGACTGGAACCAGATCACGCATCTGCCGTGGTTCTGGCAGCCGTTCCATAGCCTCACCGTCACGGTGATTGCCATCCTGGTGGTGCCCGCGGTGTTCGCTTTCTTGATCGGCGCGGCGATGTTCAAGCGCCGGGTCGGCGGCGTGTATTTCGCCATCATCACCCAGGCGATCGCCGCGATCATGACCATCCTGATCATCGGCCAGCAGGGCTACACCGGCGGCATCAACGGCATCACCGACCTGCGCACGCTGAAGGGCTGGGACATCCGTCCGGATCACGCCAAGGTGGTGCTGTACTTCGTCGAAGTCGCGTTCCTGTTCGGCGCAATCCTGCTGGCTCTGTTCGTGCGTCACTCCAAGCTCGGCCGCATCCTGGTGGCGATGCGCGAGAAGGAGGACCGGGTTCGGTTCTCCGGCTACAGCGTCGCCAACTTCAAGATCTTCGCGTTCTGCCTCGCGGCGATGTTCGCGGCGGTCGGCGGCGCGATGTTCACCCTCAACGTCGGTTTCATGTCGCCTTCGTTCGTCGGCATCGTGCCGTCGATTGAGATGGTGATCTACACCGCCGTCGGCGGACGGCTGTCGATCTTCGGCGCGATCTACGGAACGCTGGTGGTCAACTTCGCCAAGACCTCGCTCTCGGAATCCTTCCCGCAGCTCTGGCTGTTCGGTCTCGGCGCCTTGTTCATCACGGTGGTGCTGATCTTCCCGAATGGTCTTGCCGGCATCTGGCGCGATTACGTCCAGCCGCTGTTCGGCAAGCTGATCTCTAAGCGAAAGCCCGGTTCGGATCCTACCGGCGGCAAGTCGTTCGGCCGGGTGGCCGACGGCGCCCCGGCGGAATGAGGAGGACACCATGCTGATCGGCCATCAACCGCCTGAATTCCTGCTCGCCGTGGAAGGGCTCACGGTTTCGTTCGACGGCTTCAAGGCGGTCAACGATCTCTCCTTCTACGTCGAGGAGAACGAGATCCGTGTGATCATCGGCCCCAACGGCGCCGGCAAGACCACTGTGCTGGATCTGATCTGCGGCAAGACCAAAGCGACCTCCGGTGCGATCCACTTCCGCGGCAAGGATCTCACCAAGATGAAGGAGAACGAGATCGTCCAGGCCGGTGTCGGCCGCAAATTCCAGACGCCGTCGATCTACGAAGACCTCACGGTGTTTGAAAATCTGGAGATCTCTTATCCGCAGGGCCGCTCGGTGTTCGGCGCGCTGGCGTTCAAACGCACCGCGGCTGTTCGCGAGCGCGTCGAGGAGGTCGCCGAAGCGATCTTCCTGAAGGACAAGCTGGGCATGAGCGCCGATCTGCTCAGCCACGGCCAGAAGCAGTGGCTCGAGATCGGCATGCTGCTGATCCAGGACCCCGACCTGTTGATGCTCGACGAGCCGGTCGCCGGCATGAGCGTGTCCGAGCGTGTCAAGACCGCCGAGCTGCTCCACACCATCATCAGGGACCGCTCGGTGCTGGTGATCGAGCACGACATGAAGTTCGTCGAAGACATCGCCCACAAGGTTACCGTGCTGCACCAGGGCCAGATCCTGTCTGAAGGCTCGATGGACACGGTGAAGAACGACCCGAAGGTCATTGAAGTCTATCTCGGCCACTAGGAGGTTGCTGATGCGCACCGCCTCTCCCCCGTCATGGCGAGCGAAGCGAAGCAATCCAGCTCCGTGCACTGCGCTGGATTGCTTCGTCGCTTCGCTCCTCGCAATGCCGTTCTTTGTTGCTCCGGCCAATTAGAGGAGATCCCGATGCTCGCTATCAACGATCTGCACGTCGCCTATGGCCAGAGCGAGGTGTTGCACGGGCTCAATATCGATGTCGCGCCGAATGAGATCGTCGCGATCATGGGCCGCAACGGCATGGGCAAGACCACGCTGATGAAGTCGCTGATGGGGATCATCCCGCAGCGCAAGGGCTCGATCGCGATGAACGGCATCGAGCTCGGTGGTTTGAAGAGCTACGAGCGCGTGGCCAAGGGGCTCGCTTACGTGCCGCAGGGGCGGATGATCTTCTCCACCATGACGGTGAAGGAGAACATCGAAACCGGGCTTGCGGCCTCCGGCGACAGCGAAGTGCCGGCGGACATCTACGAGCTGTTCCCGGTGCTGCTCGAAATGAAGGGGCGGCGCGGCGGCAACCTGTCCGGCGGCCAGCAGCAGCAACTTGCGATCGCGCGCGCGCTCGCCACCAAGCCGAAGGTGCTGCTGCTCGACGAGCCGACCGAGGGCATCCAGCCGTCGATCATTCGCGAGATGGCGCGCACCTTGAAGCGCATCCGCGACAGCCGAGGTCTTTCGATCATCGTCTCCGAACAGGTGCTGAGTTTTGCGCTCGACGTCGCTGATCGGGTGCTGGTGATCGAAAACGGCGAAATCGTTCGCGATGAGCCGCGCGCCAGCGTCGATGAGGCGCAGGTCGCGAAATATCTGTCCGTCTAGTTTTCACACGTCCACTGGTAACAAGGGGAGCTTCCGATGCCAGAGACATTGATTAAGGTCGATCTCACGCAGTCCGCATACGACAACGAGATGGTCCACAACCGTTGGCATCCGGACATTCCGATGGCCGCGTGGGTCAATCCGGGCGACGACTTCATCGTCGAGACCTATGATTGGACCGGCGGTTTCATCAAGAACAACGACTCGGCCGACGACGTTCGCGACATCGACCTGTCGATCGTGCACTTCCTGTCAGGCCCGATCGGCGTCAAGGGCGCCGAGCCCGGCGACCTCCTGGTCGTCGACCTGCTCGACATCGGCCCGAAGGCCGAGAGCATGTGGGGCTTCAACGGCTTTTTCTCCAAGCAGAACGGCGGCGGCTTCCTCACCGACCACTTCCCGCTGGCGCAGAAGTCGATCTGGGACTTCAAGGGCATGTACACCTCTTCGCGCCACATCCCCGGCGTGAACTTCGCCGGCCTGATCCATCCCGGCCTGATCGGCTGCTTGCCCGATCCGAAGCTGCTGTCGGCGTGGAATGAGCGTGAGACCGCGCTGATCGCCACCAACCCGACCCGCGTGCCTGGCCTCGCCAATCCGCCGTTCGGGCCGACCGCCCACATGGGCAAGCTCAAGGGTGACGACAAGGCCAAGGCTGCGGCCGAAGGCGCCCGTACCGTGCCGCCGCGCGAACACGGCGGCAACTGCGACATCAAGGATCTGTCGCGCGGTTCAAAGATCTACTTCCCGGTCTATGTGCCGGGTGGCGGTCTTTCGATGGGCGATCTGCACTTCAGCCAGGGCGACGGCGAGATCACCTTCTGCGGTGCGATCGAGATGGCCGGCTGGCTGCATATCAAGGTCGACATCATCAAGGACGGCGTCTCGAAGTACGGCATCAAGAACCCGATCTTCAAGCCGTCGCCGGTGACGCCGAACTACAAGGACTATCTGATCTTCGAAGGCATCTCGGTCGACGAGCAGGGCCAGCAGCACTACCTCGACGTCACCGTGGCGTATCGGCAGGCCTGTCTCAATGCGATCGAGTATCTGAAGAAGTTCGGCTACTCCGGCGCCCAGGCGTACTCGATCCTCGGCACCGCTCCGGTGCAGGGCCACATCTCGGGCGTCGTCGACGTCCCCAACGCCTGCGCCACGCTATGGCTGCCGACCGAGATCTTCGACTTCGACATGATGCCGACCTCGGCCGGTCCGGTGAAGGCGATCAAGGGCGACGTCCAGATGCCGATCTCGCCGGATAAGTAAGAACTCCGAGTCAGGCCGATCACCCCTGACGTCATTGCGAGGAGGCGCAGCCGACGAAGCAATCCATGAGCTCAGTGCAAGGCACTGGATTGCTTCGCTTCGCTCGCAATGACGCAGGGGTACGGCCGAGGCTCACAGACTTCCCTGCGCGACGGGGAGCGGGACGGGGCGTCTTTCCGCCCGCTCCCATCGCACAGGTCGAACAAATCGTCAGCGCAAGGGAAACGACGATGCCTGTTTATGAATACATGTGCGACGCCTGCGGCCCGTTCACCGATCTGCGGCCGATGGCCGAATGCGACGATCCGCAGCTCTGCCCGACCTGTGAGACCTCGTCGCCGCGGGTGATCCTCACGGCGCCAAACTTCTCCTGCATGCCGGCGTCGCAGCGCAATGCACACGCCACCAACGAGAAGAGCCGCAACGCACCGATGACGGTCGGCGAATACAAAGCTAAGCACGCGCCGGGCTGCAGTTGCTGTTCGGGGATCAAGAAGCCGGCCCGGCTGCAGACCCGCACCAAGAGCGGCGCCAAGGGCTTCCCCACCGCGCGGCCGTGGATGATCAGTCACTGATTACGGTCCCGTCATTGCGAGTGAAGCGAAGCAATCCAGGAGTCGGGTCCACCGAGCTTCGGGATTATTTCGTTCGCTTTACTCCTCGCATGACGCGTGAACCTGAAAGACCGACCTATCCGGCAATGACGGCCGCGACGCCAAGCAGAAAGCCGATCTCGAACAGTTGCTCGCTGGCGCCGAGCACGTCGCCGGTGTAGCCGCCGATCAGCCGCTTGGCCCAGCCGGCCATGGCGGCGGCAAGGACGCTGCCTGCGGCAAGTCCGATCACCACCGCGATCGGCGACACCAGCAGCAACGGCAGCGCGCCCAGCGCGACCGCGATCCCGCCAAGCACCAGTTCGTCCTTGCGCAGTGTGGTGTCGGCGTAGCTCGCCTTCATCGCCGCGGTATTGCCGGCGTAATTCATCCGGTGCGCGACCAGGCACGAGGCGCCGCGCGATGCCGCATGACAGGCGACCAGCGCGGCCAGGGCCGCCCACAGCGGCAGCAACGACAGCGCCGCGACCCGCAAAGCGACACCGATGCCGAGCGCGAGCGCGCCGTAGGTGCCGATCCGGCTGTCCTTCATGATCTCCAGCCGGCGTTCGACCGTCCAGCCGCCGCCGAACGCGTCGAAAGTGTCGGCGAGGCCGTCCTCGTGAAAGGCGCCGGTCAGCGCGATCGAGGCGGTCACCGCCAGGAGGGCCCCGAGTGTCGGCCCAAACAGCGAGGTGCCGACGATCATCGCCGCCGCCGACACCACGCCGATGCCGACTCCGACCACAGGAAAGAATGTCATCGCCCGCATCAGCCAGTCCGGCTCCGGCGCGCGGTCGGCGCTCGGCACCGGCAGAATGGTCAGGAAGCGCACGGCGTCGAGCAATTGCGCCAGCGTCGGCGTTGGCCGCGAAATCTGAGGGGAGTCGGTCATGAATCTGCCTTTGCGGAAGCCGCCGTACTGCGCGCCCGAGCCGCTACGGTCAAGCGCCCGCGCACGCCGTCGACAGGCTGGTGCGCGGTGCCTCAGTACCTTGCTAAAGTCGCCGCGACCTTCTGCCGGCTGTGACCACCCGCCGCATCCAAACGGCTAACCCCTTGATAGAGGTCAATGTGACGGCCAATCGCCGGCAGCTAACCTTTGTCACTCCTGATCCAGATGGGGTACGCTTCCTGACGATGCAGTTTGAACGATACAGCGACGGCCGGCCGACGTCCGCTGCATTGCGCCTGTGGCTCAAGGCGGCGATCTGCGTCTGCGCTTTCGTTGTGCTCGTTCTTGGCAACGTCTCGGCCGCCTTCGCCCACGAGGCGCCGCGACCGGAGCTTGTCTTCGTCAAGACGCCGCCGCCGGTGCCGCCGCTCAATCTCAGCGACGATCCGGAAATCATGACCACCGACAGCGCCAATGCGCTGAGCCCGGTGTCGTTTAGAACCATCGGCTGCGATCAGACCACCCGCGTGCATCTGCCGCTGGCCGAGCCGATGCTCGATCGCAGCGAGCCGCCGCAGCTGCGGCCGCCGATAGCCGCTTAGTCCCACGCCGCGATTCCGTGTGTCGCCAAGTCCGATCGAGCGAGCCGTCGTCTGACGGCGCGAGGCGCTGAGCCTTTCCTTTCCTGATCGCAGCGGCGACGCCGTCCGGCATTTTCCCGATTCCGCACATCGCGCTGCGCGGCCGATCCCGTCTTTGGGACCGGACGGAGCCGAGGCCATGGACGCATCTTCAAGGGAGGCGTTCCGACTCCGGGCCGCAGCGTTTCTGTCGAGCCGAAGACGTCGAGATCCCCACCATGACCGAACTGCTGCAAGCCGACATCAAGGGCCCGAACGATCAGGCCTCCGACGAGATGTGGCACGCGATCGATGCCGATCGCGTCCTCACCGGTCTCGCCACCAACCGCGGCGGCCTCAGCACCGACGAGGCCAAACGCCGGCTGCAGAGCTACGGACCCAACGCGCTGCCGGAGCCGCCGCGCCGCTCGGCGATCCTGCGGTTTCTGTCGCAGTTCAACAACACGCTGATCTACTTCCTGCTCGCGGCCGCGGTCGCGGCGGGGTTCCTCGGCCACCAGATCGATGCCGCGGTGATCGTTGCTGTGGTGACGATCAACGCGATCGTTGGTTACATCCAGGAAGACAAGGCCGAGAAGGCACTGGCCGCGATCAAGAAGATGATCTCGCCGCGTGCGCATGCCTGGCGCGACGGCCACCGCGTTGTGGTGCCGGCTGAAGAGCTGGTGCCCGGCGATGTGGTGATGATCGAGGCCGGTGACCGCGTGCCGGCGGATCTGCGCCTCACCCGCGCCCGGGGCCTGCTGATCGACGAGGCGATGCTGACCGGCGAGTCGGTGGCCTCGGAAAAGCACGACCAGCCCGCGGCGGTGGATGCGCCGCTCGGCGACCGGCTGTGCATGGCATTCTCCGGCACGCTGGTGTCGGCCGGGCAGGGCTTCGGCGTCGTGGTCGCGACCGGCGCGCGCACCGAGATCGGCCGCATCAGCACCATGATCCAGGGCGTCGAGCAATTGGCGACCCCGCTGCTCGCCCAGATCAACAAGTTCGGCGAGCGTTTCACCTGGGTGGCGATCTCGGCGGCGGCGGCGATCTTCGCCTTCGCCACGCTGGTGCGTGACTATGCCTGGGCCGATGCGCTGATCGCCGTGGTGGCGCTCGCGGTCGGCGTTGTGCCGGAAGGCCTGCCCGCAGTGATCACCATCACGCTGGCGATCGGCGTGCAGCGGATGGCCAAGCGCAACGCCATCATCCGCCGCCTGCCCGCGGTGGAAACCCTCGGTGCCACCTCGGTGATCTGCTCCGACAAGACCGGCACGCTGACACGCAACGAGATGACCGCGCGCCGGATCGTCACCGCCGATCACACTATCCTTGTCAGCGGCTCCGGCTATGTGCCGAAGGGTGATCTCACCGTCGACGGCAAGGACAACCCCGAAGCAGTGGCGTCGGCGACGCAGCTCGTTCGCTCGGCGCTGCTGTGCAACGATGCGCAACTCCGTCACGTCGATGGCCATCACGTCGTCGATGGCGATCCGATGGAAGGTGCGCTGGTCGCGCTTGCGATCAAGGCGGGGCTCGATCCCGACAGCGAACGAACGGCGTGGAAGCGCTCCGACGAAATTCCGTTCGACGCACAGCATCGCTTCATGGCGACCCGCCACGCCACCGATTCCGGCGCGCAGGTGATCTTCGTGAAGGGTGCGCCGGAGCGGCTGCTGGCGATGTGCGCAACGCAAGTCGGCCCCGGCGGGGCGTTGCATCCGATCGATCAGGAATTCTGGACCGCGCAGATCGCGCGTGCCGCGGCGGAAGGCGAGCGCGTTCTCGGCTTCGCGCTGCGTTCGCCGGCGCGGCCGTCGGATCAGCTCGGCTTTGCCGATCTCGACGAAGGGCTGGCATTCATGGGGCTGATCGGATTCATCGATCCGCCGCGCGACGAAGTGATCCAGGCGATCGCCGAATGCCGCTCCGCCGGCATCGTGGTGAAGATGATCACCGGCGACCACGCCGCGACCGCAGAAGCGATCGCGCGGCAACTCAATCTGACCGACCATCCCGACGTCGTTACAGGGGCCGATCTCGATCGCACCCCGGATTCCGGCTTCGTCGAACTGGCGCGTCGCACCGACGTGTTCGCCCGCACCAATCCGGAGCACAAGCTGCGCATCGTCCAGGCGCTGCAATCGACCGGCGCGGTGGTGGCGATGACCGGCGACGGCGTGAACGACGCGCCGGCGCTGAAGCAGGCCGATGTCGGCATCTCGATGGGCCACAAGGGCACCGAGACCGCCAAGGAAGCCTCGCAGGTGGTGCTGCTCGACGACAACTTCGTCTCGATCGTCGCCGCGGTGCAGGAAGGCCGCACCGTTTACGACAACATCCGCAAGGTGATCGCCTGGACGATCCCGACCAATGGCGGCGAGGTCCTCACCGTCATCGTCGCGATTCTGTTCGGCTTCACCATGCCGATGACGCCGGTGCAGATCCTGTGGATCAACCTGATCCTCACCGTCACCCTCGGCCTGGTGCTGGCGTTCGAGCCGCCGGAGCCGGGCGTGATGAAGCGGCCGCCGCGGCCAGCGCACGCGCCGCTACTGTCACGCTTCCTGGTGTGGCGGATCTTCTTCGTCTCGTTCCTGTTCACGGTCGGCGCGCTGGCGATCTTCTTCTTCGCGCTCGGCAAGGGCCTGTCGCTCGACACCGCCCGGACCATGGTGGTGAACGTGCTGGTGGTGTTCGAGATCTTCTACCTGTTCAACGTCCGCTATCTGCACACCAGCTCGATCTCGCTGCGCGGTGCGCTCGGCACCATGCCGGTGCTGGCCGCGCTGGTGGTGGTGATCGCCGCGCAGATCGCCTTCACCTACGCGCCCTTCATGCACAGCCTGTTCGCCACCACGCCGATCTCCCTGGTCGACGGCGCCGTGGTGATCGGCGCCGGCGTGGTGCTGATGATCGTGCTCGAACTCGAGAAATGGGTGATGCGCCGGATCGGCGCGCTGCGCAGTCTCGAGCCGTAACCGGCTTCATCGCGGCGCGCACGGCGCTAAGCCGTCGCGCCGCTTCCATCGCGTGTGGTCACGCGGCCCTTAGTAACGACGAGGTTCATCATGAACGAACTGCCCCGTCCCGATATGATGTTCAGCCTGAAAGTGGTGCTCGCTGCCACGGATTTCTCGGCACGCTCCGATCGTGCGGTGCGCCGCGCCGCAGCTCTCGCCCGGCAGAGCGGCGCGCGGCTGGTGATCGCTCATGTGGTCGATGACGATCAGCCCGAGCACATCGTCGCCGTCGAGGTCGAACTCGCCGAGTCAGCACTCGCCGACGCGATCCGCGAACACACGTATCTCGCTGGCCTCGAATGCACGCCGCTGGTGCTGCTCGGCACGCCGTTCGACGCCATCGTCCGTGCCGCTCACCAGTATGGTGCGGATTTGTGTGTCGTCGGCAGCCACCGCCGCGCCTTCCTGCGCGACATCTTCGCCGGCACCACGGCCGAACGGGTGATCCGCAACAGCACCGTGCCGGTGCTGATGGCCAATCTCGACCCGGCGCTGCCATATGCCAAGAGCCTTGCGCCGGTCGACCTGACCGATTGCTCGGCTCAGGCGCTGGAGACCGCGCGACGGCTCGGTCTGCTGCAGCGAACCAAGCTGATCGTGATGCACGTCTACGACGCCGCGGCCGCCGGCATGCTGAATTACGCTGGTGTCGATAAGACCAGCCTCGACGATTATCTCGTCGACACTCGCACCGATGCGGTGCGTGATCTGGTGCGCTTCCTCGAGCCGCTGCAGCTCGACGATGTCGACTACTCGACCGTGGTCAAGGAGGGCGCGGGCCCCGCCACCGATATCATCGAAGCCGCCGCCGAACTGCGGCCGGATCTGGTGGTGATCGGCACCCATGCGCGGCGTGGTGCAGTGCGGCTATTGCTCAGCAGCGTGACCGAAGAGGTCTTGCGCCGCCTGCAGCGCGACATCCTGGTGGTACCTGTGCGCGACGCTGCGAGCTGAGCCAAGCCGGCTTGCCGGCCTCGGCATTGCCCGTCACACTCCCCGCCGATCGGCGCGGCATCGGTACCTCGCCGGCGAACAACCGGGAGGTCGACGATGGGCGCGCGGCTGAAGCACTACGGCTGGGGTCGGGAAGGCGAGGGGATGACCGAGGCCGAGCAGGCCTTCGTGCTCGGCCGCTACAAAGCGAAGTTCGGCCGCGACAGCTTCGACACTGTTGGTGTGATACCTCTCGACGACATCAAGCTGCGCGAGCCGCGGATTGTGCCGCCGAAATCGCTGTCGGAAATCTGCGCTGTCGACGTCTATCACCGCGCCGCCCACGCTTACGGCAAATCCTATCCGGATTACGTCCGTGGCATGGTCGGCGACTACGACGCGGCGCCCGACGTCGTTGCCTATCCGCGCGACGAGGCCGAGATCGCCGCGGTGATGGATTGGGCCGGCGGCGCCGGTGCGGCGCTGACGCCGTTCGGCGGCGGCTCGTCGGTGTGCGGCGGCGTCGAATGCCGGGTCGATGGCAGCCGCTACAGGGCGGCGGTGACGCTCGACTTGCGCCATCTCGGCAAAGTGCTGGAGGTCGATGCCACCTCGCGCGCGGCGCTGATCCAGGGCGGCGCTTACGGCCCGGCGCTGGAGGCGCAGCTCAAGCCGCACAATGTCACGCTGCGGCACTTCCCGCAGAGCTTCGAATATTCGACGCTCGGCGGCTGGATTGCGACCCGCTCCGGCGGTCACTTCGCCAGCCTCTACACCCACATCGACGATTTCGTCGAAAGCGTTCGCGTGGTGACGCCGCGCGGCGTGCTCGAGACACGGCGGCTGCCAGGCTCCGGCGCCGGCCCGAGCCCGGACCGGATGTTTATCGGCTCGGAAGGCATCCTCGGCGTGATCTCGGCAGCATGGATGCGGCTGCAATCGCGCCCCACGTTTCGCGCCGGCGCGTCCGTGCGCTTCCCGACCTTCTTCGCTGCGGCGCGCGCAGTTCGCGCGGTGGCGCAGGCTGGCCTCTATCCGTCCAACTGCCGCATCCTCGATCCGCAGGAGGCGTACAATACAGGCGCCGCCGACGGCAGCGTTGCCATCATGGTGCTGGCGTTCGAGAGCGGCGATCATCCGGTCGAGCCGTGGATGGCGCGTGCGCTGGAATGCTGCGCCGATCACGGCGGCACCAAGGAGGAGGCGGAAGCCGCGTCAGCGCATCTCGAAGGCGCCGCCGGGCTGTGGCGTAACGCCTTCATCCGGATGCCTTATGCACGCGAATTCCTGACCCCCGCGGGGCTGATCAACGACACTTTTGAGACGTCGATTACCTGGGAGCGGTTCGAGAGCTTCCACGACAGTGTCAAGTCGGCGACCGAGCAGGCGATCCTTGATGCGACCGGGATCAAGGGCGAAGTCACTTGCCGCTTCACGCACGTCTATCCCGACGGGCCGGCGCCGTACTTCTCGTTTCATGCGCTCGGTCGCCACGGCGAACTGCTCGAGCAATGGCAGGCGATCAAGGATGCGGCGAGCGATGCACTGATCGCGGCGGGCGGCACCATCACCCATCACCACGCGGTCGGGCGCGATCATCGCAAATGGTACGACCGTCAGCGGCCGGACTTGTTCGCCGCCGCGCTACGCGCCGTCAAGCGCGAGCTCGATCCGCAGGCGATGCTCAATCCGGGAGTACTGATCGATCCGTAGCGCGCCGCTGCGGCGTCCCGGGCGCGGGTGGCGGCAACACGGAGCTGTCGTCCGTCAGCAGATCGGTGGCGCGGCGACGCGGCAGGTCGACCCGCGCTTCGACGAATTCCGGCGGGCCTTCGACCAGCCGCGCGATCCGCCGGTCGCGCTCTTCCGGCGGCGCTTCTGCATCGATCAGCGCATGAATCTGTGACGCGGCGAGTTCGACGGCGCGGTCCGGCGCAATCGCCAGCGGCGGCCGCGCCCCCGGCGCGATGCTGAGCCCCAGTTGCACCAGCCGCCCCAGTGCCTCAGCCCGCGACAGCAAACGGCTCGCGGCCCACTGATCGACTGCTGCGAGTGTGGAGTCGTCGAGTGCGACCGCATGCAAGCTGTCGCTCGCAATCACGGGTGAGTTGGTGGTTGGCTTCGTTGCCGGCGCGCTGTCGTCACTCATGCTGTCAGCACTAGACGATCGATCGCTGCTTCGAAAGCCGAACCTTCGGGTTGTCGGCCAACCACGTAATCACATCAGGCCGGGCGTTTTGGGCCGTTCTGGGCGGCGGCCATTCGTTACCGCTTTACTAACACCAACCTGAACAATCCTGCAGCTCGCTTAGGCAAATTTTAAGCCGGCTCGCTTAGGTTAATCGTGTGAGTTGAGTGCTTTGCGAGTTGTGAGTACGCCATGACAGAGCCCCACCGCCCGAGGGTAAAATACGTGATCGGGCCCGATGGAAGCCCATTGACGATCGCGGACCTGCCTGCACCCGGCACCAAGCGCTGGGTCATCCGCCGGAAGGCCGAAGTCGTCGCTGCCGTCCGCGGCGGTCTGCTCTCCCTTGAGGAGGCGTGCAGCCGATACACGCTGACCGTGGACGAATTCCTGTCCTGGCAGTTCTCGATCGACCATCACGGTCTGGCCGGCCTGCGCACCACCCGAATCCAGCAGTATCGCCAGTAAACAAATCCTTTCCAGGTTTTGACGATTTGACGAAAGCCGGCCCCGTTTCGGGAAGCCGGCTTTCAGTATTTTCAAGGGTTTTTGCAGTCCGTTAAGACTCGTTAACCATATGGAAACCATCCCATAGGCAAGATTTGCCTAGCCGTGCGGGGAGGCTGAGCCCGCCGGTCGGTCGTGCTGCGCATCCGAGGGGCGTTTCTTGCAGAATCTGTTGGGTTTTCTCAAAGGCTTGGGAGCCGCCCGGCTGATGGCGATGATTGCCGTCACGGTTGCGCTGGTTGGATTCTTCGCCTTTGTCATCATGCGGGTGTCGCAGCCGCAGATGACGACCCTCTATACGGATCTCAGCGTTGAGGACTCCTCCAGCATCATCAAAGAGCTGGAGCGCCAGGGCATTCCGTTCGAAATGCGCAACGACGGCGCCATTCTGATGGTGCCGAAGGACAAAGTGACGCGGTTGCGGATGAAGCTCGCCGAAGGCGGCCTGCCGAAGGGCGGCGGCGTCGGCTACGAGATCTTCGACAAGTCGGACGCGCTCGGCACCACCAGCTTCGTTCAGAACATCAATCATCTGCGCGCGCTCGAAGGCGAACTGTCGCGCACCATCCGGGCGATTGATCGGGTGCAGGCGGCGCGCGTGCATCTGGTGCTGCCGGAGCGGCCGTTGTTTTCGCGGGAGGCGCCGGAGCCGTCGGCGTCGATCGTGTTGCGCGTGCGGGGCGCGCTCGAGCCGCAGCAGGTGCGCGCCATCCGTCACCTCGTCGCGTCCGCGGTCAACGGCCTGAAGCCGCAGCGGGTGTCGATCGTTGACGAAGCCGGCCAACTGCTGGCTGACGGCTCGGCCAGCGGCGAGCAGGTCGAAGGCGCCACCAGCGACGAACGCCGCGCCGCGTTCGAAAAGCGAATGCGCAATCAGATCGAGGGCATCGTGTCCTCGGTGGTCGGCTCCGGCCGCGCCCGCGTCCAGGTTTCGGCCGATTTCGACTACAACAAGATCACCCAGACCTCCGACAAGTTCGATCCCGAAGGCCGCGTGCTGCGGTCGAGCCAGACCCGCGAAGAATCCGCCGCGACCTCGGCGGCGGACGGCCAGGTGACCGTCAACAACGAACTGCCCGGCGCCAACCAGGGCCAGGGCGCCGGCGCCCGCGACGTCAGCAAGAAGTCGGAAGAGACCAACAATTACGAGATTTCGCGCGTCACCAAGACCGAAGTGACCGAGGCCGGCCGCGTCAACCGGCTGTCGGTCGCGGTGCTGGTCGACGGCGCCTACACCAAGAACGACAAGGGCGAGTTGGTCTACGCCGAGCGGCCGAAGGAGCAGCTCGACCGCATTGCCGCTTTGGTGCGCTCTGCGATCGGCTTCGACCAGAAGCGCGGCGACCAGATCGAAGTGGTCAACCTGAAGTTCGCCGAGGCGCCGCAGATCGAGAAGCTGCCGGAGCCGGCCGGGCTGATGGGGATGTTCCAGTTCACCAAGGACGACATCATGAACATGATCCAGCTTGGGGTGATGTTCCTGCTCGGCCTGGTGGTGCTGTTCATGGTGATCCGCCCGCTGGTGAAGCGCATCCTCGCCGCCGAGCCGGCGCCGGAAGCGGTCGGCGGCCTGCCGGCGCTGGCCGACGGCACCGTGCCGCAGATCGGCGCCGATGGTCAGCCGGTACCGGCCAGCGTGCCCAGCATGATCGATATCGCCCAGGTGCAAGGTCAGGTTCACGCCCAATCCGTGCACCGGGTCGGCGAACTCGCCGAACGCAATCCCAACGAAACCGCCGCCATTATTCGTCAATGGCTGGCCGAACCCGCAACCTAATCCGCCATGGCCGACGCGCCCGTCCCAGCAACCAGTCAGGATGACATCGCCTCCGTCGTTGCGACGTTGGCGCAGCGTCAGAGCGGCCGCGCGCCCAGCAAGCCGCTGAGCGGGCCGAAGCGCGCCGCCATCCTGATGCTCGCGCTCGGCGAACAATACGGCGGCAAGATCTGGTCGCTGCTCGACGACGAAGAAGTGCGCGAGCTGTCGATGACGATGTCGACGCTTGGCACCATCGAGCCAGAAACGGTCGAAGATCTGCTGCTCGAATTCGTGTCGCGGATGTCGGCCTCCGGCGCGCTGATGGGCAACTACGACGCCACCGAGCGGCTGCTGCAGAAATATCTGCCGGCCGATCGCGTCACTGGCATCATGGAAGAAATCCGCGGCCCCGCCGGCCGCAACATGTGGGAGAAGCTCTCCAACGTCTCCGAAGAGGTGCTCGCCAACTATCTGAAGAACGAGTACCCGCAGACCACCGCCGTGGTGCTGTCGAAGCTGAAGCCGGAGCACGCCGCCAAGGTGCTGGCGATCCTGCCGGAGGACATGGCGCTCGACGTCATCAACCGCATGCTGCGGATGGAGGCGGTGCAGAAGGAAGTGATCGAGAGCGTCGAGAAGACGCTGCGCTCCGAATTCATGTCCAACCTGTCGCAGACCCGCCGCCGCGACGCCCACGAGGTGATGGCCGAAATCTTCAACAATTTCGACCGCCAGACCGAGACCCGCTTCATCACCTCGCTGGAAGAGGACAACCGCGAGTCCGCCGAGCGCATCAAGGCGCTGATGTTCACCTTCGACGACCTGGTCAAGCTCGATGCCGGCTCGGCGCAGACGCTGATGCGCAACATCGACAAGGACAAGCTGGCGATCGCGCTCAAGAGCGCCAACGAAGAGGTCCGCGGCTTCTTCCTCGGCAATATGTCGTCGCGCGCCGGCAAGATGCTGATGGACGACATGGCCGCGCTCGGTCCGGTGCGGCTGCGCGACGTCGACGAGGCGCAGGCGCTGCTCGTCAACCTCGCCAAGGATCTCGCCGCCAAGGGTGAGATCGTGCTGACCAAGAACCGCGCCGACGACGAACTGGTGTACTGATGGCCGCTCCCGCACAGAAATTTCTGTTCAACGACGATTTCGGGGCACCGGAGAAGACCCGCGAGAAGGCGATCGCCGCGGCCGAGCTGGCACAAGCCGTCGCCGCTGCTGAGCAGCGCGGCTATCAGAACGGGTTTGCCGCCGGTCAGAACGAAGCCTCAGTCGAGGCGCAGCGGCGCAGTGCGATGGCTCTGGAGCAGGTCGCGCAGGCGATGCACGTGATCGCCAGCGGCATTGGCGGGGTCGAAACCCGGATGGAGACCGAAGCGGTCGAAGTCGCAATCGCCGCGGCGCGCAAACTTTGCGGCGAACTGATCGCCGCCGAACCGCTTGCTGAAATCACTGCGCTGGTCGGCGAGTGTTTCCGCCATCTGGTGGCGACGCCGCATCTGGTGGTGCGGATCAATGACGCTGTGTACGAGGCCGCGCGCGAGCGCATCGAGCTGCTCGCCAAGCAGAGCGGTTTCGCCGGGCGTCTGGTGTTGCTGGCCGATCCGGAAATCGCCGGTGGCGACTGCAAGATCGAATGGGCCGACGGCGGCGTGGTGCTGGAGCGCGCCACCGTCGAAGCCAAGATCGACGAATTGGTGGGCCGCTACATGGCATCGCGCAACAGCGGCCGATGACAAGAGGAAGGTGAGACATGGGCGACAATGACGGCCAGGTGCCGCTTCCCGACCTCAACGGTGCCGATGCGCCGCCGCTGGCCGACGTCGGTTACCAGGAAGACGAACAGATTTCGCGCGTTGCCGCCGATCTCGAGGCGGTGTTCGACGTGCCGGTGCAGGTGTCGGCCGTGCTCGGCCGGTCGAAGATGGACGTCGGCGAGCTGCTCAAGCTCGGACCCGGCGCAGTGCTGGAACTCGATCGCCGCGTCGGCGAGGCGATCGACATCTATGTGAA
The DNA here is from genome assembly GCF_047501505.1 of Rhodopseudomonas sp. G2_2311. NCBI lineage: Bacteria > Pseudomonadati > Pseudomonadota > Alphaproteobacteria > Hyphomicrobiales > Nitrobacteraceae > Rhodopseudomonas > Rhodopseudomonas sp. G2_2311. Next base: position 183,531 of record NZ_JAZDRK010000005.1, read on the forward strand.
CAACCGCCTGGTGGCACGCGGCGAAGTCGTGCTGGTCGAGGACAAGCTCGGCGTCACCATGACGGAAATCATCAAGGCGGACACTTAAACGCGAAGCGCGCGGGACTCGCGCGGCAGGAGATCTAGGAGCAATCCATGCGGCTTCTCATCGTCGGCACCCTGAAGGGCCAACTCACCACCGCGACCAAGATCGCGATCGATAACGGTGCGTCGGTCACGCACGCCGCCGACAACGAACAGGCGATGCGGGTGTTGCGAGGCGGCAAGGGCGCCGACCTGCTGCTGGTCGATGTCGCGCTCGATATCCGCGATCTGGTGATGCGGCTGGAGGCCGAGCACATCCACGTGCCGATCGTCGCCTGCGGCATCGCCTCCGATGCCCGCGCCGCGGTTGCCGCAATCCACGCCGGCGCCAAGGAGTACATCCCGCTGCCGCCGGATCCGGAGCTGATCGCCGCGGTGCTTGCGGCGGTGGCGAATGACAGCCGCGAATTGGTGTACCGCGACGACGCAATGGCCAAGGTGGTGAAGCTGGCGCAGCAGATCGCCGGCTCCGAAGCCTCGGTGATGATCACCGGCGAGTCCGGCACCGGCAAGGAAGTGCTGGCGCGCTACGTCCACAGCCGTTCCAATCGCGCCAAGAAGCCGTTCATCAGCATCAACTGCGCGGCGATCCCCGAACACCTTTTGGAATCCGAACTGTTCGGCCACGAGAAGGGCGCCTTCACCGGCGCGGTGGCCCGCCGTATCGGCAAGTTCGAAGAAGCCAGCGGCGGCACGTTGCTGCTCGACGAAATCTCCGAGATGGACGTGCGGCTGCAGTCCAAGCTGCTGCGCGCGATTCAGGAGCGGGTGATCGATCGCGTCGGCGGCAAGAGCCCGGTGCCGGTCGACATCCGTATCCTCGCCACCTCGAACCGCAATCTCTCGGAAGCGGTGCGCGAGGGTACCTTCCGCGAGGATCTGCTGTTCCGGCTCAACGTCGTCAATCTGAAGATCCCGCCGCTGCGCGAGCGGCCCGCGGACATCCTCGAACTCGCGCAGCACTTCGCCAAGAAATACGCCGACGCCAATGGCGTGCCGCTGCGACCGCTGTCGGCCGAAGCGCGCCGCGTGCTCACCACCAATCGCTGGCCGGGCAACGTTCGCGAACTGGAAAACACCATCCACCGCGCGGTGCTGATGGCGCAGGGCGACGAGATCGGCCCCGAAGCAATCATCACGCCGGACGGCGACCGGCTGGATCAAGCCAAGACCCCGCCGGCGGTGGCGCATGCCACCTTCGCGGCCGAGCAGGTTACTCGGGCGCTGGTCGGTCGTACCGTGGCCGACGTCGAGCGTGATCTGATCCTGGAGACGCTGAAGCACTGCCTCGGCAACCGCACCCATGCGGCCAACATCCTCGGCATCTCGATTCGCACGCTGCGCAACAAGCTCAACGAATATGCCGACGGCGGCCTGCCGATCCCGCCCGCCGGCGGCGGCGAGCCCCGCGCCTTCGTGTCGATGGGGTGAGCGCCATCTTCGTGTTTCCGCGACCCTGAAGAGAGCCCTCCGGCCCCCTCTGGAAGGTCTCTCCTCCGCCCCTCCTCCTGAAAGGAGGTGGGGCGGAGAGGGGCTATTTGGCAGCAAAGAGTAACTTCATCCGCTGTCATTCCGGGCGCGAGCGCGAGCTTGCGAACGCGGAGTGCCGAGCTTGTTATCACTCACGCGCACCGCACATCGAGATTCCGGGTTCGCTCACTTCGGGAGCGCCCCGAAATGACCGGAAATTTGTCTTTCATCAAATATCAAGATCGAAAGGCGCGTCGCCCGACGACGCAAGGCACCTCCATCCGCGGCCGGCTGCCTCGCCCGCCCTTGCGGGAAGAGGTTGAAGTAGCCTCACGAATATTTCGGAGCGTCGGGATTGCGGAAGATGCGGATTGGATCGCCCGGGGTGAGCTTCGGCGCGGTCAGAATCGCATAGGCGTACAGCGCCAGATAGGCGCAGGCGAGTGCGCCCACCCCATACAGCATCCAAGTCGCCACACGCCGCATCTCGTTCATCCTCCGCCTGCGGAAGATGGCGATCTGGCCGTCAGAGTCAAATCGTCAGCTACGAAAATCCAATCGCCGCAGGATGATCCCCGGAGGCCGGCCTTCCATCTCCGCGTTGGCGAATTTGCGTTCGGCGCAGCTCTCGATGCTGGCGCGCAGCCGCATGAACTGTTGCTCTCGTTGGGCTGGTGGGGTCCGCTTCGCCCCGTCGAGAAAGTCCATCGCGTCGGAACTGATCGCGCAGGGCACTTCGGTCAGATCGTTGATCATCGAAAACAGCACCACGGAGCGGTCCTCGTCGTAACCGCGAAAGCTGCCGCTGGTAAAACTCATGGTGGATCATCCTCGTGTTGCGGGCGGCCCGCGCGGTTCAGGCCCGGCTGGTGCTGCTGTCGGCTTGTCGCGCGTCTCGCAGCGCGTCCGGTTCGATCGTGAGCATTTCTACCGCGGATTGGCGCGGCGGCGCGCAGGGCACCGTGATCATCGTCGCGACGCGGCGGAACACCGGGAACGACAGACCCTCGATCAGTTCTTCGTCGGTGATGACGTCGTAAGCGCCCGCCGGCAACTCGCGATCGATGCCGCGGAGTCGAAATGGGTGAGCGAAGACGATCGTTTCGCGGCGCGTTCGGGTGGTCATGGACGCCTCCTTCGGGCCGCTGCGTCCGATCATCGGCCGTGTCATGTTACGCAGCGATGATCGCTGCTGATGCTGCGCCTTTTCCTGCGCGATAGCCATCGAATTCGTCGTCAGTGGCTCGTTTGGTCTGCAACAGCTTGTTTTTAGGCCCTCGAGTGCCATTTAGAGAAAGCAGCCGGCGATCAGTTCCGATCAGGCCCACGGCGCGATAGTGGAGACCGCCAACCCATGAAGCTCCGCGTCGGCTATGAGATGATCTACGATTTCCCGCAACCGACGCCGATGATCGTGGTGCTCGGCACGCATTTCAGTCGGGCCTCCGACATCATCGTTCCGGATTTCCTCACCGTCGATCCGGCGGTGCAGATCACGCCGTATCGCGACATGTTCGGCAATTGGTGCAGCCGCCTGGTGGCACCTGCGGGCCGGATGCGGCTTGCCGCCGAAGGGATCGTGCGCGACAGCGGAATCCCGGATCCGGTGGTGTCGACGGCGACTCAACATGCGATCGAAGATCTGCCGGCCGACAGCATCGTCTATCTGCTCGGCAGCCGCTATTGCGAGACGGACCTGCTGTCCGACACCGCATGGAAGATGTTCGAGACCATGACGCCGGGCTGGCCGCGGGTGCAGGCGATCTGCGATTTCGTGCACAACCATATCAAGTTCGATTACCAGCACGCCCGCGCCACCCGCACCGCGCATGAAGCGTTCGACGAGGGCCGCGGCGTGTGCCGCGACTACGCCCATCTGGCGATCGCGCTGTGTCGCTGCATGAACATTCCGGCGCGCTACTGCACCGGCTATCTCGGCGACGTCGGCACGCCGAAGCCGTGGGCCGCGGGCGATTTCGCCGGCTGGTTCGAAGCGTTCATCGGCGGCCACTGGTATACGTTCGATCCGCGCAACAATGTGCCGCGGCTCGGCCGCGTGCTGATCGCGCAGGGCCGCGACGCCGCCGACGTGCCGATCACCCAGACCTTCGGCCCCAACACCCTGGTCAGCTTCAAAGTGTGGACCGACGAAATCGACGAGACCGCCGACCGTTCGCACTGACACTGTTCCGGTGACGCGTTTCGTGCCGTCGGCACCAAACCCGGTTCCGATTCAATTGGAGCCGGATTTGCTTTAGCTTGCGGAACCGAATCGCCGCGGGTCCGCCCGCCGCGTGGTCCGCCCGCGAGATCCCATGACCACCTTCACCCCTGTCCAGGACGAGGCGCTGAAAGCCGTCGGCGCCTGGCTCAAAGCCAAGCCCGGCCGCAACGGCACGCCGCTGGTGTTCCGGCTGTTCGGATTCGCCGGTACCGGCAAGACCACGCTGGCGCGTGAAATTGCCGAAGGCGTCGATGGCGAGGTCAAGTTCGCCGCCTTCACCGGCAAGGCGGCGCTGGTGATGCGCAACAAGGGATGCGACGACGCCTCCACCATCCATTCGCTGATCTATCGCACCAAGGAGAGCGGCGTCGAACAGCCGAGCTTCGAGCTGTGGGACGACGCGCCGGCCTCCAAAGCCAAGCTGATCGTGATCGACGAATGCTCGATGGTCGACGAGGAACTGGGGCGCGACCTGATGTCATTCGATTGTCCGCTCTTGGTGCTCGGCGATCCGGCGCAACTGCCGCCGATCCAGGGCGGCGGCTTCTTCACCAATGCCGAGCCCGACGTGATGCTGACCGAGGTGCATCGCCAGGCCCAGGACGATCCGATCGTTCGGCTGTCGATGGACGTGCGCGAGGGCAGGGGACTCGAACGCGGCCGCTATGGCGACACCGAGGTGGTGACGCGCGATCAGCTCGATCCGCAGCGGGTGATGGATGCCGATCAGGTGCTGGTCGGCCGCAATAACACCCGCCGCGCCTACAATGCGCGCTTCCGGCAGCGGCTGAACATCGAAGATCCGTTTCCGGTCGGCGGCGACAAGCTGGTGTGCCTGCGCAACAACCGCAAGAAGGCGCTGTTCAACGGCGGGCTGTGGCGTGTGAAGTCGCGGTCGCCGATCAAGACCAAGATCATCACCATGCGGGTGACGCCCGATGAGGAGTTCGGCGGCCGCCTCACCAAAGTCTCGGTACGTCAGGAGTGTTTCTCCGGCGGCATCGAAGATATCAGCTGGGATCAGCGCAAGCCCTACGACGAGTTCGACTACGGCTACGTGCTCACCGTGCACAAGAGCCAGGGCTCGCAATGGGATGACGTCGTGCTGTTCGACGAGAGCTTTGCGTTCCAGGACAGCCGCGCCCGCTGGCTCTACACCGGGATTACTCGCGCGGCGAAACGGCTGAGCGTCGTGGTGTAGTTAAGCGAGGCCGTACCCGCGTCGCCCTCACCCCAACCCTCTCCCGCAAGCGGGAGAGGGAGTTCGCTGCGCTGGCGGCAGCGCCAAGCACGAAAAGCGCGTGCTTGCCTCAAAAGGTTGGGGCTCACTCAAGAATCTAGATCTTCTTGATCGGAGAACTCACTCCGAGCACTGCTTGCTCCTTCTCCCGCTTGCGGGAGAGGGGTGGGGTGAGGGCGCCCCAGGCAGTGAGCTTCAGGTGGTCGCGACCCGCCAGTTACTCCGCCTTCCGCGCCACAAATGTCATCCGCCACGGATTGTGGCCGATGTTGCGGTCGGCGCGGCGGGGGGTGAAGCCGGCGGCGGTGAGTTTGGCCAGCATCTCGGCCTCGCTGTAACGCTGCAGGCCGATCTTGGTGCGCAGCTCGCGGTAGTCGGACAGCGCCGTTCGCGCCAGTCCCCACAGCGCATCCTTCATGAAGCCGTGGCGGCGCGCCATCAGTAGCAGCGACAGCACATCGCGCGGCATCCCGACTTCGGGCCGCAGGATATCGCCGAGCACCAAGCTGCCAGGCGGCGACAGCAGCCGCCGGATCACCGCAAATGCCTGGTCGAGTTCGGCCGGCTTCATGTATTGCGCCACAGAATTCATCACCACGAGGTCGACCGACCCATCAGCCATGGTCCGCAGGTCGTCGAGCGACCGCACCCGGATCTTGGTGTTGAGCGCGTAGCGGGCGATCAGCCGGCCGCGCACCCCGGGAGCGGGCTCCGCCAGGATCAGCTTGCCGCAGGCATCCGCGACGCTGGGGGCTGACAGCGCCTCGCCGCAGGAATAGTCCAGCACCACTGCACCGGGGGAGGGGATGTAGTCGATGATGTCCCTGGCGATCTCGGCAAAATGCACGTCGCGATGGCGTTTGCTGACATAGATCGTGTGGGTGGAGTCGTAATAGTCGATCCAGTCGTCCATCCCGTGACCCCGAAACACCCGCCGAACCAAGCCGAACGCGGCCAGATCCGGGCCGATCGGTGCAGTGCCGCTGTCTTCGCATGGCTGTTCCATGAATGGAACGCCACCGGACGCAGCGCGTTGATGAGGGGTCTAACGTGTTTCGCGGGAAACACCAATGCACAGCCGAAACATCCAAGACCGAGATTTCGGAACCGGCTTGGATCGACCGGGCCGCGGCCGCCCCGCCTGACCGTTGCATTCACCCTCCGTCAACCGCATCACCGCAGGACGCTTCATCGTGACCAAAACCAAATCCGCCTCCGTCGCCCCCGAACTCGACACCCCGACCGACCTGCCGCCGCAGTCGGTGGAGAAGATCTCGACCGCGCTCAATGGCCTGCTGGCCGACTCGTTTGCGCTGTATCTGAAGACCAAGAATTTCCACTGGCACATCAGCGGCCGTCACTTCCGCGATTATCATTTGCTGCTCGACGAACAGTCGGCGCAGATTCTCGCCACCACCGACGAGCTCGCCGAGCGTGTGCGCAAGGTCGGCGGCACCACGCTGCGCTCGATCAGCCATATCTCCAAGCTGCAGACCATCCAGGACAATAACGACGACTACGTGCCGCCGCGCGAGATGCTGCGCGAGCTGATGAACGACAACAAGAAGGTCGCCGCTGCAATGCGCAAGGCGCACGAGATCGTCGACGAGTGCAAGGATGCGGCTAGCGCCGGCCTGCTCGAAAACTTCATCGACGAAACCGAAAAGCGCACTTGGTTTCTGTTCGAAGCCACCCGCCAGGAAGGCGCCAACGAGGCGTAAGGGGCGAGGGCCGTTACAAAAGGCCCTCATTGAATAGGCCATCAGAGATAGCCTTTTGCCCAGCACCGCGAACTCCCTCACCCCGCCCTTGCGGGAAGAGGGGGGACCCGCGCACTGATCTTGCAGCTTCAATCTATCTTCGACGCTCGGCCTCGCGGACACGCCGTCACCTGACCGGGGGCGCCGGTCGACCTCTCCCCGCGCGCGGGGAGAGGTGTCAACCTTCTTCTGTGAGATGCTGTGGGACGACCCGCTTACTTCGCCCACAGCCGCAGCAGTGGCCCGTTCTTGCCGTATAACGGATCGGTCTCCGGTAGCGATACCTTCGGAATTGTCTGCAGCGCCTTGCGATAATTGTCCGGGGTGGGACGTGTGACCTGCATCTTGGGCCCGGGGGGATAGGCGCCAACCACCGAGAAGTCGTGGCTGGCGAACAGGCATTTGTGCCCGGTGCCGGCCGGCAGCACCGCGACGTCACCCGGCGTCAACTCGATTGCTTCGCCTTGTTCGCCGCCGAACAGCACCATCGCACGGCCGCGCGCGACGCCGAGCGCCTCATGCACCGTGGCGTGATAGTGCTGGTAATCGAAAATCCCGTTGCGCCAGCGATCGCCCCAGCCATTGCGTTCGAACAGATCCTCGACCGCTTGCTCCGGATCGCGGCCGCCGATGTCTACCGCGTGCTTGTAGAGCAGTAGCGGCAGAGGGTTGTTCGGGATCAGCCCGTCGTCATCGAACACCAGCGCAAGCGGTTTGATCTGGTCGCGGGCAAGCGACATGGCGTCTCCAGCGCGTGCAGGGAGGGATCGTCAGCTGCTGAGATAACGTGACGTCGCGCCGGGCGTTCCCGCGTTCGTCACCGGGTGACTGTGCCCGGATCAGATTCCGGGTTCGCGAGCTAGGCTCGCGCCCCGGAATGACAAGTTGACAGGATGATATGAATAAGGCCGCCGCGGTTACGCGGCGGCTTTCTTCGCGCGCATCAGATCGGTGAAGCGGCGGAACAGGTAGTGCGAGTCCTGCGGGCCGGGCGAAGCCTCGGGGTGATACTGCACCGAGAACACCGGCTTGTCGGCCAGTGCGATGCCGCAGTTTGAGTCGTCGAACAGCGACACGTGGGTCTGCTGCACGTTGGCCGGCAGCGTCGATTTGTCGACCGCGAAGCCGTGGTTCATCGAGGTGATCTCGACCTTGCCGGTGGTGAGATCCTTGACCGGATGATTGGCGCCGTGGTGGCCCTGATGCATCTTTACGGTCTTGCCGCCGAGCGCGAGGCCGAGCATCTGGTGGCCGAGGCAGATGCCGAAGGTCGGCACGCCGGTCTCGATCACCTTTTGGATCACCGGCACCGCGTACTTGCCGGTCGCGGCCGGATCGCCCGGGCCGTTCGACAGGAATACGCCGTCCGGCTTCATCGCCAGGATGTCTTCTGCCGAGGTGGTGGCGGGCACCACGGTGACCTTGCAGCCTTCGCCGGCCAGCAGCCGCAGAATGTTGCGCTTGATGCCGTAGTCGATCGCGACGACGTTGAACTCGGGCTTGTCCTGTCGGCCGAAACCTTCACCCCACGCCCACGGCGTCTCGTCCCAGGTGAAGCGCTGGCCGGAGGTGACCATCGGCACCAGGTCCATGCCTTCCAGGCCGGGCCACTCACGGGCCTCTTCCTTCAGCGCGTGCAGGTCGAATTCGCCGTTCGGCGAATGCGCGATCACCGCGTTGGGCATCCCCTTGCTGCGGATCAGCGCGGTCAGCGCGCGGGTGTCGATGCCCGACAGGCCGATAATGCCGCGCGCCTTCAGCCAGGCGTCGAGATGGCGCGCCGAGCGATAGTTCGACGGATCGGTGATGGCGCTGCGCAGGATCACGCCGCGCGCGCCGGGCGTCGCCGCCATGTTCACCGTCTCGATATCCTCGTCGTTGGTGCCGACGTTGCCGATATGCGGGAAAGTGAAGGTGATGAGCTGCCCGGCGTAGGACGGATCGGTGAGGATCTCCTCGTAGCCGGTCATCGCGGTGTTGAAGCAGACCTCGCCGACGGCGTGGCCCTCTGCGCCGAGGCCGAAGCCCTCGAACACGGTGCCATCGGCGAGCACGAGCAGCGCGGTCGGCTTGTGGTCCGGCCAAGCGGGATGGGATGCTGAATTGGTCATGAGCGCACTACATAGTCGCGGGCGTCGCCGACGTCAAAGCACCGCCCCCCTCCAATTGTTCGCTTTTGGACGAGATTTGACAGGGAATTTGGCTGTCCTAGGCTCCGCGGCGGGCGCAGGGGCAGAATCGTGCGCGGGGAGAGGTTGAATGGACACATCATTGCCGGTGCTGCTGGTGCCGGGTTTGGCGGGCTCGCCACGGATCTACGCCCCGATCCTCCCCGCGCTATGGGCTTGCGGCTCGCCGGTGACGGTCGCCAACCACATCCGCGACGACAGCATGGCGGCGATCGCGCGGCGGATTCTCGCCGAGGCGCCGGCGCGGTTCGCGCTCGCCGGGCATTCGATGGGTGGCTACATCGCGTTCGAGATCATGCGTCAGGCGCCGGACCGGGTCGCCAAGTTGGCGCTGATCAACACCCAGGCCCGGCCCGACAGTCCGGAAGCCACCGAGCGCCGCACCCGGCAGATCGGGGAAGCCGAGGCCGGCCGGCTGCACGCGGTGCTGGACGAGCTGTATCCTGGCTTTGTCCACCCGTCGCACCGCGAGGACGCCGCGCTGCAGAGGATCGTCCACGATATGGGCGACGACGTCGGCGCCGCCGGCTTCGTCCGCCAGCAGCGGGCGATCATCGCCCGTGCCGATTCCCGGCCCACGCTGGGGACCATCGGCTGTCCGACCCTGGTGGTTTCCGGCGACACCGACACCACCATTCCGAACAGCCTGTCGCAGGAAATGGCGGAAGGCATCGGCGGCGCCCGGCTGGTGATCATCCCCGATTGCGGTCACCTGCCGCAGATCGAGCAGCCCGCCGCCACCGCCGCCGCCCTGGCGGACTGGCTGCGGAACTAGAGTTGTTTCGGCCGGCTGAACCGCCTACATCAGGCGCGAAAACCGTCCCTCGTCATTGCGAGGAGCGTAGCGACGAAGCAATCCAGAGTCCCGCATGCGGAGCGCTGGATTGCTTCGCTTCGCTCGCAATGACGGTCCCGACGAAGATGCGAAGGAGCCCGACATGCTGCGCGACGACATCAACAACGCCGTGAAAGAGGCGATGAAGGCCAAGGACGAGCGCAAGCTGTCGACGCTGCGGATGGTGAACTCGACCATCAAGAACGCCGACATCGAAGCCCGCGGCCAGGGCAAGCCGCCGCTCTCGGACGGCGATCTGCTCAGCCTGCTGCAGAAGATGATCAAGCAGCGCCAGGAATCGGTCGAGCTGTACGACAAGGGGGGCCGCGCCGAACTCGCCGACCAGGAGCGTGCCGAGATCGCCGTGATCCAGGCCTACCTGCCGCAGCAGATGTCCGACGACGAAGTCAAAGCCGCGATCTCCGCCACCATCTCCGAAACCGGCGCCGCCGGCATCAAGGACATGGGCAAGGTGATCGGCGCCCTGAAGGCGAAGTACGCCGGCCAGATGGATTTTGGCAAGGCGAGTGGAATGGTGAAGGCGGCGCTGACGGGCTAGTTGGCGCTGACGATTGCTCGATAATCAAGTCCGCACCTTCGTCGCCGCCCCAAGCACCGTCATTCCGGGGCGCGAGCGCAGCTCGCGAACCCGGAATCTCGCAGTTGCTACGTGCGGCGCCCGCTGCAGATGAACTCTTCGGGATTCCGGGTTCGCCGCTGCCCGGCGCCCCGGAATGACGGTGCTTGTGACTGACGCCGCTGACTCCGTCATTGCGAGCGCAGCGAAGCAATCCAGTCAAGTGTACTGGGCTGGATTGCTTCGTCGCTGCGCTCCTCGCAATGACGGAATCGTAGCCACTGCACTCGTTAGTGCCCCATCGCCGGCTTCGCGCTGCGGTCGACGCTGCGCAGCGACAGCGCCAGCGGGATCATCGCGGCGGCGATCAGGCCGAGCGCGACGAACACGTCCAGATAAGCCAGCAGCGCGGCTTGGTTTTCGACGATCTGTCCGACCACCGCCATCGCACTGCCGGACTTGCTGCCGGTGGCGTTTTGGGTGCCGAGATAGCCCTGGATCTGCGCCAGCGTGTCGTGCAGCACCGGATTCCATGATCCGACGTGTTCGCTCAGCCGGCTCTGGTGAAACTGCTCGCGCCGCGCCAGCACGGTCTGGCTGATCGACACGCCGATTGAGCCGCCGAAATTGCGCGCCAAATTGATCATCGCCGAGGCCTGGTCGGTCTTGTTCGGCGGGATGCCGTCGTAGGAGGCGGTGGTGATCGGGATGAAGATCAGCGGCAGGCCGATGCCGAGATAGATCCGCGACAGCGCGAAGAACCAATAGTCGGCGTCCGGCGACATCCGCATCAGATCGATCATCGCGCCGCCCGCGATGGTGGCGCCGAGCGCGATCAGCCAGCGCGGCTGCACCGAGCTGCCGAGCCGGCCGACCACCACCATCATCACCATGGTGACGAGGCCGCCGGGCGAGATCACCAGACCCGCCAGCGTTGCGGTGTAGCCGAACCGCTCCTGCAGCAGCTGTGGCACGATCTGGGTGGTGGCGATCAGCAGCGCGCCGGTCGCCAGCATGATCACGAAGCAGGTGCCGAACTGCCGGCCGGTCAGCATCCTGACGTCGATCAGCGGCCGCTCGCGCGACAGCTCCCACGGCACGAACGCGATCAGCGCCGCCGCCGAGATGATCGCGAAGGTGACGATGAAGGTTGAGCCGAACCAGTCGTCGACCTGGCCACGGTCGAGTACGACTTCGAGCGCGCCCAGGAAGGTCGCGACCAGCACGAAGCCGACGATGTCGAAGTTGAGCCCCTTCTCCCACAGCTTCTCGCGCTCCTGCCGCTGCTTCCCGGAGGAGGGAATGATCAGGTAGATCAGCGCCAGCGTGATCACGCCGACCGGCACGTTGATCAGGAAGCACCAGTGCCACGACAGATTATCGCTGAGCCAGCCGCCGAGCGTCGGGCCGACCACCGGCGCCACCACCACGGCGATGCCGTACAGCGCAAAGCCTTGCCCGCGCTTGGCCGGCGGAAACGCTGCCGCCAGAATCGATTGCGCCACCGGCGTCATGCCGCCGCCGGCCAGCCCCTGCATGATCCGGAACACCAGCAGCGATTGCAGATTCCAGGCAAAGCCGCACAGCAACGAGCTGACCGTGAACAGCGCGATGCACACCAGAAAGAAGTTCTTTCGGCCGAACATCTGGGCGATCCAGCCCGACGCGCACAGCACGATCGAGTTAGCGACCAGATAGGTGGTGACGACCCAGGAGGCTTCGTCGCCCGACACCGCAAGGCCGCCGGCAATGTAGCGCAGCGCGACGTTGGCGATCGTGGTGTCGAGCACTTCCATGAAGGTCGCGACCGACACCAGCACCGCGATCAGCCACGGATTGGCGCCGCCATATTCGCCTTCGCTGTCGGCCATGGCGAGAGCCTTACGGGCGGACGGTGACGCGCGGCACCACCGACATGCCGGGGCCGAGCTCGACATCCGGCGGCTGATCGAAGGTGATCTTCACCGGCACGCGCTGCACCACCTTGACGTAGTTGCCGGTGGCGTTCTCGGCGGGTAGCAGGCTGAACGCCGTGCCGCTGCCGGCCTGGATGCTGTTGACGTGGCCGGGATACGACTTGCCGTAGGCGTCGATGTGGATGTCGACCGGCTGGCCGACCCGCATCAGCTCGAGCTGCGTCTCCTTGAAATTGGCCGTCACCCAGACATCGAGCGGCACCAGCACCATGATGGCCTGGCCGGGGGAGGCGAGGGCGCCGACTGCCCCGGTCAGTTTGGCGATGCGGCCGTCGGTCGGCGCGCGCAGCTCGGTGCGCTGCAGATTGGCGTCGGCCTGCTCCTTCTGCGCCTGCGCGGCCTTGAGCTGCGCCTTGGCCTGCTCGACCTTGGCGCGCAGCACGTCGATCTGACGGTCGGCGGCGAGCTTGGCGGCGTTGGCGGCGTCGAGCGCGGCCTTCTTGCTGGTGAAGTCGGATTGCGCCTGCTGGGCGCGCTGCACCGTGCCGGCGCCTTTCTGCACCAGCTCCTGATAGCGCTGGTTCTCGTCGGTGGCGAAGGTGAGCGCGGCCTGCGCTTCCTGCACCTGTTGATTGGCCTGCTGGATCTGCGCCTGCTGCGCACCGATCTGCGCCTCGATGTCGGTGATCGAGGCCTGCGCCTGCAGGATCTGCGCGGCCGCCTGATCGACCGCGGCCTTGTAGTCGCGCGGATCGATCGTCGCGAGCAGGTCGCCGGCCTTGACGATCTGGTTGTCGGTGACGTTGACGCCGGTGATCGCGCCCGACACCTGCGGGCTGATCAGCACGGTGCGAGTGTCGATGAAGGCGTCGTCGCTGCTCTCGTAGTTGCGGGCATGCAGCCACCACAAAATGCCGCCGCCGATCGCTGCGATGATCAGCACCGCCCCGATGCTGGCCGCCACTGGATGACCACCGATCAGCGCTTTAAGGCCGCCGGGTCGGTTCGCGCGGCGGTCTGATTCGTTGCCGGGTCGGTCGCGGGTGTCGTCGTCGCGGCGTCGCTGTTCGGTCGGAGGGAGAGCCGGCGATCGCGACGGCGCAGGCGCCGCTTCAGGCCGGGCATCTGCAGAACGACGGTCGCGATCCGCGAAATCGGAACCGGCGGAGGAGGGGCTGTCCAGGGTGCTCATGAGGAAACGCTCTTGCGCGCAGCATCGCCGCGCCAGCCGAAGCAACACTGCAGTGCAAAACAGGTTCCATTCGGAAACTGCAGAGGATGCCCGCGATCAGAGGCTGCGATCTCGACCCAAAATTCGCTCGTCCAAGTGTTCACGACGGTGTGAAAGGAGGTTCGATGACCGCGCTGGCAGCGGGGGTGGGTCGGCGAGATTGCCAAAACGCGTTCGAATGCCTCGGTGAGTAGCCAATTTCGCGCGTATTGCGACGCGAATTAGTTGTGCGGTGCGGCGGGAACTAATCGAGGCGCATAGCTCGCATTAGTCGGCTTGCTATCAAGCTGATTGACGGTCGTCGAACTCCGCGCCTTAATACATGCAACTAATAACGAACGATGCCCACGAACCAGGGAGGAGCGACCATGTCGATCTCCGGTAAGGTTGATCCCGTGGTGCGGCCGATCACGATCGGCGACATTGCGGAAGCGTTGGGTCAGGGGCTGCGGGACTTTCAGGCCGCGCCGCTCTACGGCCTCGCTTTCGGCGCGTTCTATGCAGCGGGCGGATTGCTGATTCTCGCCTGTCTGACGGCTTTCCATATGGTTTATCTGGCCTATCCGCTCGGCGCCGGCTTTGCGCTGCTTGGGCCGTTCATCGCGCTCGGGCTTTACGAAGTCAGCCGGCAGCGCGAGGCAGGCAGGCGGCCGTCGATGATGCAGATCATCGGCCTGATGCGCAGCCGCAGCGAACTCGGCTGGATGGCGTTCGTCACGCTGTTCCTGTTCGTGATCTGGATGTACCAGGTTCGGCTGCTGATCGCGCTGTTCCTCGGGGTCGGCGCCTCGTTCGGCAGCCTGCAGGAATTCATCTCCGCGGTGCTCACCACCAACGAGGGCCTGGTATTCCTCGCGGTCGGCAATTGCGTCGGCGCTTGTCTGGCTCTGGTGCTGTTCTCGCTGACGGTGGTGTCGTTCCCGCTGCTGCTGGATCGCGATGTCGATTTCGTCACCGCGATGGTGACCAGCGTTCGGTCGGTGGTGAAGAGCCCGCTGCCGATGATTGGCTGGGCCGCCACCATCGTCGTGCTGCTGGCACTCTCGGCGCTGCCGTATTTCCTCGGTCTAGTGGTGACGCTGCCAGTGCTCGGTCATGCCACCTGGCACCTGTATCGAAAGATCGTTGCGCCGGTCGCCGCGGAGATGCCGGAGAGCGAGTCCGAGACCAGCAACGTTGTGGTGATGCCGAAGCGCGCCGCCACAGGCTGACGCCTCCAGATCGACAGGCGCCGGTCTCACTCCGGCGCGCCGGGGACGGTGACGCCCGCGCGCCGCAGCGCCGCGATCATCTTCAGTGGCGGCTGCATCGCGATCCGCGGGGCGCGACCGGTTTCCAGCCGGCTTGTCAGCGACGACAGGATCGCCGGCCGGCCCGATGGGGCCCCAGCCGCTGACATCGGTCATGCTGCGTTCCGGCTGCGGTTACGCTGACACGTGAGCGGCTTCCGCGGCGGCATGCGCCGGGGCGGCGAACGGCAGCGGCTCTCCCGTCTCCAAAATGCTCTTCAGGCTGGCCAGCACCATCGGCCAACCGAAGCTGATGCTCGGCAATGTCGCGCTGCCTTCGTCGAAGTCTTCGTGGGTGACTGTCAGCTTGACGAGATCGCCTTGCGGCTCGATCTCGTAGGTGACCCGCGACGGTTTCTCCCGGCGCATCACCGGGTCCCACACCGAGACCCAATCGTACGCCAGCCGACGCGGCGGATCGGACTCCACGATGGTGCAGCGGTTCTTGATCTCGCCGCCTCGCTCCATCGTCATTTCCGAACCGACCCTCCAGTCCGAGCGCAGCGTGCAGTCCATCCAGTAGCGCCGGGTGAAATCGGCGTCGGTCAACGCGTGCCACAGCCGCTCCGGCGTGGTGCGGATATAGGTGACGTAGGCGAATTCCGGCTTACTCATCGCGCGTCTCCAATTTGCGTTTCAGGTCGCTGAGGGCGGCGAGCCGGCCGCGCTCGAATTTCCTGATCCAGCGGTCGCCGATCTCGTGGATCGGCACCGGATTCAGGTAGTGGAGCTTCTCGCGGCCGTGTTTGACCGTGGCGACCAGATTGGCCGCTTCGAGAATCGCAAGGTGCTTGGTCACGGCCTGCCGCGTCATCGCGAGGCCGTCGCAGAGATCGCTCAGCGTCTGCCCGTTACGGGCGTGGAGCCGGTCCAAAAGGGCGCGCCGCGAACCATCCGCCAGCGCTTTGAAGACCTCATCCATAGCGGCGATAATAGGCAACCAAAAGGTTGCATGTCAACACCGAGCAGCGACGCGGCCTTTCGCCAGTCGTCGCAGTCGCGCAGGGCTGCTAACGTCTCGGCTGGAATCGTTGCGTGAATGGGAATGCCATGGCTCTCGAAATGTACCTGACCTTCGTCACCGCCTGCATCGTGCTCGCTCTGCTGCCGGGGCCGGTGGTGACGCTGGTGATCGCCAACGGCCTGCGTCACGGCACCCGCGCAGCATTGCTGAACATCGCCGGTGCGCAGCTCGGGCTTGGTCTGGTGATCGCGCTGGTCGCTGCCGGTCTCACCACGCTGATGGCGACGATGGGCTATTGGTTCGACTGGGTACGGTTTCTCGGCGCAGCCTATCTGGTGTGGCTCGGCATCGGCCTGATCCGGAAGCCGGTCGAAGGTCTGTCGACCGATCAGCCGCCGCCTCCGCCGCGCGGCGGCTTCTTCCTGCAGGGCTTCTTGGTGCTGCTGGCAAATCCGAAGGTGCTGGTGTTCTTCGGCGCGTTCATTCCACAGTTCGTCGACATGCAGCGCGAGACGGTGCCGCAGGTGGCACTGCTCGGCGTCACCTTCATGGTGATCGCGGCGATGACGGATGCGAGCTACGCGCTGCTCGCCGGCCGCGCCCGTACGATGTTCTCCGCGCACCGCACCCGGCTGCTGTCGCGGATCTCCGGCGGCTTCATGATCGGCGGCGGTGTCTGGCTCGCGCTCAGCCGGGCGAAATAAGGCGCGGCCTTTGCCTTGTTGTGGGTAGGCTAAGCCGACGAAGCAATCCGGCTCCCGAGTGCTCGGCGCTTCTGGATTGCTTCGTCATCGGCTTGCAATGGCGCAGCGAGGTTCGCGGTGGTCCCGCTATCGCAGGGCCTGCTGTTGCCGCAGCGTGTCGCCGATCGTGCTTAGCACGCGCGCGAGCCGGCTAGCCCATTCCACCTGGCCGGCCTCGTCGGTGATCTGATCCTGGCGGATTTCGATGCCCGAGGTGATCAGGCCGCGTGCGGTGCCGTGCACCGGAATGGTGTAGTCGGTGCCGTCGGCGACCGCGTAAGGCTGGTTGTCGCCGACAACCAGGTCCGGCTCGCGCCGCAGCTCGGCGAGCAGCAGCGGTGGCAGCACGGTGCAGTCCTGATACAGTGTGCCGATGTGCCAGGGCCGTGCCATGCCGTGATACACCGGCGTGAACGAATGCAGCGCCAGCAGCACGGTCGGCTGGCCGGATAATTGCCGATCCTCGATCGCCGCCTCGATCCGCTGGTGGTACGGATCGAAGATCAGCCGTCGCCGCTCCGCGGCATGCTCGCGAGTGAGTCCGTCGTTGCCGGGGATCGTCGTCGCCTCGCTGACCAGCGGGATCGAACTCTCGGCGCTCGGCGGCCGATTACAGTCGATCACCAGCCGCGAATAGCGCTGCGCGATCAGATGTGCGCCGAGCGCATCGGACACCCGTTCGGCGACGCCTGCGATGCCGACGTCCCAGGCGATGTGGCGCGTCAGTTCGGCTTCGGGCAGGCCGAGATCGCCGAGCTGCGCCGGGATCCGGCGGCCGTAATGGTCACACACCAGCAGGAACGGCGATTGTCCGTTCTGATTGCGCTCGATCACCGGAGGCTCTCCGGCATCGAGGCTGAGGAAATTATCGCGCACGCCGTCCATCACCGAACCTGCCTATCGCCTTTTGTCGTCCGAGCCCCACCGAATCGGTAGCGGATTCGCCGGCGCGGCGTCGAGACGATTGAACTTCGCCGTCACGAACCGGGCATGACATCCCGCCGACGTTTGGATAGCTTCGGCCCGACTTGCTGAAGTTGCGGTGAATGATGTCCGATCGTCTGTTCGTTTATGGCACGCTGATGCGCGGCTACGACCATCCGATGGCCCGGCTGCTGTCGTCGAATGCGGAGTTTCTTGGGGCAGCTTCGATGCCGGGCCGGCTGTATCTGGTGCGGCACTATCCCGGCCTGGTGCCGTCGGATGATCCGGCCGACCGCGTTCACGGCGAAGTGTTCCGGCTGCATCGGCCGGACGAGGTGCTGGCGCAGCTCGACGATTACGAAGGCTGCGGGCCGCGCGACCAGCGCGCGGAGTACCGGCGCGAGATCGCCCGCGTGACGCTGGAAGGCGGCACCGAGCTCGACGCGTTCGTGTACTATTTCAATTGGGATGTGGCGCGGCTACCGCGCATCGAAACGGGGCGGTTTCAGCCGGAAGCGTTTTCCGGCTGAAAGGGCCTGAAGACTTCTAGCCGGTAAGGTGCAGCTCGATCCGCGCATTGGCGGCCAGCGGCAGCAGGGTCAGCCAATCCGGATCGCCCGGCTCGGTGAGGCAGAAGCTCGGAAAGTCATAGGCTTCGACCGATGCGGTGGCGATATCGAGCACGTGGCCGCAGTCGTCGCATTTCCAGGAATGGATCTCGTACACCCCGTCGATGGCTTCCACGCCGAGCGACGTCATCTGCGCATTGCAATGGGCACAATTAGCCATGGTCTGGCTCCTTATCGTTCGAACGCGACGCTCCAGAACTTCGGAAGCGACGCGGGTGAGCCCTTTAAGCCTTGGCTGATCGTTCTCCCCCGACTCCCCCGCATTGCGCAGGGTGCGGCAGTTCAATCCCGCTTGCGCGGTGCAGCAATGAGCTGGATCAAACCGGCTCCGCTTGCGAATTGTCGCGGGTTTACAAGGGTATCGCCCATGCCGCAATGCGAAATATTGCGGGGTGATGACATGCGTGTGCAACCGCGTAACTACACGCAAATAAAACTATCGGTCTACGACAGGGCCGGTTCACGCCTGGTTCCCGCTGAGAGAACGTGGTTTTTTGTCGGGAGCGACCGGTGGATAACTAGGACAACTCCGGCCCCATTAACCCATGTGGGCCGGCAGCCTATATCCATGGTCGGTTGGCGCCGCTGCTGAGCGCTGTTTGCTGAAGCCCTTAACCTCCCGAGCCCATGCGCTTCTCGCCGCAGTTCCTCGACGATCTGAAAGCCCGGCTGTCGGTGTCGGAGGTGGTCGGCCGTCGCGTCAAGCTGAAGAAGGCCGGGCGGGAGTGGAAGGGGCTGTCGCCGTTCCAGCAGGAGAAGACGCCATCGTTCTTCGTCAATGATGAGAAGCAGGCGTGGTTCGACTTCTCCTCAGGCAAGAACGGCTCGATCTTCGACTTCGTGATGCTGACCGAGGGCGTCGACTTCCCCGAAGCGGTCGAACGGCTGGCCGCGATGGCCGGCGTCGCACTGCCGGTTCAGACCCAGGAGTCCGCGCGCCAGGAGCAACGCCGCAAATCGCTGTACGACGTGATGGAGCTGGCGGCGAATTACTTCGCCGACAATCTCGCCTCGCGCGCCGGTGCCCGCGCCCGCGGTTATCTCGCCGATCGCGCCATCATGCCGGGCACGCAGGTTAAGTTCCGCCTCGGCTACGCTTCGAACGAGCGCTACGCGCTGAAGGAGTATCTCGGCAAGCACGGCGTGCCGGTGCCCGACATGATCGAGGCCGGACTGCTGTCGGCGGGCCCTGATATTCCGGTGCCGTTCGACAAATTCCGCGATCGCGTGATGTTTCCGATCACCGATCTCCGCGGCCGTGTGATCGCGTTCGGTGGCCGTGCGCTGGAGAAGGACGTCGCGGCGAAGTACCTGAACTCGCCGGAGACGCCGCTGTTTCACAAGGGCGACAATCTCTACAACCACGCGCCGGCGCGCAAAGCCGCTCACGACGGCGGCGCGGTGATCGTGGTCGAGGGCTATGTCGACGTCATCGCGCTGGTCACCGCCGGTTTTCCCGCCACCGTCGCGCCGCTCGGCACCGCGCTGACCGAAGCGCAATTGCAGCACCTCTGGAAGATGGCCGACGAGCCGATCCTGTGCTTCGACGGCGACCGCGCCGGCCAGAAGGCGGCGTATCGCGCCGCCGACCTCGCGCTCCCGCATCTGAAACCTGGGAAGAGCCTGCGCTTCGCGCTGCTGCCGGAAGGCCAGGACCCCGACGATCTCGCCCGCGCCGGCGGCCGGCTCGCGGTCGACGAAGTGATTGGGGCGGCGCGCCCGCTTGCCGATATGTTGTGGGCGCGCGAGGCGGAGGGCGGGATGTTCGCCACCCCGGAGCGACGGGCGGCGCTGGAGGCCCGGATCAACGAGCTATCCAACGGAATCCGCGACGAAATCGTCCGTAAGCACTATCGCCAGGACCTCACCGACCGGCTGCGCGCCGCGTTCGCCCCGCAGGGCGGATTTGGCGGGGGCTATGGC
>NZ_JAZDRK010000006.1:0-201506 GCF_047501505.1 Rhodopseudomonas sp. G2_2311
CGTACTCAGCGATCAGAAAACGCCACTTCTGGATGTAGTTTCTTTCAATCGTCCGATCGAAGCTGTTGTCGCGCATCGAAGCCTCCCTGATGGGTGGATTCGATCACCGAATTGTTGAACATGCACAGCAATGACGTGGAAAGGCTTCCGTCTAACCGGCCGTGCTCTGCATCAGCCGCACGTAGAACCGGATCATGTCCGCGTAGTTCTTGATGCTGATGCGCTCATTGGTGCCGTGGAAGCGCTTGAGGTCTTCGGGCGTGGCGCGCACCGGGGAGAACCGAAAGATGTTGTCGGCGACCTGGGCGTAGTGCCGCGAGTCGGTTGCGGCGATCATCAGGCCCGGCGCCACGATCACGTCCGGAAACACCTCGCGGATGGTGCGGTTCAGCGCCTGATAGGACGGGCTGCTGGTGCCGGTCACCGGCGGCGGATCGAAATTGCCTTCGAAGCCGCTAACCGCGATCTTGTCGTTGGCGACCACGCTGCGGACGTGATCGGTGACGCTGGTCTGGGTGTCGCCCGGCAGCAGGCGGAAATTGACGCTGGCCTCGGCGACGCCGGGCAGCACGTTGTCCTTGTCGCCGGCATTGAACACGGTGAGCGCGGTCGTCGTTTGCACCATCGCCGCGGTGGTGCCGCTCTTGGCGAATTCCCGCAGCAAGAGCGGCCGGAACAGCCAGAGGTTCGACAGCGCCACCCGGCTGAAGCCGCTCATCTCCGGCGCCAACGTGTCGAACATCTCGGCCACCGAGCCGCGGATCCGCATCGGCAGCCGGTTGTCTTCGAGATGGGTCAGCGCCGCCGCCAGCATGCCGATCGCGGTGTCGCGCGGCGGCATCGACGAATGGCCCGGGGTGCCGCGGGCGGTCAGCACCAGCGTGGCATAGCCCTTCTCGGAGACGCCGATCAGCGCGGCGGGCTTGTCGAGGCCCTTCATCACCCCGTCGGTGATCAGGAGCCCTTCGTCGAGCACGAAATCGAGCCGGACGTTCCGCGAGGCCAGCAGCTCGGCGATCTTGGCGGCGCCACGCAGGCCGGAGACTTCCTCGTCATGGCCGAACGCGAAATAGATCGTCCGCTTCGGCCGGAAGCCCTGCTTGGCCATCAGCTCGGCGGCCTCCAGCATCGCGTAGAGGTTGCCCTTGTCGTCCCACGAGCCGCGACCCCAGACGAAGCCGCCTTGGATCGCGCCGCTGAACGGCGGCTGCTGCCAGTCTGCTTCGGTCTTCGGCGCGATCGGCACCACGTCCTGATGCGCGAGCAGCGCGATCGGCTTGGCCTGCGGGTCACTGCCTGCCCAGGTGTAGAGCAGGCTGTGACCGCCGATGACCTCCTGCTTGGCCGCCGCATGGAACGCCGGGAAGCTGGCCTCGATGTGCGCGCGCAAGCCGCGCAGCGCCTCGGCGTCCTGCTCGGGATTGAGAAAATTGGAGATGGTCTGGAAGCGGATCGACTGCGACAGCCGCTGCGCGGAGCCCTGCTCGTCGATCGCGATCGGCGGCACCGCGGCGACATCGATCTGCCGCGAGCCGTGCCGGAAGGTGTTGTAGGCCAGTACGCCGGCCAGGACCGCGACCGCCAGCACGGCGATCGCGACCAGGTTCCGAATCCATCGAAGCAGCCGGCGCATCAGAACTCCTGTTCGCCGGCGTTTCGTCCGGCCGCTCAGCCCTTCTTGGCTTGCTTGGCCCGGTCGAGGCCTTCGAGGATCAGTTTATGGGCTTCGTCGGCACCGCCCCAACGCACCACCTTGACCCACTTGCCGGGCTCGAGGTCCTTGTAGTGCTCGAAGAAGTGCTGAAACTGAGCCAGCGTGATCTCCGGCAGGTCCGAGTAGGTCTTGATGCGGTCGTAGCGCTGGGTCAGCTTCGACGACGGTACCGCGATGATCTTCTCGTCGTGGCCCGCTTCGTCGCTCATGTACAACACGCCAACCGGCCGCACGCTCATCACCGCGCCCGGCACGATGCCGCGGGTGTTGGCAACCAGCACGTCGCAGGGGTCGCCGTCGTCCGACAGGGTGTGGGGGATGAAGCCGTAATTCCCCGGATAATGCATCGAGGTATAAAGGAACCGATCGACCACCAGGGTACCGGCAGCCTTATCCATTTCGTACTTGATCGGCTCACCGCCGACCGGCACCTCGATGATGACGTTGACGTCATACGGAGGGTTCACGCCGACGGGGATTGCGTCGATGCGCATCAAGAGCTCCAGACTGATTTGATTTCAGGAACCACCCGAATAGCCTGCGCTGGCGGCGTTCGCCAGCGCAAAAAGCTTAGTTACTCCAGGCAAACGCAACCTTGTCGAGCGACTTCGGCCCGAACCGCTCCGACGATCGGGCAACCATCCGGCCGCCAAGGGCACGATAGAATTCGGTCGCCGGCTCGTTATCCGACAGCGCCCAGATCACCATGCTCTTCAGGCCGCTCTGCACCAGATCGCGCCGGGCGGCGGCGAACAGGCGGCGGCCGAAGCCCAGCCCCTGGAACTCGGGACGCAGATAAAGCTCGTAGATCTCGCCTTCGAACTGCAGGCTGCGGGCGCGGTTACGACCGTAATTGGCGTAGCCGGCAATCTTGTCGCCGAAGCACAGCACGCTGATTCGGCTGCCCTTGCGGATCGCCGAGTCCCACCAGGTCGGACCGCGGCGGTTGATCAGCTTTTCCAGCTCCGCACCCGGGATGATGCCCTGATACGCGGAACGCCAGGCTTCGTCATGGGTGGCCGCGACCGCGGACGCATCCGCTGCCCTTGCCGCTCGTACCTCGATCAGGGTCGTGCTCATGACGGTGATCAAAGCAAGTCGCGGGGCCGGCTTCAAGCTCCAACGTTAATTATCGGTTAACGTGTGGATTTTCTGCACCAGACGCCGCCCGCGCTGTGCCGGAATCGGACAACTCACCGGACGACCTGCGTATTTCCGCGTCGATTTGCGGCGGTCGCGACACGTCGGGTGGAAGTTAGTTCGCGGCGAAACCTGCACCGCTGCGACAATCGATCGCTTGTCGCGCTGCACGCTCGCCCGAATCACGCGCGCCATGGGCGGTCGAGAAGAACTGCGGCGAGGTCGCCTCCCCGGCAAAGAACAGCCGGCCATCGACCGGCGCCGCCAAGGCGCCGCGGGCACCGGCATGGCCGGGCAGCGCATGCGAATAGGCGCCGCGCGCCAACGGATCATGGGCCCAGCGCGATTCCGCCAGCGGCGACAGCTTGCGGCGAATGTCGTTGCCGAGCAGATCAGCGATCTCGTCGATCGCCTGCGCGGCGAATGCCCCCTCGCCGGCGTCTTCCAGCTCGCGCGCGTAGCGGCCGCCGAAGAAGCCCTCGATACAATCATGGCCGAACGGGCGCAGATGATACGTCCCCATCGCGCTCCGCATCGTGGCAGCGCGTAAGTTGCCGTCGGCGGGAAAACCGTTCGGATCGGACAGCTTCAGCATCACCTTGTCGTCGACGCCGAGCGGCAGATGGCGCGCGGCCTCGACCTTGGCCGGCAGCGCCGGCGCGAACCGGATCGCCTCGTCGGCGATCAGATTGGTCGGCACCGTGACGATGACCTGGCCGGCGCTGAGCGTGCCGAGCGAGGTGATGAGTTTGATCTGCCGCCCGGCGTGATCGATCAGCTCGACCGCGCAGTTCAGCACCACCGGGCAGGGCGCACCGTAAGCTGCGATCAAGCTGCCGTAGCCTTCGCGAACCCGCCAATTGATGCCGGTGTCGCGATAGGATTCGAGATCATGCACCGAGATGCGATCAAGCTCGGCGCCGTTGACGTAGGTCGACACCGCATCGATCATCGGATTCCAGCGGTTGCCCGGCTCGAGCAACGTCGCGGCAGCCACATCAGTCTTGTGTTTCGCCGCGCGCCAGACCCGCTCGTAGAACGCGTCGAGCGCCTTGCCGAAGGCGGCGCGGTCGCGCTTGGGAAACACATCGCCAAAGCTCGCCTCGCCCCACGGCGGGTGCGTCTTGTCGATGCCGATGCCGAGCTGCTCGGCGATGCCGACGAATGAGTTCTCGTCGGCCGAATGCAGCCAGCCGCAGCCGACGTCGAATGCGATCTCCGGCGTCACCATCCGGGTCCAGGCCCGGCCGCCGATCCGATTCCGCGCTTCCAGCACGATCACCGACAGACCCGTCCCCTCCAGCGTGCGCGCGGCACCGAGGCCGGACGCACCGGCGCCGATGATCGCGATGTCGACCGAGGACGGAAAGCTGGATGACGACATGCGCGATCCTACCACGGCGCTGACGGCGGTTCGATGTCAGGGGCCTCGAAACGACGATGCCCGGCACGAAGGCCGGGCATCGGGTATCAAAAGGGTGTCAAGTTCCGGCGTTCGGATCGATCACCGACCTCTCACCGTCATTGCGAGGAGCGAAGCGACGAAGCAATCTACGGCTCGGTGCGGACCTGGATTGCTTCGCTTCGCTCGCAATGACGGAAAGGGATCAGGCGACCGCCTGCTTGCTCTTCTCGGCGCGCTTGCGCTCGTTGGGGTCGAGCAGGCGCTTGCGCAGCCGGATCGACTTCGGGGTGATCTCGACCAGCTCGTCGTCTTCGATATAGGCCAGCGCCTTTTCCAGCGTCATCCGGATCGGCGGCGTCAGACGCACCGCTTCGTCCTTCGAGGTGGTGCGGATGTTGGTGAGCTGCTTGCCCTTGAGGACGTTGATCTCGAGGTCGTTGTCGCGGGTGTGCTCACCGACGATCATGCCCTTGTAGACCTTCCAGCCCGGCTCGATCATCATCGGGCCGCGATCTTCCAGCTTGAACATCGCGTAGGCGACCGCTTCACCCTGATCGTTGGAGATCAGCACGCCGTTGCGGCGGCCCTGGATCTCGCCGCGATACGGCAGGTAGTTGTGGAACAGCCGGTTCATGATGGCCGTGCCCTTGGTATCGGTCATCAGTTCGCCCTGGTAGCCGATCAGGCCGCGGGTCGGCGCGTAGAACACCAGCCGCAGACGATTGCCGCCCGAGGGCCGCATCTCGATCATCTCGGCCTTGCGTTCGCTCATCTTCTGCACGACGACGCCGGAGAACTCCTCGTCGACGTCGATCACGACTTCCTCGACCGGCTCGAGCAGCTGGCCGTTCTCGTCGCGGGTCAGCACGACGCGCGGACGCGACACGCTGAGTTCGAAACCTTCACGGCGCATGTTCTCGATCAGGATCGCGAGCTGCAATTCGCCGCGGCCCGACACTTCCATCGCGTCCTTGTCGGCGGATTCGACGACGCGCAGCGCGACGTTGCCCTCGGCCTCGCGGAGCAGGCGGTCGCGGATCAGGCGGCTCGTCACCTTGTCGCCTTCAGTGC
This sequence comes from Rhodopseudomonas sp. G2_2311, assembly GCF_047501505.1. NCBI lineage: Bacteria > Pseudomonadati > Pseudomonadota > Alphaproteobacteria > Hyphomicrobiales > Nitrobacteraceae > Rhodopseudomonas > Rhodopseudomonas sp. G2_2311. Next base: position 5,331 of record NZ_JAZDRK010000006.1, read on the forward strand.
CGGCGAGCGGCGAGTTGTTGACGATGAACGACATCGACACCGTCGGCGGATCGATCGCCTGCGCCTGGATCGGGGTATCGACCGCCGGATCGCAGAAGGTGTCGGCGACGGTGCCCTTGGTCAGGCCGGCGATCGCCACGATGTCACCGGCTTCGGCGATATCGAGCGGCACGCGCTCGAGGCCGCGGAAGGCGAGGATCTTGCTGATGCGGCCCTGCTCGACCAGCTTGCCGTCGCGCGACAGCACTTTGACGGCCTGGTTCGGCTTCACCGTACCCGAAGCGATGCGGCCGGTGATGATGCGGCCGAGATAGGGATTGGCTTCGAGGATGGTGCCGAGCAGGCGGAACGGACCTTCTTCCACCACCGGCGGATGAACGTGCTTGAGCACCAGCTCGAACAGCGGCTTCATGCCTTCGCTCGGATCGCCGTCCGGCTTGTCCGACATCCAGCCGTTCTTGCCGGAGCCGTACAGGATCGGGAAGTCGAGCTGCTCGTCGGTGGCGTCGAGTGCGGCGAACAGGTCGAACACCTCGTTGACCACTTCGGTAACGCGGGCGTCGGAGCGGTCGACCTTGTTGATCGCCACGATCGGCTTAAGGCCGAGCTTCAGCGCCTTGCCGACCACGAACTTGGTCTGCGGCATCGGGCCCTCGGCAGCGTCGACCAGCACGATCACGCCGTCGACCATCGACAGGATGCGCTCGACTTCGCCGCCGAAGTCGGCGTGGCCGGGTGTGTCGACGATGTTGATGTGGGTGTCGCCCCAGACCACCGACGTACACTTCGCCAGAATGGTGATGCCACGCTCGCGTTCGAGATCGTTGGAGTCCATCGCCCGTTCGACCTGGCGCTGGTTGTCGCGATAGGTGCCGGACTGCTGCAGCAGTTTGTCGACAAGAGTAGTCTTGCCGTGGTCGACGTGGGCGATAATGGCGATGTTACGGAGGGTCATGGCTCTTCTGTCGGTCCTGCGGGCGTTGCCTGATCAGCGAGATCATAGGCACACCGCGGGATGCGCCGAAGGGCGCGCCGAAGCCAGCCTATGTCTGAAACGCGCCGGGCAATCGCAATCTGAAATCGCAAAAAACAGGCCCGGCCGAATAGGACCGGGCACCAGCACGCGTTGCGACGCAATATACGCAGAAATCGCGAAATAACAATGACGGTTGCGGATGGACAGACCCGCTTCGGCGCGGTGGCCGCCGGAACGTGCCCCGGAGCGCCTCCGGCATTGTTCCTCAGACTGCTTGACCTAGTGATGTGATGTTATAACATTACATTCATCGTCGCTGCGATAGGTAATTTCATAGTGCAGCCGCTGCCCCTTGGACTGACTGGATTTTTTCCGTTCGGTTCGTTGACACCGCTGCCGTATGTCCAATACCGTGACCAGCGACGGTTCCCGAAAGGGATCAATAGGGAACGCGGTGCGGGTCTTCGGGCTCTATTCCGCGGCTGCCCCCGCAACTGTAAGCGGCGAGCCATTCGCCACACGCCACTGGGCTTTCGTCCTGGGAAGGCGGTGAACGGCAACGACCCGCGAGCCAGGAGACCTGCCGTCAGTCGTGGTCACACGCGAGCACATCGGGCGGGGTGTCCTGGTGCGTGTCGAACCGTAGCCCACAAGAAGGCTGCGGCAGACCTGTTTCGCGGTGACGTGCCACGTTAGCCGCGAGCCAAGAAAATGACTCCCGCCGTTCTGCCTCTCGGGCGCAATCGTCGCCTGCTGTCCTCTGTCGCCCTCGTCCCTCTGCTCTGGCCGGTCGACGGCCTTGCGCAAACCGCCTCGGCCAATCCGCGCGGTCTCGACCCGATCGTGGTCGAGGGCCAGACCGTACGTGCCGCCAAGCCGCGCGCGACGGCCAATGCCGGATCGTCGCGCCAGCGCCGCGCTGCCGCGCGTCCGGTCGCAACGCCGGCCCCCGCGCCCACTCAGCCGACGACGACCGCGTCGACCGCCCCCACCTTCAACCTCGGCACCCCGTCGTCGACCGGCAGCCGACTCGGCCTGACGCCGCTGCAAACACCGGCCAGCGTCGAAGTGATTCGCGCCGAAACCATCGCCGAGCGCGGCCAGCACAACGTGATCGACGCGGTGACGCAGAACGCCACCGGGTTCACCGCGAGCCCGCGTCCGGGAAATGGCGGCCTCGCCTTCACCACGCGCGGCTTCACCGGCAACGGCACGGTGATGTCGCTCTACGACGGCACCCGGCTGTATGTCGGCTCCGGCACCATGACGTTCCCGTTCGATACTTGGACGGCGCAGAGCATCGAAGTGCTGCGCGGCCCGGCCTCGGTGATGTATGGCGAAGGCGCGATCGGCGGCGCCATCAACGTGATCTCCAAGAAGCCGCTCGATGTGGCGCGCAACGAGGCGGAGATCTCGCTCGACACCAACCTGACCCGGCGCCTCGCGGTCGACTCGGGCGGCCCGATCAATCCCAATGTCAGCTATCGGCTGGCGGCGATCGGCAACATGTCGGACGGCTGGGTCGACCGTGACAAGACATCGAACGTCGCGGTGTCCGGCTCGGTGCGGGTGCAGGCCGCCGACAATCTCGCCTTCACGCTGAGCGAAGACTACGCCGACCGCAGCCCGTCGCGCTATTTCGGCACGCCTTTGGTGAACGGCCGGCTCGACGAGTCGCTGCGCTTCCAGAACTACAATGTCGGCGATGCCTCGATCCGCTATCGCGACAACTGGACCCAGCTCAAGACCGAGTGGGACGTTGCCGAAGGCGTCTCGGTGAAGAACGTCACCTACTATCTCAGCACGCACCGGCACTGGAAGGACGTCGAGAGCTACGCGTTCAGCCCGACCACCGGAAATATCAACCGCAGCTCCTATATCGAGATCTTTCACGACCAGGAGCAGATCGGCAACCGCTTCGACACCACCTTCAAGGGCCATGTCTTCGGCCTCGCCAACGAATTCGTCGCCGGTTTCGACGTCAACCGCATCGCCTTCACCCACACCAACAACTCGCCTTACGCCGGCACTTCCTCGGTGCCCACGTACAATTTCGATCCAGGCACTTTCCTGCCGGTGAGCCCGACGCGGCCGAGCTTCCATACGCTGACGACGCAATATGGCGTGTTCGCCGAGAACCGGCTCAGCCTGACTGACCAGCTTTCGTTGATCGGCGGCATCCGCTCCGACAATCCGACGGTGCAGCGCACCGATTTCCTCTCGCCTTCGAACAGTTTCGAGAAGACCTACTCGGCGCCGAGCTGGCGGGTCGGCGCGGTGTACAATCCGATCGAGAACCTCTCGATCTACGGTCAGTATTCGACCGCGGTCGATCCGGTCACCAACCTGATCACCATGACAGGCGTTAACCGCGACTTCTCGCTCTCGACCGGCAAGCAGGTGGAGGTCGGCATCAAGCAGCAGCTCGCCGGCGGTCGCGCGGAATGGACCCTGGCGGCGTATCACATCGTCAAGAACAACCTGCTGGCGCGCGATCCTCAGAACCCCGCCAACACCAATCCGCTGCAGATCGGCCAGCAATCGTCGCGCGGCATCGAAGCCTCGGCCGGCCTCAAGGTCACCGAAACCATCCGGCTCGACGCCAACGTCGCCTGGCTGCGGGCCAAATACGACGACTTCACCCAGGTGGTCGGCGGCCGGGCGGTGAACTACGCCGGCAACGTCCCCAACAACGTGCCGCAGATCGTCAGCAACATCTGGGCGACCTGGGCGTTCGCGCCGGGCTGGTCGGCCAATGCCGGCATCCAGCTCGTCGGCGACACCTGGGCCGACGACGCCAATACGCTGGTGCGGCCGGCCTATAACGTCGTCAATGCCGGGCTGATGTGGAAGCCGGACGCCCGGCAGACGCTGGCACTGCGGGTCTATAATCTGTTCGACACCGTCTATGCGACTTCCGGCGGCACGTCGCAGTGGATCCTCGGCATGCCGCGCACTGCTGAACTCTCCTACAACGTGAAGTTCTAGGGCGATGTCCAGCGTCGTCAGGCGCGCGAAGCGGTGGCTGTATCTCGGCCACCGCTGGCTCGGCATTGCCGGGTGTCTGCTGTTCGCGATGTGGTTCATCTCCGGCGTGGTGATGATGTACGTCGCGTTTCCGCATTTCGACAAAGAAGAACGCTGGGCGGCATTGCCCGACCTCGCCTGGCAGCGCGTCACGCTGTCGCCCGATCAGGCGATGCAGGTGGCCGGCGTGATGCACTATCCGCGCGACCTGCGGCTGGTGATGCTCGATACCGAGCCGGTGTACCGGCTGCTCGACTGGCGAGGTCAGCGCACCACCATCTCGGCGGTCGACGGCCGCAAGATCGATCAGGTCAGCGCCGTTCAGGCGCTGGGGATCGCGCGGCATCATCCGGCCGCAGTCGCGCCGCGGCTGATCGAGACGGTCGATCGCGACCAGTGGAGCGTGACCTCGCGCTACGATGCGTTCAGGCCGCTATACCTGATCGGGCTCGGCGACGCTGCCGGCACAGAGCTCTATGTTGCGTCCCGCGGCGGCGAGATCGTCCTCGATACGACGCGGCAGGAGCGGATCTGGAATTGGTTCGGCGCGATCCCGCACTGGATCTACTTCACGGTGCTGCGCCAGGACGGGCCGCTATGGCGGCAGGTGGTGCTGTGGGTCTCTGGCATCTTGATGGCGGTCGCAGCGAGCGGCATCTGGATCGGACTGCTCCGCGCCGGTCTGCGGCGGCGCTACGCATCGGGCCGGATCACTCCGTATCGCGGCTGGATGGCGTGGCACCACATCACCGGGCTGATCGGCGGCGTAGTCGTGCTGACCTGGATGTTCTCAGGCTGGCTGTCGATGAATCCGGGCGAAGCCTTCGCCCGCCGCGGCGAAAGCCGCGACATGCTGCAGCGCTATGCCGGCCACGATGCTCCGACGATCGATGCCAAGCTTCCCACCACGCTCCTCCCGGGTGTCGTCGAAGCCCGCTTCGGCTGGATCGGCGGCACGCCGCTGATGCTGCTGGGACACCGCGACGGACGCCAGACTGCCGCCGATCCTGAAGACGGCACGGCGAAACGGCTGCCGGAGGAAACGATCATCGCCGCCGCGGCCATGCTGCTCCCGGACGCCACGATGGTGTTGCGGCAGCGGCTCGAACGGTACGACACCTATTGGTACCAGCACCATCGGCAGCGCGTGCTACCGGTGCTCCGGGTCGGCTTCGACGACCCAGCCTCGACCTGGTTTCACCTCGATCCTGCGACCGGTGAGCTGCTCGGGCGCAGCGACACCAGCGCTCGGAGCTATCGGTGGCTGTTCAACGCGCCACACAGCTTCGACTTCCCGGTACTGCTGGCGTATCGGCCGGCTTGGGATCTGGTGGTGATCGTGCTGTCACTCGCCGGCCTGGTGATCTCGGTCAGCGGCGTGGTGATTGGCTGGCGGCGGCTGGTGCGCTGAGCGCTACACCGCCTGCGGCCGGGCGCCACGCACCGGTGGCAGCGACGTCACGTCGGCGAGCAGCAGCTTGCGGTCGGTGACGGCGTTGTGGAACTGCTCCAGCGCGATGCTGAACGCCGTCAGCGCCGCGCTGTCGATCGCGCCGTTCTCGTAGGCCGTCAGCGTGTCGCGCAGGATCGCGTCGGCCTCGGTCTGCATGGCGTCGAGTTCTTCGGCCGAACTGCAGCGCCGCGCGGTCGCCAGCATGTCGAGCAGCCGCTCGCGCTGCGACGCCGTGCTGGTGCGCTCATCCTTGCGCAGGAAACTGGCGAACCACGCGCCGGCCGAACCCATCAGCGACAACCCCATCAGCGAGAACCAGATCAGGTCGCTGTAGCGATCGAGGAAGCTCTTCTCTTCGCCGTCCACATAGGCGGCGGCGCCCGGCTGCACCGGAATCACCGCATCCTTGTCGGTGTCGGGCGTTTCGATCTTCGCGGCGAGCGGCACTTCGCCCATCACGATCTGGCGGGCGGTGAACAATTGCTCGGTGAACGTCGCGATCGTGGTGTCGGAGGCGCCTTCGCGCGCCACGATGTAGTGCGAGAAGCTGACGGTCTTGATCTCGTTGTCCGGCCGCGCCGGTGCGCCGCCGAACGCGCCGGCCGGAATCGACGCCGCCTCATAGGACGGGTGATTGGCTGCCAGGGCTTCGGAGGATTCGATCGACAGGAACACCGGTTCGCGCCCGGTGTGAGCGGTGGCCGCCACCGCATCGCCGATGATCTTGCTGTTGAGCGGACCGGCGGCCAGCAGTGCATCGACCTTGCCGGTGCGGACCGCGTCGGCGACTTCGGCCACCGGTACCGCCAGCGTCTGCACTTTCGACGGATCGACGCCGTATTGCTGCAGGATCACGGTGAGCAGACCGGCGTTGGCTTCGGTGCGGCCGACGACGCCGACCCGCTTGCCGGTCAGATCGGTGATGGCGGCGATGCCCGCGGTCTTGCCGCCCTTGCGTTTGCCTTTCGGTTCAGTGCCGGCAGGCGCCCACAGCACCGCGACGTTTTTATGCAGAACCGCCACCGACTGGGCCTGCTTCGGAACCGGCAGGTCGCCGCGGATCACGGCGAGATCGACGGTGCCGGACTTCAACGCCAGCGCGCTCGCGGCCGGACCATCGGTCACCACCGGCCGCAACCGAACGGTATTACGCTCGCGCGCAAACACTTGGGCGAGCGCCTGGATCAGCTTGTAATCGTCGCCGGCCTGCGGACCGACAGCGATCTTCAGGGTGACGGGCCGCATCGCGAAGTAATAGCCCGCGCTGGCGATCCCGATCAGCGACAGGACCGTCGCCAGCACGACCAACAGCATCCGGCGCCAGGGCGAGCGCAAAGACGGCTGCAGCATGGTCTCCATGGAGTCGGAACCGTCCGCCAACCGTGACAATCGCTGCGTGCTGCTCATCCGTGATCCGAACCCCTCCCGTCAGCAGTTCCCAGCGGACGCGGTTCCGCCGCCTGCTGCTTCGCTAGCCGAGCGGTTTGGCTGCATTATGGTGGCCAGATGGCGACGGCACTTGGGAGACACACGGCATGAAGCGATTATCTGAAGCCGACCGACGGACTGCGCTTGCGGACCTCACCGCCTGGCGCGAGGTCGAAGGCCGCGAGGCAATCGGCCGCAGCTATCAGTTTCGGGATTTTGGCGAAGCGTTCGGCTTCATGACGCGGGTCGCGCTGGTCGCTGAAAAGGCCGATCATCACCCCGAATGGCGCAACGTTTACAGGACGGTGGACGTTGTGCTGACGACTCATGATGCCGGCGGCGTCACCGAGCGTGACATCCGGCTTGCCCGGGCGATGGACGCGATCGCAGTGCAATGCGGCGCGAAGTGACGCGCAGTCTTGCGAGCACGCCGGCCGATCACCAAATCCGGCGGGACCAATCAATTGTTCCGCCGCGCGCGGGAGTGCTTCGATGACGACTGATCACAGCGTGGGGTTCGAACCTGCCGACCGCTTGGCGCAGGATCCGGAACAGGTGCGCCGGCGGTTCTGGCGCAAGATCAAAAGCGTCGCGGTCCGGCTGCCGTTCGTCGAAGACATTCTGGCCGCGTATTACTGCGCGTTCGACCGGCAGACGCCGCGGCACGTCCAGATCGCGCTGCTGGGTGCGATCGCATACTTCATCCTGCCGTTCGATTTCCTGCCCGATATCCTGCCGGTGCTGGGCTTCACCGACGACGCCGCGATCCTCGCCACCGCGCTGCGGATGGTCGCCAGCAACATCACGACCGAGCACCGCGAAGCCGCGCGCGCCGCGATGCAGCGCGGGCTGGAAGAAGAAGCATAACGGCGCCCCTGCACATTTCTTCTTTAAGCCGGCTCCAGCATCCGCGCCAAAACCCGCGTGGCGAGTGCGGCACGCTGCGCCATTGCGTCCGTGCTGATCGGCGGCTCGCCGAGCAGGGCCTGCAGCGGCGCGATCCCGATCAGCACTGAGAAGAACACGCTGATCAGCGTCGCGACCTCGTCGCAGCGGATGATGCCGCGGTCCGCAGCTTGCTCGAAGAACCGGGTCGCGGCCTGCGTCACCGGCGCCCGGCCGCTGGCTTCCAGCTCGCGTGCGACCGAACCGCCGCCGCGTCCCGCTTCGGCGATCGCCAGCCGATACATCGCAGTCCGCTCCGGATGCAGCAGCTCGCTGAGGAAGATCCGGCCGAACTGCTCCAGCACCACGAGAAACTGCTGCCGGTTTTGCGGCTCCGGGAGCTCCGGCGACGGCTGCATCTTGGCGGCGCCATAGCGGATCAGCGCCGTCAGGATCTCCTGCTTGCTGGCGAAGAACTCGTACAGCGTCCGCTTCGAGGTGCGAGCCCGGCGGACGATCTCGGCGGTGGTCGCCGCCTCGAATCCCTTCTCGACAAAGACATCGAAGGCGGCCTGCAGGATCGCGGCGCGGCGCGGGTCTTGCTCAGTTTCTTGTTGTTTTTCCATAACTTGGCGACGGCTTCAATTGCCCCGAGATTCTGGTACCATTCGGTACCGGATGTGATAGGCTTTGGTACCCAATGGTACCGCAAGCCCGACCGACGTCAAAGCCGGTGTTTGACGGACCTGAGCCCGGAGGCAGCATGAAGACCTTCCTGACGGTGAAACTGGTTCTGGTTCCGTTTGCGGTGTTCTGGGCGTTGCTGGCGTTGCATCAGCCAGCCATGGCGATGTGGTCAGGCCTCGCCCTCTCGCTCGCGGGCAATGCCTGGCGGGCCTATCGGCGCAAGCTGTTCGTGCTCGAAGCCGGCGGCCTGGTGCTGTTCGCAGGCCTGGCGACCCTCCACCTGATCGATCCGGCGACCGCGGCCGCCAATGCACTCTGGCTGTCGTTTGCCGGGCTGGCAGCGGTCAGCGCGCTCAGCCTGGCGGCCCGACGACCGTGGACGTCCGACTATTCGCGCGCCGCGCATCCGGATAACGCTGACACCCCGCAGTTCTTCATGGTCAATGCTGCGATTACCGGTCTCTGGGCGGTGCTGTTCGCCGCGATCGCCGTCTGCCGCTATGTCGCCGCGCCGGGCGAAGTGATCACCGCGATCGTCAGCGTCGGCGCGGTGATCTCGATCTTCGGACCGAAGCTGGCCATTCACCTGATCCTGAACCGGATGGCGGCGTCACGGGAAAGCTACCGCTGGGCGGCGCCGTCGTTCACGCCGTCCGAGGGGCAGGACTGCGACGTCGTCATCATCGGGTCGGGCATCGGCGGCCTGACGGCGGCGGCGCTGCTCGCCGACGCCGGGCTGAAAGTGCAAGTATTCGAGCAGCACGTCGTCGCCGGCGGCTATTGCCATAACTACCTGCGCAAAGCGCATCATCAGGGCCGGCCGGTGCTGTACCGGTTCGACGCCGGCCCGCACGATTTCTCCGGCGTGCAGCCGGGTGGACCCTTCGCCACGCTGCTGCGGCGCCTCGGCGTCGCCGATCGCATCATTTGGGAGCGGGTGACGCATAGCTTCCATACTGCAAGCGGCGCGATCGACGTGCCGCCGGACTGGCGCGACTACGTGAGGCTGCTCGGCGATCGGTTTCCCGGCAGCGCCAGCGGTCTCGCGGCGCTGTTCGATGAGATCAAGGCAATCTTCGACGACATGTTCGCGACCGCTGCCGGCCGCGGCGGCGTACCCGGGATGCCGGCGAGCATCGATGAGCTGCTGGCGTTTCCGCGCAATCACCCGCACGCCTATCGCTGGATGAACAGGCCGTTCGCCGACCTGGTCGCGGCGCATGTCCAGGATCCCGCAGCGGTAGCGTTCATCAACGGCCTCGCCGGCTATATCGGCGACGGCAGCGAGCCGCCGACCTGCGCCCGGATGGTACCGATCTTCGGCTATTACTTCCACGGCGGCTACTATCCGCGCGGCGGCTCGAGCGTGGTTTCCGACGCGCTGGTCGCAGCGATCGAGGCGCGCAGCGGCGAGGTGAATCTCAAGACGCCGGTGGCGCGCATCCTGATCGAGAACAATGCCGCTGCCGGCGTGGTGCTCGGCAACGGCAGGGCGGTGCGGGCCCGCGCGGTGATCTCCAACGCAGACCTCAAGCACACACTGCTCGACCTGGTCCCGGCCGAGGCGCTGCCACGCGACGCCCGCCGCTGGATCACCGAAGCGGCGCCGGCGAATTCCTGCTTCAGCGTGCATCTCGGGCTCGACTGCGTGCCGGACATCCGCCCGTCGGTGCATCTGCACGCGCCGATGCGGGTCGGGCTGGCGATGATGTCGAAGCTCGACCCTTCGGCCGCGCCGGCCGGGCATTCGATCCTGTCGCTGATTCATCTTGTGCCGCATGCGGAGGCGAAAAGCTGGTTTCCGCCTGAGACCGAACACGATTGGAAATCCTGGCGGCGTTCGGAAGCGTATCTGCGCCGCAAGCAGGAGCTCGGCGACCGCATGATCGCAGCGGCCGAAACCGTGATCCCGAACCTGTCGCAGCACATCGTGTACCGCACCGACGCCAGCCCGGTGACCTACGCGCGCTACGATGGAGCCAGCTTCGGGTCGATCTACGGCATGTCGCGCGCCGGTCAGCTCAAAGGCTCGAAATCGCCGCTGCGCAATCTGGTGATCGCCGGCGGCGGCAATATCGGCGCGGGCATCGAGGCCGTGGTGATATCAGGTGCCGAAGCGGCCGAAGCGCTGCTGCCGGGACTTTTGGCCCACGCGACGGCCGCACCAGCAAAGCCTCCCGCCAAGGCGATGCCGGAGCTGACACCTGCTTAGTTCGAAGGTGGGGCCGCGTGCGTCCCCACCCTTCGGTTGCTGTTACTTACGGATGCAGGATCACCTTGCCCATCGCCTGACGGCCGGCGAGCACCTTCAGGGCGTCGGCGGTCTGCGCCAGCGGGAAGGTGCGGTCGACGTGCGAGGAGATCTTGCCCTCGGCCGCCCACTGCACCAGCTTCTCGAGATTGGCGCGGTTCTTCTCCGGGTTGATCCGCGTCCACGCGCCCCAGAACACGCCGCGGATGTCGCAGCCCTTCAGGAGCGCGAGGTTGAGCGGCATCTTCGGAATGTCGCCGGCCGCAAAGCCGATCACCAGGAAGCGGCCTTCCCAGGCGATCGAGCGCAGCGCGGCTTCGGCGTAAGCCCCGCCGACCGGGTCGAACACGATGTCGACGCCCTTGCCGCCGGTGAGTCTCTTCAGCCCCTCTTTCAGATCTTCGGTCGCGTAGTTCAGCGTCAGCTCGGCGCCGTGCTGCTTGGCGAATTCCAGCTTCTCGTCCGAGGAGGCGCAGGCGATGACTTTGAGGCCCATCAGCTTGCCGAGCTCGCACGCCGCAAGGCCGGTGCCGCCGGCAGCGCCGAGCACCGCGAGCGTCTCGCCCGGCTTCGGGCTGGCACGGTCTTCCAGCGCATGCAGCGCGGTGCCGTAGATGATGAAGATGCCGGCGGCGCGATCGTAATCGAGACTGTCGGGGATCTTGACGATCGACGCGGCGGGCAGCGCGATCTTTTCGCGCGCGCCATTGTGGCCGCAGGACGCCGCGACGCGGTCGCCGGGCTTCAGGTCGGTGACGCCTTCGCCGACGCTCTCGATCACGCCCGCGACTTCCGCGCCCGGAGAGAACGGGAACGGCGGCTTGATCTGGTACTTGCCCTGGATCATCAGGATGTCGAAGAAATTCAGCGCCGCCGCCTTGATGGCGATCACCGCCTCGCCGGGGCCGGCGACCGGATCGGGCACGTCGGCGTAAACGAGATCGTCGGGACCGCAATATTGCTGGCAGAGAATGGCCTTCATGTATCCACCCAGGTGCGAGGTTTGTGATTGCCTACCGTTCTGCCGGATTTGCACGGCAGGGACAATCGGATTCGGCCAGTCGTGCCGTCGCCTCACACACGTCGTCATGCCCGGACTTGATCCGGGCATCCATCACTCTTCATAACAAACGCGATCGAAGTTCTTGCGCGAGTGATGGATTGCCGGGTCAAGCCCGGCAATGACGAGTTCACAGGTCCGCACGAATTCCGCTTCGCGGTTAATCAAGGAGGCGCGCGATGTTCGAGGCTGGTCTGCTCGCGAACAAACGGATTCTGATTACCGGCGGCGGTTCCGGACTCGGTGCAGCGATGGCGGCACGCTTTGCCGAACTCGGTGCGTCGCTGGTGCTGTGCGGACGACGCGCCGAGGTGCTGCACGAGACCGCGGAGCAACTCCGGTCACGCGGCAGCCAAGTCGACACCCTCGTGTGCGACGTGCGCGATCCGCAAGCGGTCGAAACCATGCTCGATGAGATCTGGGGCGCGGCGCCGCTCGACGTGCTGATCAACAATGCCGCCGCGACCTTTATCGCGCAGACCGAGCGAATGTCGGCGCGCGCCGCGGACGCGATCCTGGCACCGACGCTGCACGGCGCGATGTATTGCACGCTCGGCGCCGGGCGGCGCTGGATCGACGGCGGCCGCGCGGGCGTCGTGCTCAGCATCCTCTCGACCTCGACGATCACGGGGCGCGCCTTCACGGTACCGTCCGCGATGGCGAAGTCGGCGGTGCTGGCGATGACCAAGAGCCTCGCGGTGGAGTGGGGGCCGAAGCAGATCCGCCTGGTGGCGATCGCGCCCGGCGCCTTTCCGACCGCGGGTGCGACCGCGCAGCTCAGGCCGGACGGACGCGCCGCCGATCCGGCGGACCGGGTGCCGCTCGGCCGCGTCGGCCGCCACGACGAGCTTGCTAACTTGGCGAGCTTCCTGATCTCCGATCAGGCCGGCTACATCACTGGCGAGATGGTGGTGCAGGACGGCGGCACCCATCTGCGCAGCTCCGGCGCCGAGGACCTGCTGCAATGGAGCGATCAGCAATGGGCCGCGCACCGGGCCGGACGCGCCAAATCCTGAAGGTACGCCAGCTACATGCCGAAGCCACATCGGCGGTGAGCAACGCCCGTTGACGGCTTTCCAGAATCGACCGTCCCGGCTATTCCGGGCGTCGTGATCAGCGGACCCCCGCGAGCCATTTTGCAGTCACAATGATGAGGGACCAGACTTGCCCATGATCATGAGGCGAATGCTGATTGCCGCGTTGGCGGGTTCATTGATGGTTGCGGCGGGCAACGCTGCGGTGGCGCGCGAAGCCAAGGGCAAGCCGGCCGCGACGCCGGCGGCTGCCTCGGGCGGCGCGGAGCCGACGCTGATCGGCCAGTTCGGCAGCTGGGGCGCCTATACGGCGGCGCCCGGCGGCAAGAAGGTGTGCTTCGCGCTGGCCAAGCCATCCTCCTCCAAGACCACACCGCCGAACCGGCCGCGCGATCCGGCCTACGCGTTCATCTCGACCCGGCCGTCCGAAAAGGTGGTCAACGAGGTCTCGGTGATGGTCGGCTATCCGCTGAAGCCGGGCTCGGAATCGGCCATCGAGGTCGCCGGCAGCTCGTTTGCAATGTACACCCAGGGCGACGGCATCTGGATCAAGAACGCCGCCGAGGAAGAACGCCTGGTCGAGGCGATGCGCCGCGGCGCCGAGATCACCGTCAAGGGGGTCTCGGCCAAGGGAACCGCCAGCACCGACGTGTTTTCGCTGAAGGGGCTGGCCCAGGCGCTCGACAAGGTGGCGCAGGCCTGCGGCAGCTGAGAGCCCGCCCCGCGGGCCGCCGCTATTGAGGCCGGCCGCCCCGTTCGGTAAAGCATTCCGGTACAGACGACCCGCCAGCCGGCGACAACCGGGCGGCGGGTTCTTATATGCATGGCGACCGGCGGCTTGTGCCCCGCTCTGCACGCCCGCCGCGGATGGCCGGCCACCAACCTGAACGTGATGCGATGACGCCTTCTGCCGCCTCGGCCCTGGTCGAGAAGACCCCGCTGGAAACCTATGTGCCGCCGGCCAAGCCGTCGCTGATCGGGCTGTCGCGGGCGCAATTGTGCGACCGGCTTGGCGAAGTCGGCGTGGCGCCGCCGCAGCGCAAGATGCGGGCGCAGCAGCTGTGGCATTGGATCTATGTCCGGGGCGCCCGCGATTTCTCCGAAATGACCAATGTGTCCAAGGAGATGCGGGCAACGCTGGGGGAGCACTTCACGGTCGACCGGCCCGAAGTGGTGGCCGAGCAGATTTCTGCCGACGGCACCCGCAAATGGCTGCTGCGGCTGCCGAGCGGCGGCGACGGCCAGAAGGCTCACGAGGTCGAGTGCGTCTATATCCCCGAGACCGACCGCGGCACGCTGTGCGTCTCCAGCCAGGTCGGCTGCACCCTGAACTGCTCGTTCTGCCACACCGGCACCCAGCGCCTGGTGCGCAACCTCACCGCCGGCGAGATCGTCGGCCAGGTGATGGTGGCGCGCGACCGGCTCGGTGACTGGATCGACCGCGAGACCCCGAACGGCAATCGCCTGATCACCAACATCGTGATGATGGGGATGGGCGAGCCGCTCTACAATTTCGACGCGGTGCGCGACGCGCTGCTGATCGTCTCGGACAACGAAGGCATCGGCATCTCGCGGCGGCGGATCACGCTGTCGACCTCCGGGGTGGTGCCGAACATCAAGCGCACCGGCGACGAGATCGGCGTGATGCTGGCGATCTCGCTGCACGCCGTGCGCGACGAACTGCGCGACGAACTGGTGCCGCTGAACCGCAAGTACCCGCTGAAGGAATTGCTGCAGGCCTGCCGCGACTATCCGGGCGCGTCGAATGCCCGCCGCATCACCTTCGAATATGTGATGCTGAAGGGCGTCAACGACTCGCTCGACGATGCGCGCCGCTTAGTGCAGCTGCTCAAGGGCATTCCGGCCAAGATCAATCTGATCCCGTTCAATCCGTGGCCCGGCTCGAAATACGAATGCTCGGACTGGGACCAGATCGAGAAGTTCTCGGAATACATCTTCAACGCCGGCTACTCGTCGCCGGTGCGCACCCCGCGCGGCCGCGACATTCTGGCCGCCTGCGGTCAGCTCAAATCCGAGACCGAAAAGCTGTCGGTGCGCGAACGCAACGCGCTGCGCGCGATGGCGATGACGGACTGATCCATGCTGCCCGCCGACGAGATCAAGGGCGTGCTCGCCTTCCTGCGCGAAGCCGAGCGGCTCAAAAGCGTGATCCGCAGCGGGTACACGTCCACCGGCCGCCCCGAAAGCACCGCCGAACACACTTGGCGTTTGTGCCTGATGGCGATGCTGCTCGCCGACGGGCTCGGCGATATCAATGTGGCCCGCCTGTTGAAGATCTGCATCGTCCACGACCTCGGTGAAGCCCTGCACGGCGACGTGCCGGCCGTGGCTCAAGTCGAGGGCGACGACAGAGCCGCACGGGAGCGCGCCGATATCGAAACTCTGACGCAGCCGCTCGACGATAGGCGCCGCGCCGAGATTCTGGCTCTGTGGCACGACTACGAGATCGGAGCCTCGCCGGAAGGGCGGCTCGCCAAGGGGCTTGATAAGCTGGAAACCATCCTACAGCACACGCAGGGCCTCAACCCGACCGACTTCGACTACGCGTTCAATCTCGATTACGGCACCAAGCACACCGCGGTTCACCCGCTGATCGGTGCGATCCGCGCCGAACTCGACAACGACACAAGGGCGCGGATGACAGCTCAGCAAGCCTCCGGAGCACCCGACTAATGGCATTGCTCGGCCGCCTGTTCGTGATCGCGATTGGCTTCCTGTTCGCCTCGATCGCCGCCGGCCTGGTAGTGGTCGGGATGCTGCTGTTTCCTGAGCTCAGCCAGATCGCCGACGGGCCGATCGACACCGATGCGCTGAACATCGTGATGGGCTTCGGCTTCATCTTTGTGTCCGGCTTTGCGCTGCTGCCGGCGCTGGTGGTGGTGCTGATCACTGAGGCGTTTTCGATCCGCAGCGCCCTGGCCTATGCGATCGGCGGCGCGCTGGTCGGGGTCGCATGCTATCTCGGCCTGGTGCCATTCGATCCGGCGACCCTGCATTTCGACGGCATCATCCGCCGCCACCTCGAAATCATGACCGGGGCCGGCATCGTCGGCGGCATGGTGTATTGGCTGGTCGCCGGCCGCAACGCCGGTGCCTGGCGCGATCCGCCCCGCCGGCGCGCGCCCTTGCCGCCTTCCCAACCCGCACCGCCTCCGGTAAACCGCGCCCCATGAACCGCAACGGACTTCTCATCGCGCTGGCGCTGTTCGCCGGCATCGGGCTGACGTTCGGTCTGTTTCCGGGCCTCGACCTGTGGCTGGCCGGCCTGTTCTACGACACGGCCGCCAAGACCTTCCCGATGCGCGCGATGCCGGATCTCGAATTCGCCCGCGATTTTGCGATGTGGATCGCCTGGGCGATCGCGGCGCCGTCGATCTTCGCGCTGGTCTACAAGATGATCCGCCCGGACCGGCCGCTGGTGATGCCGGGCCGCACGGTCGCGTTTCTGCTGATCAGCATCACGCTGTCGGCCGGCGTCCTCACCAACATGACCTTCAAGAGCCATTGGGGCCGACCGCGGCCGGCCGCGGTGACCGAATTCAACGGCCCGTGGCAGTTCAAGGCGTGGTGGGACAATTCCGGCGCCTGCCCGAAGAACTGCTCGTTCTTCTCCGGCGAGGGCGCCACCGCCTATTGGACCTTCGCGCCCGCGGCCCTGACCCCGCCGGCGGTGCGTCCTTACGCCTATGCGGCGGCCTTCACCTTCGGCACCGTCACCAGCGGCCTGCGGATGGCGTTCGGCGGGCATTTCTTCACGGACGTCGCGATCGCCGGCCTCGTCACCTTTCTGGTGATCTGGCTGCTTTACGCACTGATCTACCGCTGGGCCTGGAGCCGGACCTCGGACGAGGCGATCGACGCGGCGCTGACCCGGGCGTTCTGGCCGCTGTACAGGCTGCGGCTGAAGAAATGGCGCGGCCAGGACATCGGCCCGGCGCCGGCCGCCTGAGCCGCATCCGTTCCTCCGCCGCGATTAAACGCGTGCCGCTGGCCGCGAAGTTTGGTATGCGCGCAGCAACCGCAACTGCTTCAACCGATTGGGACTTCCAATGACTACGATCTTGAAAAGCCTGCCCAAGGGCGAAAACGTCGGCATCGCTTTCTCAGGGGGTCTCGATACCAGCGCGGCGCTGCTGTGGATGAAGCAGAAGGGCGCCCGCGTGTTCGCCTATACGGCGAACCTCGGCCAGCCCGACGAGGCGGACTACGACGCGATCCCGCGCAAGGCGATGGAGTTCGGCGCCGAGAAGGCCCGGCTGGTCGATTGCCGCACCCAGCTGGTGCACGAAGGCATCGCGGCGATCCAGGCCGGCGCCTTTCACGTCTCGACCGGCGGCATCGCCTACTTCAACACCACCCCGCTCGGCCGCGCCGTGACCGGCACCATGCTGGTGTCGGCGATGAAGGAAGACGGCGTCAACATCTGGGGCGACGGCTCGACCTACAAGGGTAACGACATCGAGCGGTTCTACCGCTACGGCCTGCTGACCAACCCCGCGTTGCGGATCTACAAGCCCTGGCTCGACCAGCAGTTCATCGACGAACTCGGCGGCCGCGCCGAGATGTCGGCGTTCATGACCTCGCACGGCTTCGCCTACAAGATGAGCGCCGAGAAGGCGTATTCGACCGACAGCAACCTGCTCGGCGCCACCCACGAGGCCAAGGATCTCGAACACCTCGACAGCGGCATCAAGATCGTCAACCCGATCATGGGCGTGCCGTTCTGGCGCGACGATTGCGCGGTCAAGGCCGAGGCGGTCACGGTGCGGTTCGAGGAAGGCCAGCCGGTCGCGCTCAATGGCCAGACCTTCACGGATCCGGTCGCGATGTTCTACGAAGCCAATGCCATCGGCGGCCGTCACGGCCTCGGCATGAGCGATCAGATCGAAAACCGCATCATCGAAGCCAAGAGCCGCGGCATCTACGAAGCGCCCGGCATGGCGCTGCTGCACATCGCCTACGAGCGGCTGGTAACCGGCATCCACAACGAAGACACTATCGAGCAGTACCGCATCAACGGCATGAAGCTCGGCCGGCTCTTGTATCAGGGCCGCTGGTTCGACTCGCAGGCGCTGATGCTGCGCGAGACCGCGCAGCGCTGGGTCGCCCGCGCCGTCACCGGCGAAGTGACGCTGGAGCTGCGCCGCGGCAACGACTACTCGATCATGAACACCCAGAGCCCGAACCTTACCTATGCGCCGGAACGGCTGAGCATGGAGAAGGTCGAGGACGCGCCGTTCACGCCGGCGGACCGCATCGGCCAGCTCACGATGCGCAACCTCGACATCACCGACACCCGCGCCAAGCTCGGCCTCTACGCCAAGACCGGCCTGCTGTCGTCCGGCGAAGGCACCCCAATCCCGCAGCTGGAAAACGACAAGGGCTAGTAGCAGCTCACCGTCATTCCGGGGCGCTCGCGGAGCGAGCGAACCCGGAATCCCGAGGTTGTTGAACGACCGGCGGTACCCCGAACGTCGAGATTCCGGGATCGCACGAGCTGACGCTCGCGCGCCCCGGAATGACATGCTTGGTTAGTCACTAAGATCGAGCACACATCCACCACCACGCGGCCGCGTCATCCAACCGTCATTTGCCGCTCATACGGTCCCGCGCATCAATCAGGACCGTGATGATGACCAGGCATGTTGTCGCGACGGCGTTTGCGTCGCTGATGTTCGTTTCGGCCGCTTCGGCTCAAACCATTTACCCAATCGACCGCGCCGAGATTCTGGCCGGCGCCAGGTTCGACCTCAAGGTCGAGTTCGCCGGTGAAGTCGCCGCGGACAAAGCCAGCCTCACCATCAATGGTGCTGACGCCGCGGCCGTGTTCGGCAAAGCCCCGGAGTTGATCGCGCAAGAGGCGGGACAACCCCGGTCCGCACTGCTGCTCCGCGACGTCACGCTGAACAAACCCGGTCGTTACAGCATCGAGGCCGGCGACGGCGCTACGCGCCGCAGCGTGAGCTGGACCGTGTACGACACCGGGCCTCGGCGGGCCAAGAACGTGATCCTGTTTGTCGGCGACGGTCTGTCGCCGGCGCATCGGGTGGCGGCGCGTCTGCTGTCGAAAGGCATCCAAGAAGGCCGCGCGGGCGGCAAGCTGGCGATCGACGACATGCCGCAGATGGCGCTGGTGTCGACCGCGGGGAGCGACTCGATCATCACCGACTCGGCCAATGCGGCCAGCGCCTATGCGACCGGCCACAAGGCCGCCGTCAACGCGATGGGGGTCTATGCCGACCGCACCCCCGACCCGCTCGACGATCCCAAGGTCGAAACGCTGGCCTCGCTTGCCAAGCGGAAGCTCGGGCTGTCGATCGGCATCGTCACCAACACCGAAGTGGAAGACGCGACGCCCGCGGCGGTGATCGCCCACACCCGCCGCCGCGCGGCATATGACGACATCGTCGCGCAGTTCTACGCCGCCCAGCCCGACGTGCTGATGGGCGGCGGCGCCGCTTACTTCCTGCCGAAAGCCGCGAACGGCAAGCGTAAGGACGATATCGATTATCTGGCGAAATTCCGCGACGCCGGCTACGCGGTTGCCACCAATGCGACCGACCTCGACGCGGCGAGCAAGACCGGCCCGCGAAAACTGCTCGGCCTGTTCGCGCCCGGCAACATGGACGGCGTCCTCGACCGCCGCTTCCTCAAAGGTGGCGGGGTCGCCAAGAACCCGGACCAGCCTGATCTGACCCAGCAGGTCGCGGTCGCCCTCGACGTGCTGTCGAAGAACGACGCAGGTTTCTTCCTGATGGTCGAATCCGGCCTGATCGACAAATACGCCCATGCACTCGACATGGAGCGCGCCGTCTATGACACCATCATGCTCGACAATGCGGTGCGCCAGACCCGCGACTGGGCCAAGGCCCGCGGCGACGACACGCTGATCCTGGTGGTGGCGGATCACAACCATCCCAACGCGCTGGTCGGCACCGTGCGCGACGATCTCGCCGAGGGCGACGACGTGCCGCTGCGCGAGCGGATCGGCGTGTACGAGCGCGCCGGCTTTCCGAACTATCCGGCGCCCGATGCGGACGGCTATCCGGAGCGCGTCGATGTCAGCCGGCGCCTGGCGATCTTCTCCGCCAGCCTGCCGGATCACTACGAGACGCTGCGGCCGAAGCTCGACGGCCCGAACCAGCCGACCGAGGCGGGCGACAAGCCCGGCACCTTCAAGGCCAACGACAAGTACAAGGGCGTGCCCGGCGCGGTGCTGCGCATCGGCAATTTGCCGGCGATGATGAACGCCAGCGTTCACTCCGGCGAGGACGTGATCCTGACCGCCGCCGGCCCCGGCAGCGAGCGCGTTCGCGGTTCGCTGGAGAACACCGATGTGTTCCGGGTGATGGCCGACGCGCTTGGCCTCGGCGCCGAGGCCAAGTAGCAGGCGGCGCGCTTAAGCCACCCGCGCCGATCCCATCGCAAACTCTGCACCGGCGGAAGCACCGCTCTGCTGCAGGTCGAGCAGCCCGGTGATTTCGGCGTTGGGACGGGCCTGGCTGAACAGGAAGCCCTGCGCTTCCTGGCAGCCTTCGGCGCGCAGCCAGCTCAGCTCCGCCTCGCTTTCGACGCCCTCGGCCGTGATGGTGACGCCGAGACCGTTGCCGAGGCTGATGATCGAGCGCACGATCGCCTGGGATTCGCGGTTGTCGCACAGCCCGCGGACGAACGACTGATCGATCTTGATCTTGTCGAACGGGAAGCTGCGCAAATAACTCAGCGACGAATAGCCGGTGCCGAAATCGTCCATCGAGATCCGCACTCCGAGTGCGCGCAGCGCATGCAGCGTTGCCAGCACCTGGCTGCTCTTTTCCAGCAGCAGCGTCTCGGTGATCTCGAGCTCCAGCCGGCGCGGCGGCAGGCCGGACTGCTTCAGCGCATCCATCACCACCGAGAGCAGATTGCCGACCCGGAATTGCAGCGGCGACAAGTTGACGGCGACGCGGACGTCATCTGGCCAGCGCGCGGCGTCCATGCAGGCGGAGCGCAGGATCTGCGCGCCGATGGCGTTGATCAGTCCGGTGTCTTCGGCGACCGGGATGAATTCGGCCGGCGAGATCATGCCGCGCTCCGGATGCGGCCAGCGCACCAGCGCTTCGCTGCCGGTGATGCGGCCGTCGGCGAGACGGACCAGCGGCTGATAGTAAGGGCGCAGCACTTCGTGCTGCAGCGCTGCGCGCAGATCGGTCTCGATCTTGCGCCTCGCCTGGGCGCGCGCGTCCATTCCGACTTCGAAGAAGCTGAAGGTGCCGCGGGTGTCCTTCTTGGCGCGCGACAGCGCCATGTCGGCGTTCATCAGCAGTTTTTCGGAATCGTCGCCGTCGCCCGGCGCCACCGCGATGCCGATGCTGGCGCCGACCACCACCGAATGGCCCTGCAGCAGATAGGGCTCGGCGATTGCGTGCAGCAGCCGCTTGGCGAGCAGCACGATGTCCTCGGGCCGCTTGATGCCGGTCTGGATCACGGCGAATTCGTCGGAGTTGAGCCGCGCCAGCGGATCTTCCTCGCGCAGCGTCGAACGCAGCCGGCGGGCGACGCCGCGCAGCAGCTTGTCGCCGACCGCGTGGCCGAGCGTGTCGTTGACGGCCTTGAAATTGTCGATGCCGACGAACAGCACCGCGATCTTCTCGCCGGTGCGTCGGGTCTGGATCAGCAGCTCGTCGAGCCGCTTGCGCAGCGAATTGCGGTTCGGCAGCCCGGTGAGCCCGTCGTGATGCGCCATAAAGGCGAGACGCATCTCGGCGCGCTTGCGCTCGGTGATGTCCATCAGCGCCAGCAGCACCGCGGGCTCGCCATTATAGGTGAGCTGGCGTGAGTAGATCGCCAGATCGATCAGCGAGCCGTCGGCCTTGACGTGCTTCCAGGTCCGCGCGGTGCGTTCTTCGTGGGTGTGATTGCCGGTCCAGGGCAGCTCGGTCTCGAATGCCTGCAGGCGGCGGATTGTCAGCGAGGCGAATTCGGACGGCGAGTAGCCGTAGTGTTCGACCGCGGCATCGTTGACGGCGAGGATGCGCTCGTCATTGAGCTGGCAGACGATCATCGGCACCGGATTGCTTTCGAACATCAGCCGGAACGAAGCTTCGCGCTGCTTCAGCTCGGTGATGTCGACGCGCAGGCCGATGATGCCGCCGTCGGAGGTGGTCCGCTCTTCGATCTGGATGCAGCGGCCGTCGGCCAGCACCTGCTCGTGGCTGGAGCCCGGATTGAACATCCGCTGCAGCCGCTCGGCGATCCATTCCTCCTCGCGGCCCTCGGCCTCCGGATAGTCGCCGCGCGCGATGCCGATGCGCATGGTGTCCTGGATCCGCGCGCCGGGCTCGAACTGATCGGCACTGGCCTTGTAGATCTCGGCGTAGCGCTTGTTCCAGAGGATGTAGCGGCCGTCGGCATCGAGAAACACGATGCCTTGGGGCAGGATGTCGATCGCCTCACGGAGCCGGGCGTGCGAGCGCCGCGCTTCCTCGAGCGCGGCTGCGACCGCGCGCTCGCCTTCGGCGACGTCCGCCGGCCGCGCCATCCGGCGTGTTTTTGACGACAGTTTGGGGGCGGGCAGCGCGCTGCGGCGCGGCTTAGCGCTGCCGGCAGACGGACGGATTCGAGCCGTCTTCTTTTTCTTCAGCCGGACTTGCGGACTCACCACGCATCACCACCACGCAAATGACGCCCTGGTTGTGCAATAAGTGTCTGAAAAAATTGTATAACGGCAGGGATGTCGCAGGCTGGAAGGGTTAACAGCCGGGCCCGGCGTGCTCGTGGGACAGGCAATTTGCCAGCTCGAGGCGGTGCCGAATAACCTCCAGCACAGGGATTCGACCGTCTTTCCGGGGACTCCGGCCCGGCATTGCCCACGCGGTGAGCGATTGCCCACCCGGCGCTGCAAATTGCGCCAGACTCCAGCAAGGTTAGCGCCGGCTTAAAGACAGGCGAATTCCGCGCGAAATCATCTCCGCCAAGCTACAGCCCCGAGCCCAACCCAGTCGAGATCAGGCGCGCGTGCGGTATAGTGAGCGTATGCGCCGCGCGATTCTTGCTGCTCCGGTCCGGCTCGCCAGTCTGCTGGCTGCGATGATGTTGTTCGTCCCGGCCGCGATGGCCCAGGACAAAGGCACCCTCGACCCCAAACCGCTGCCGCCGCTGGCGCATCCCAACGATCCAAACCTCGCGGCACGCGAGCTGTTCGCCCGCAAGCTGCGCCCAACCGCGCAACAGCCCCGCCCAATCGGCTTCTACGCCAAGGGCTGCATGGCCGGCGGCACTTCAATACCTATCAACGGTCCGACGTGGCAGGTGATGCGCCTGTCGCGCAACCGGGCGTGGGCGCTTCCCGCCACCGTGCGGCTGATCGAGCGCCTTGCCGACAAGGCGCGCGAGCAGGCCGGCTGGAACGGTATCCTGATCGGCGACATGTCGCAGCCGCGCGGCGGGCCGATGCTGACCGGCCACGCCAGCCACCAGGTCGGGCTCGATGCCGACATCTGGCTGACGCCGATGCCGAACCGGCTGCTGTCGCGCAACGAGCGCGAAGAGATGTCGGCGGTGATGATGGTCCGCAGCGACCGGCTCGACATCGAGCCGTCGGCCTGGACGCCGACGCATTGGAAGGTGATCCGGGCCGCGGCGCTGGAGCCGGAGGTAGACCGCATCTTCGTCAACGCCGCGATCAAGAAGGCGCTGTGCCGCGAAGCCAAGGGCGACCGCAGCTGGCTGCACAAGGTGCGGCCGATGTACGGCCACGATTACCACTTCCACATCCGGCTGCGCTGTCCGGCCGGGATCGACGGCTGCGAGTCGCAGGCCGAACCGCCGCCGGGCGAAGGCTGTGGCGCCTCTGATTTCGCCTATTGGTTCAGCGATGCGGTGCTGCATCCGAAGCCGCCGCTGAAGCCACCCCCGCCGCGGCACCAATTGACGCTGTCCGAGCTGCCGGCCGAATGCCGGGCGGTGCTGAACGCCCCCGACAAGAAGCCGGACTGATCAGCCCGGAGAGACGATGAGCTACACGCCCGCGAGCGCCGACCAGACGTCCGACAGCTTGGACTTCAGTTTGGCGAGCCGGGTCGGCGGCGGCGTCTCGTCTTCTTCCTCCGGCAGCCGCAGGCCGACCACATTGACGCGGCCGCCACCGAGGCTGCGCGCCACCAGCACGATCGAGTCCAGCGGCAGTGTCGCGCCGACCATCGGGGCCTGGTCGAGATAGATGTCGAAGTAATCCGCCAGCGTCAGCGCTTCCTGGCCGGCCGGCACGCTGACGCCGTAAGCGGCCGCAAGATCGCCCAGCGAGGTCTCGCCCGGCACGATGAAATCGCCGAGCAGATGCGGATCGGGCGCAGTCGACGGCGGCATGTCGACGAAGAAGCGGTCGAGCGCGGCGGCCTTTTCGGGCGGCGCCAGCAGATAGACGTAGTCGCCGGGCGCGACCGGATCGGCTTCCTCCGGCGTCAGGATGCGCTCGTCGCGGATCACCAGCGTCGGCTTCGACCACGACGGGATCAGGCCGCGTTTCAGATACAGGCTTTTCGGCCGCACCGCATAACCGACGAGCTGCTGTTCGAGCTGGCCGGGCAGGTCGAGTTCAATGCGCCGCGGCCCGCGATCGGTGCGCGGCAGCGCGACGTGCAGCTTGCGGGCCGCCGGTGCCAGCGTCCAGCCCTGCAGCATCAGCGAAATCAGCACCACCACGAAGGCGACGTCGAAATAGATGTACGCCTTCGACAGCCCAACCAGCATCGGGATCGACGCCAGGAAGATCGCGACCGCGCCGCGCAGGCCGACCCAGGCGATGAACAGCCGCTCCCGCCAATTGAAGCGGAACGGCGCCAGGCAGATGAACACCGCGAGCGGCCGCGCCACCAGCATCAAGGCCAACGCGATCACCACCGCCGGGCCGATGCTGTCCATCAGCCGCTGCGGCGACACCAACAGGCCGAGCAGCACGAACATCACGATCTGCGCCAGCCAGGTCGCGGCATCAAGAAACGCCACCACCGAATTATGCGCGCGGGTCGGCTGATTGCCGATGATCATGCCGGCGAGATAGACCGCGAGAAATCCCGACGCGTGCGACATCTGCGCGGCGCCGAATACCACCAGCGCCGCGGTGGTCACGAAGGGCGCGTGCAGGCCCTGCGGCAGCGCCACGCGATTGAGCGCCATCACCACGACGCGGCCGCCGACCACGCCGATCACCGCGCCGAGCGCCGCCTCGCGGACGAATTCGATCAGCACATGCAGGATCGAGCTTTCGCCGCGGGTGATCAGCTCCACCAGCATCAGGGTGAGGAACACCGCGAACGGATCGTTGGTGCCGGATTCGACCTCCAGGGTCGCGCCGACGCGCGGGCGAAGCCGCAGCCCCTGGGCATGCACCAGCAGGAACACCGCAGCCGCGTCGGTCGAGGCGACCACCGCGCCGGCCAGCAGCGCTTCGACCCAGCTCAGATCGAGCGCGTAGCGGGCCACCGGCGCCGTCACCAGCGCGGTCAGCAGTACGCCGACCGTCGCCAGCCCCATCGACGGCGCCAGCACCGCCTTGATGCTGGAGAATCGCGTCTTGAGGCCGCCGTCGAACAGGATCAGCGCCAGCGCCACGGAGCCGACGAGGTAAGTGGTGCCGAGATCGTTGAAGTTGAGGCCGCCGGGGCCGGACTCGCCGGCCAGGATGCCGATGACCAGGAACACTAGCAGCAGCGGCGCGCCGAACCGCAGCGCCAGCAGGCTCGACAGGATCCCCGCCATCACCAGGACGGAGCCGAGCAGAATGGCGATGCTGACCGAGTCGAGGGACTCCATTGCCTCTCTGCGATTGGGTGACGGGACGCTGCCGCATCCTTAACGTCGCCGGATTGCGTCGCCAAGAGAGCATTGCGGCCGATGGCCTTCGGCAGCGGCCATGTCCGGCCGGCGACCCAGACGGCCGGCGTGCGCGCTTGCTGCGGCGGGCTGCGATCACTAGATTGGGCTCAAATCACCGCATCCCCAAAAGACTGGTCCGCATGAGCTACGTCGACGCCACCGAAACCGCCCAGCGCAAGACCGGGCAGATCAAGCTGCACGGCCCGGCCGGCTTCGCCGGCATGCGCAAGGCCGGCCAATTGGTGGCGCGCTGCCTCGACGAACTGGTCGACATCGTCAAGCCGGGCGTTCCGACCTCGAAGATCGACGACTTCGTTCGCGAATTCGCCTTCAGCCATGGCGCCTATCCGGCGACGCTGATGTATCGGGGTTATCGCTACTCGACCTGCACCTCGCTGAATCACGTGGTCTGCCATGGCATGCCGGGTGACCGGCCGCTGAAGGAAGGCGACATCGTCAATGTCGACGTCACCATGATCGTCGACGGCTGGTACGGCGACTCCAGCCGGATGTATCCGGTGGGTCCGATCGCCCGCAAAGCCGAGCGGCTGATCGACGTCACCTACGAGTCGCTGCTGCGCGGTATCGCCGCGGTCAAGCCGGGCGCCACCACCGGCGACATCGGCCACGCCATTCAGAGCTTCGTCGAACCGCAGCAGATGAGCGTGGTGCGCGATTTCTGCGGCCACGGCCTCGGCCGGCTGTTCCACGACGAGCCGAACATCATCCACGTCGGCAGCCCCGGGCAGGGCGCGGTGCTGAAGCCCGGCATGTTCTTCACCATCGAGCCGATGATCAATCTCGGCAAGCCGTATGTGAAGATCCTGTCCGACGGCTGGACCGCGGTCACCCGCGACCGCTCGCTGTCGGCGCAGTTCGAACATTCGATCGGCGTCACCGAAGACGGCTGCGAGATCTTCACGGCTTCGCCCAAGGGCCTCGACAAGCCGCCGTTCCAGAGCTGAGCGCGTCCATCGCGCAGCCGCCGTAGCGTCGGCAAACGCCGCTCAGCGCGGTGCCGACGCTGAAGAGTCAACTCAGTGCTCGCGTCGCCCTCACCCCACCCCTCTCCCGCAAGCGGGAGAGGGAGCTGGCTGCCTGCGGGGTTAAGTAATACATTTCGAGCGGACGTAGAGTGGCAGGCCACAGTCATCTTCCGAGCCACAGGTCCTCTCGCCAAACTAGCGGCTTTCTCGCAAGCCACAGCCTGCTCACACACGGCTCTCGCAAAGCCAAAGTCCTGGCCCCGCGCACGGCGCGCTCCCTCTCCCGCTTGCGGGAGAGGGCTGGGGTGAGGGCAACGCGGGCATTGACGTTGTGATGAACTAACCGGCCTTCCGGGCTTTAGGCCCCGCCGCGCTCCGCGCGGGCTTCTTTGCCTTCGCCGGTTCTTCCTTCGCCTTGCCCGTGCCGTTCCCCGCGATCGGCAGCAGCATTTCTTTTTGCCCAGGCGCGGTCTTGCGCTTCTTGGCGCGGGCGGGCTTGGCGGGGGCTGACTTCTCCGCAGTTTCGGATGAAGCTGACTTCTTGGCCGCCGGCGCCGACTTCGCGTCGCCGAGGCTCCTGCGCAGCGCGTCCATCAGATCGACGACGTTATCGCCGCGCGGGCGGGCTTGCGGCTTGATCGGCTGTCCGGCCATCTTGCTGTTGATCAGTTCGGTGAGGGCGCTCTCGTAGTGATCTTCGAACAGATCGGGCTGGAAGTGGCCGGACTTCTGCTCGACGATGTGCTTGGCGAGATCGAGCATATCCTTGGTGATCTTCACGTCCTGGATGTCGTCGAAGTAGTCGCCGGCGTCACGCACCTCGTAGGGATAGCGCAGCAGCATTCCGACCAGGCCTTTGTCGCGCGCTTCCAACGCGATGACGTGCTCGCGATTGGTCAGCACCACGCGCGCCAGCGCCACCTTGTCCATGCTGCGGATGGTTTCGCGGATCACCGCATAGGCGTCGTGACCGACCTTGCCGTCCGGCACCAGGTAATACGGTCGCACCAGATACAGATCATCGATCTCGGACCGCGGCACGAACTGATCGATTTCGATGGTGCGGGTCGACTCCAGCGCGATGTTGTCGAGCTCATCCTTGGTGACCTCGATGTAGCTGTCGGTATCGACCTTGTAGCCCTTCATGATCTCGTCGGCCGGCACCTCGTCGCCGGTCTCGGCATCGACCTTCAGGTATTTGATCCGATGCCCGGTCGCCCGGTTGATCTGGTTGAAGCTGATTTTTTCGGAATCCGATGTGGCCGGGTAGAGCGCTACCGGGCAGGTCACCAGAGACAACCTGAGAAAGCCCTTCCAGTTGGCGCGGGGGGCCATGACGCATACTCCACTGCTACTCGAACCGGACTCAAAGCCGGAAGGACTCGGATTCGTTCCCGCGACCGACTATCTTGCTGTCGAGGAGAGCGGAGCCGCCGCCATGATCGATCGTCCCCGGGATTTGCCGCGCGATCTTGCGACGCGGATGGCGCGGCGCAGCAAGCCGGCCGACGGCTTTCTGCGCGAGACCTTCGTGCTGCCCCGCCCGGCCGCCCGGGCCAAGGCGAAGGCGTTTCTCGAGGCGTGGCCGAAGGCCGCCTATATGAGTAGCGTCGAGAGCTGGCGGGAATTGCCGGACGACACCATCGAATTCACCATGCGGCGGCTGCCAAGCGCCGACTAGCGCCGGAACTCTGTTAAGCGCCGAAAACCAGTGCCGAATTCGGGTTGCAAAAGCCGCGCGGCACGGCATGGTTGTGCGTGACCAGACCTGCGCGGCCGTGGACATGCCGACAGACAACGCCGAGCGATTGCATCCAGCCGGATTTGCCGAAGCGCCGCATTATCATGGCCATCGGGAGCGGCTGCGCGAGCGGTTTCGCGACGCCGGCGCCGACGCGCTGTCCGACTACGAGCTGCTCGAACTGGTGCTGTTCCGGGCGCTGCCGCGCCGCGACGTCAAACCGATCGCCAAAGAGCTGATCGCCCGGTTCGGTTCGTTCGCCGAGGCGGTGCATGCGCCGGCCGAACGGCTGCGCGAAGTCAGCGGGGTCGGCGACGCCGCCATCATCGAAATCGGACTGATCGCGGCTGCGGCGGCGCGGGTGACGAAGGGGCAGGTGAAGCAGCGCACCGTGCTGTCGTCCTGGTCGGCGGTGATCGACTATTGCCGCACCACCATGGCGTTCGCCGACAAGGAGCAGTTCCGGATCCTGTTTCTCGACAAGCGCAACCAGCTGATCGCCGACGAACTGCAACAGGTCGGTACCGTCGACCACACGCCGGTGTACCCGCGCGAGATCGTCAAACGCGGCCTCGAACTGTCCGCCACCGCGGTGATCATGGTGCACAACCACCCATCCGGCGATCCGACGCCGTCGCAGGCCGATATCCAGATGACCAAGTCGATCATGACGATCGCCGAGCCGCTCGGCATCGCGGTGCACGACCACATCATCGTCGGCAAGAACGGTCACGCCAGCCTCAAGGGGCTGAGGCTGATTTGAGGCCGCTGGCCGGGCTTAGTTCGCGCCCGGCTTGGCTTCGGGACCGGCCGAGCGCACCAGCCGGACGGCGAGGCGGATGCCCCGGCTGTTGCTGTCCGGATGGCCGTCGACGAAGTCGAAATTCCAGTACAGATCGAGCATGCCATACGGCGTGACGGTCCAGTATTTGGCGAGGCCTTCCTCGGTCGGCACGATGTCGGGAAACACCGTGGTATCGACCACCGGGCTGCCGCAGTCGCTATCGACCAGACTTTCGAGCTCTGCGCCCGACGGCACGCGCCAGCCATCGCCAGCACTGCTTGCCGCCGCGATCGCCTGATCGAGGCCGAGATAGCTGACCGCTCCTTTGCAGCCGGCGCTGCCGCTCCAGCTGTTGCCCACCGAGCAGCGCTGCCAGATCAGCCCGGTGCGCTGGTCGATCGCCTCCGCGGCCGCCAGACGAAAGCGCGTTTGATGGCCGCTGCGGTCGCGGTCGTAGCAATCGGCGCGGACGGAGGAGGCGGCAAGCGACAGCGCAGCGCAAATCAACGCGGTCACCACACCGCGATGCGATCTGCTGGCCCCAGCCTGCTCGCCGTGCCTGATCATGGAGCCGGCTTGCCGAACGCTCCATGGCGGCCTTCGCCCTGCGCGAACCGGGTGGCGCCGGACAGGGTTTCGCCGGACTGGATCACTTTCAGCCCGCCGCGCATCTCGTTCATGATCGCGTCTTCTTCCGGCAGGTCCCATTGCTGCAGGGCGGACAGCCGGTCGGCGCGCAGGCAGGTCTGCGGGAATTGCGCGATCTGTTTGGCGAGTTCGACCGCGCGCGGCAGCGCCTCACCGCGCGGCACCAGGCGGTTGGCGAGCCCGATGCGGTGCGCTTCGTCGGCCGCCACCGGACGGCCGGTGAGAATCAGATCCATCGCCTGCGAGTGACCGATCAGCCGCGGCAACCGGATGGTGCCGAGATCAATCAGCGGCACGCCGAAGCGGCGGCAGTACACCCCGAAGGTGGCATCTTCGGCGACCACGCGCATATCGGCCCACAGCGCCAATTCGAGGCCACCGGCGACCGCAAAACCTTCGACCGCGGCGATCACCGGTTTGGACAGCCGCAGCCGGCTCGGGCCCATCGGCGCCAGCGTGTTGTGGCCGGCGATCTCGCGCTTCTTTTCGGCGTCGCCGGCCGCCACCGCTTTCAGATCGGCGCCGGCGCAGAACGTGCCGCCCGCACCGGTGAACACCGCCACTGACGCGGTCTCGTCGGCATCGAACGCCAGGAAGGTATCGTACAGCTTCTTGGCGGTGGCGCCGTCGACAGCGTTGCGGCGTTCGGGGCGGTTGATCGTGACGATGGTCACCGGACCATCGCGTTCGATCCGGACGGTGTCCTGGCTGGGCATGGGTTTCTCCCTTTTGGTCGCCTTGCGTCCCTTGGCGGGATCGTCATGACAGCATCGCTGTCACGAGCCGTGACGGCGATCAAGACCATCAGCGACAAGGCCGGGATGCGGGTTCATCGTTGGAGCCCGCCCGCGGCCGGCTCAGCGCTCGGTCACCAGGTCGCGATACAGCTTCGCGTAGTGCTGCGCCGGGTTCTTCCACGACACGTCGGTGGTCATGCCGTTGATCTGCAGATTGCGCCAGGCGACGACATCGGCGAACAGCGCGCGGGTCTTGCCGAACGCCTTGATCAGCGCGTCCGTCGTCACCGGTGCGAACTGGACGCCGGTCGCGACGCCGGTCGCGGTCGCCATCTCGTTGGCGTCGACCACCGTATCGGCCAGACCGCCGACCCGCGCCACCACAGGCACCGCGCCATAACGCAAGGCGCAGAGCTGCGTCAGGCCGCAGGGCTCGAACCGCGACGGCACCAGTAGCGCGTCGGCGCCGGCCTGGATCTGATGCGCCAGCGCTTCGTCGTAGCCGATCACTGCGCCGACCTGGCCGGGATATTTGCGCGCCGCGGCCGCGTAGGCCTGTTCGAGTTCGGCATCGCCGGAGCCGAGCAGGGCGAGCTGTGCGCCGCCCGCGATCAGTTGCGGCAGGGCTTCGAGCAACAGGTCGAGCCCCTTCTGCCACGACAGCCGGCTGATCACGCCGTACAGCAGCGCGCCCGGCTCGGGCTTGAGACCGAACCGTGCCTGCAGCACCTTCTTGTTGCGGGTGCGGGCCGCGATGCTTTCGACGTCGTAAGTGGCCGAGATCAACGCGTCATTGGCCGGATTCCAGACGTCGGTATCGATGCCGTTGAGGATGCCGGACAGCCGGTCGGCGCGCAGCCGCAGCAGGCCGTCGAGGCCCATGCCGGCTTCCGAACCCTGGATCTCGGCTGCATAAGTCGGCGACACGGTGGTGATGCGGTCGGCAAGCTGCAGGCCGGCCTTGAGATAGCCGATGCCGCCGTAATACTCGATGCCGTCGAGGCCGAAGGCGCGCTCCGGCAGGCCCAGCCTGGCGAGCAGCTCGTAGGGAAACCGCCCCTGGAACGCCAGATTATGGATGGTGAAGACAGTCTTCGGTCCCGGCCGTCCGCTGTATTTCAGATAGGCCGGCAATAGTCCCGTCTGCCAATCATGGGCGTGCAGCACGTCCGGCTTGTAGTGCGGCAGCAGGCCCTGGCCGATCGCGGCCCCGACCTGCGCCAGCGCCGCAAAACGCAGGCCGTTATCGGGCCAATCCTTGCCGTCCGGGCCGACATAGGGATTGCCGGGCCGGACATAGAGATGCGGCGCGTCGAGCACGAACAGATCGAGATCGCCGCAGCGCGCCGCCAGCAGCCGCGCGGTGCCGCCGAACAATTCGTTGAAGCTGTGGACCTGCTGCGGATCCTCGATCCCGCCGAGCACCGCCGGATAGCCCGGCAGCAGCGAGGTGACGGCGATGTCGTTGGCCCGCAGGGCGGCCGGCAACGCGCCCGCCACATCGGCGAGGCCGCCGGTCTTGATCAGCGGAAACAGTTCCGACGCAACAGAGAGAACCGCCAGTGTGGTCATGCGTCGAGCTTCTCGATCATCGCGCGGGTAATCAGACAGATGCCGTTTTCGGTGCGCCTGAACCGCTTGGCATCGAGCTCCGGATCTTCACCGACCACCAGACCGACCGGCAGCTTGACCTCGGCATCGATCACCACGTTCTTCAGCCGGCACGAGCGGCCGATGTCGGCGTAAGGCAGCACCACGGTGTTCTCGACATGCGAGAACGAGTGGACGCGGACGCCGGTGAACAGCAGCGAATGCCGCAGCGATGCACCCGAGATGATGCAGCCGCCGGACACCAGCGACGACACCGCTTCGCCGCGGCGACCTTCCTTGTCGTGGACGAATTTCGCCGGCGGCGTGATCTCGCCATAGGTCCAGATCGGCCATTCGCGGTCGTAGAGGTCGAGCTCCGGCACGATGTCGGTGAGATCGATATTGGCAGCCCAATAAGCATCGACCGTGCCGACGTCACGCCAGTAGCTGATCGCTTCGGAGCTCGACCGGCGGCACGATTTGTCGAAGTGATGTGCCACCGCTTTGCCGTGCTTGACGATGTAGGGGATGATGTCCTTGCCGAAATCGTGCGTCGAATTCGGATCGGCGGCGTCGCGGCGCAGCTCGTCGAGCAGAAATTTGGTCTCGAAGACGTAGATGCCCATGCTGACCAGCGACTTGTCGGCCTTGCCGGGCATCGCCGGCGGATCAGCCGGCTTTTCCAGGAACGACATGATGCGATCGCTCTCGTCGATATGCATCACACCGAACGCGGTGGCTTCAGCCCGCGGCACTTCGAGGCAGCCGACCGTGACGTCGGCGCCCTGCTCGACGTGCTGCTGCAGCATCTTCTCGTAGTCCATCTTGTAGACGTGGTCGCCCGCGAGCAGGACGATGAACTTCGGATCGTAGCTCTCGATGATGTCGATGTTCTGATAGACCGCGTCCGCCGTGCCCCGGTACCACATCTCCTCCGAGACGCGCTGACTCGCCGGCAGAATGTCGAAGCTCTCGTTGCGCTCCGGCCGGAAGAAGTTCCAGCCGCGCTGCAGATGCCGAATCAGGCTGTGGGCTTTGTACTGCGTCGCCACTGCGATGCGGCGGATGCCGGAATTCAGCGCATTCGACAGCGCGAAATCGATGATGCGGGATTTGCCGCCGAAATACACCGCCGGTTTGGCGCGCCAGTCGGTCAGCTCCATCAGGCGGCTGCCGCGTCCTCCCGCCAGCACGTAAGCCATCGCATGACGGGCGAACGGAGCGGTGACACCTTGACTCATGCGGCCTCTCATTCCAGCGGCCGGGAGCCGGCCATTCCCACTGTGCGCGACGGTGTCTTGCGCATGACGACGGCGATGTCGCAGCGCCACATAGTGGCCGACGCGTGCAGGGCTTGCAATGCCACCCCGCCGTGCACAGACGCAACCCGATCATTCGATGGCAGCAATCCGCAAGCCGGCAGGATGACGCGCGTGCGACACGACGCATCCTGCTGCGGCTTAATCGACCGGCGTGAACAGGCGATGACGTGGATCAAGCAGACATGCCGTCTCAGGTCCGAATCCGCACTGGCACCGATTTGGCCGCCGGCGTCTTCGATGGCCCGTCATGGTGCCACACCGGCATCAGCGAATTCATCTCCGGATAATACGCCCCCAAGCAGCCGTCGGGCAGCTTGAACGGCGTCACGACAAGCGGCCCAGCCTCGCGATGGACGCCATCGCCGGCGTCGCCTTCGAGCCACACTTGCTGGCCTTCGGTGAGGCCCGCCTTGGCCATCTCGTCCGGATTGATCAGCAGCACGTCGCGGCGCCCCTCGATGCCGCGCAACCGGTCGCTCATGCCATAGACCGTGGTGTTGAACTGGTCGTTGGAGCGCATCGTGATCAGCCGGTAGCGGCCGGGCGCTTCATCGAAGCCGATCGAATTCAACCGGTCCGGCGTCGTAAACTCCGCTTTGCCGCTCTCGGTCTTCCAGATCCGCTCGCGCGCCGCGTTGCCCTTGTAGAAACCACCGGGCGTGAACATCCGCGCGTTGAAGTCGCCGAACATCTCCGGGTAGCTCTCTTCGATCAGATTGCGGACCAAGCCATAGTCGCCGACCCAGTCGTCCCATCTCAGCTTCGGGTTGCCGCCCGGCAGCGTCGCCTTGGCGATGCCGGCGACGATTGCGAGCTCCGACTTCAGATGCTCGCTGGCCGGCTTGCGCAGCCCGATCGAGCCCTGGATGCAGCTGAAGGTATCTTCCATCGTGACCGCCTGCGGGCCGCCGGCCTGGATGTCCTGTTCGGTGCGGCCGAGGCAGGGCAGCAGGTAGGCGGACTTGCCGTTGATAAGATGGCTGCGGTTCAGCTTGGTGGCGATCTGCACGGTGAGCTGCATCCGCGTCCAGGCGGTTTCCATCGCGTCGCGCTCCGGGATGGCGCGGACGAAATTGCCGCCGAGGCCGATGAAGGCGCCGACCTTGCCCGCCAGAATGCCGTGGCAGGCTTCGACCGTGTTCATGCCCTTGTGGCGCGGCGGATCGAATCCGAACTGCGCGGCCATCTTATCCAGCGGCACCAGCTCGGGCTTTTCGGAAATGCCGACGGTGCGCTGGCCCTGGACGTTGGAATGGCCGCGCACTGGCGAGATGCCGGTGCCGTCTCGGCCGATGTTGCCCTTCAGCAGCAGCAGATTGACGAACATCGCGACATTCAAAAAGCCGTGGGCGTGCTGGGTCAGCCCCATGCCGTAGATGCCGATCACGCGATCGGCCTTCACATAGACGTCGCCGGCCGCCTCGATCGCGGCGCGGCTGAGACCGGACTCGCGCTCGATCTCATCCCACGAAGTGGCGCGCACCTTGGCCTCGAAGTCGTCGAGCCCATCGGTGTGCGCTTGGATGAAATCGACGTCGAGCACGCGGCGGCCCTCGCGCTTGGCTTCATCGTCGCGCGCGAACACGTGCTTGCACAGGCCGATCAGCACCGCGACATCGCCGCCGGCTTTGACCTGATGATACTGGCTGCTGATCTTGGTCTCGCGGCCGGTCAGCATCTCGGCCGGGTTCTGCGGATTGACGAAGCTTTCGAGGCCCTTCTCGCGCACCGGATTGAAGGTGATGATCTCGACGCCGCGCTTGGCCGCCTCCTGCAGAGGATGCAGAAAACGCGGGCTGTTAGAGCCGGTGTTCTGGCCGAAGAAGAACATCGCGTCGCAGTTCGACAGATCGTCGAACACCACCGTGCCCACGCCGACGCCGAGCAGCTTCTTCAGCGCCACCGAGGTGGTCTCGTGGCACATGTTGGAGCTGTCGGGCAGGTTGTTGGTGCCGTACAGCCGCGCGAACAGCGCGTAGAGATACGACGTCTCCAGGCTGGCGCGGCCGGACGCATAGAACACCACCGACTTCGGATCGAGCGAGCCTAGATGCTCGCCGATCGCCTGAAACGCCTCGTCCCACGAACACGGCACGTAGTGATCGGTCGCGGCGTCGTAGCGCATCGGGTGGGTGAGCCGGCCCTGCATTTCGAGATCGTAGTCGGACCAGCCGCGCAGCTCGGTGACGCTGTGCTCGGCGAAGAATTCCGGCGTGCAGCGCGCGCTGGTCAGCTCCCACAGCGTCGCCTTGGCGCCGTTCTCGCAGAATTCGAAGGTGTGATAGTCGGCGGGCTTGGCCCAGGAGCAAGACACGCACATGAAGCCCTTCGGCTTGTTCTGGCGCATCAGCGTTTCGATCGCGGCCGGCGAACTCCACTCTTTGCCGAAAATTCTGCTGATCCCCTGCAGCGAGCCCCAGCCGCCGGCCGGGCCGTCATACGCCACCGTGCCGTCGGCGGGATCGGGGATGTCGGTGTCGTGAAGTCGGGACTCGTCTTGGGACATGCGAACTCCTGGCAACGCGCCGCCAGCCCTAGCGCACGTCAACCAAGGGTTCCGCGAACAGTTCCTTTGCCCGCGCGGTAAAACCGCGCGAGCCTCTCGTTCGGTCAGATCGGCTCGATGATCACCTGGGCGTAGAGCCGCTCGACCTCGTCCGGGTCGCACAATTGCGTGCCGTGCACCGTCAGGGTCGCCGAGCCCGCCGCCAGGCCGAGCCGGAACGCCTCTGCAATCGAGCCGCCTTGCGCCAGCCGATGCGCGATTGCGCCGAGGAAGCTGTCGCCGGCGCCGATGGTGGACACAGCGGTCACCGGCAGTGCCGGCGAGCGCAGCGCCTGGTCCTTGGTGACCAGCAGCGCGCCGAGATGGCCGAGCGACAGCGCCACGATCTCGACCTGGCCGGCCGTGATATGCGCGCGCGCGGCGTCGACCCATTCCTTCTCGCAACCGAGCGGGCGGCCGGCGAGCTCCTGCATCTCGCGCAGGTTCGGCTTGATCAGGGTGACGCCCTGCGCCAGCGCCGCGGTCAGCGGCTTGCCGGAGGTATCGAGGAAGAACTTGGCGCCGAGCTGCTTGGCCACCGCAGCAGCCTGCGCGTAGAAATCGACCGGCACGCCGGGTGGCAGGCTGCCGCTGCCGATCACGATCTTCGGCGCCGGCGAGGTCGCCGCCAAGGCATCGAGCATGCCGCGCCATTCGTGCTCGGCGAGCGGCAGGCCGGGCAGCACGAAGCGGTATTGTTCGCCGGTGGCGTTCTCGCTGACCGAAAAGTCCTCGCGCGTCTCGGCGACCGCCTCGACGATCCGGCTCGGCACGTTCTCTTCGTCGAGCAGCAGCTTGAGCAGCTTGCCGGTGAAGCCGCCGGCCGGAAAGATCGCCTCGACGTCACCGCCGAACCGCTTCACCACCCGCGCCACGTTGATACCACCACCGCCGGGATCGCGCTTCTGCGCCGCGCAACGCAGTTTGCGGCTCGGCACCAAACGCTCGACCGACGTCGACAGGTCGATCGCAGGATTGGGCGTAAGGGTGACGATGTCGACCATCGCGAGGCGCACTCCGGTTTGATGCTTTTGAGGAAATTTCGACAGGCGGGCGGGCAGTCAGTGTGGCGTGGCGATGTGCCGGTGCCGTTGATCGGCGTCAAGACCGCGCCCGCACGGCTGCGGTTCACTTCAGATCCGTTTGCAGCGGAGTAGCAGGCGAAAGCCCATGCGCGGATCTGCCCGCTCCACGCGGCTAACCGGCCTGCCGGCGGAGGCGACCTGAGATGACCAACACCACCAAGATCGTGTTCCTCGGCGCCTCCAGTGCGTCGTTCGGTCTCAGCATGTTTCGTGACCTGTTTGCGTCGCCGGTGCTGGCCGGTTCGACGCTGACGCTGGTCGGACGCAATCCGGCAACGCTCGGCAGAATGACGGAGCTGGCGAAGCTCATGAACGCAAGGTCCGGTGCCGGACTGATCATCGAGCAGACCACCGACCGCCGCGCCGCGCTGGATGGCGCCGGCTTCGTCATCAACGCCACCGCGATCGATCGCAACCGGCTCTGGAAGCAGGACTTCGAGGTGCCGAAGAAGCACGGCATCCGTCACACGCTCGGCGAGAACGGCGGCCCCGGCGGATTGTTCTTCACGCTGCGCACGCTGCCCTTGGTGTTCGACTTCATCCGCGACATCGAGGAGCTGTGTCCGAACGCGCTGTTCCTCAACTACTCCAATCCCGAAAGCCGGATCATTCTGGCGCTCGGCCGCTACACCAAGGTGCGCCACATCGGGCTGTGTCACGGCATCTTCATGGGCCGCGACGCGGTCGCCTACATCATGCAGATGCCGCGCGACGAGATCGAAGTCTGGGGCGCCGGGCTCAATCACTTCCAGTGTCTGAAAGAAATCCGCCACCGCGACACCGGCGAGGATCTGTATCCGCGATTTCGCGCCGCCGAGCAGAGCTTCGATCCGGATGCCTGGCGGTTCACGCGGCGGCTGTATCGCGCGTTCGGCTACTGGCTGACCTGCAGCGACGATCATCTCGGCGAGTATCTGCCGTATGGCTGGGAAGCCGGCGAGAAGGGCTACGATTTCAATCAGGACGAACGCTGGCGCGGCGAATTCCTCACCCAGCTGAACGGCGTGCTCGGCGGCACGATGCCGATTCCGCAGTGGTGGACGGAGCCGTCGGGCGAGCGGGGCGCCGCGGTGATCGCCGCGATGCTGCACAACCAGAAGCGCTTCATCGAGTCCGGCATCGTGCTCAATCGCGGCGTGATCCCCAACCTGCTGGCGGAGCTCGCCGTCGAAGTCCCGGTGACGGTGGACTCCGCCGGAGTGCATCCGGTGTCGCTCGGCCCGCTGCCCGACCCGATCGCCAAGCTGATGCTGATGCAGGCCAGCGTCCAGCAGCTCGCGGTCGAAGCCGCCGTTCACGCCTCGAAAGAACTCGCCCTGCAGGCGCTGCTGATCGATCCGGTGGTCAACTCGGCGGTCGCGGCCGAGAAGATCCTGGACGAGCTGTGGGAGATCAACCGGCCGTATATTCGGAAGTGTGTGTAGCGTTACTACGCCACGCACACTCGGTCATTGCGGGGCGGACTCGGAGCGATCGCAATGGTCATTCCGGGGCGCTTGCGTGAGCAAGCGAACCCGGAATCTCGACGTCGTGGAAACCGGCTGGTGCGCAACAATCTCGAGATTCCGGGTTCGCGCTGCGCGCGCCCCGGAATGACGGTGAGGAGTTCGGCCAGAGTGCCGAACGGCCGCCTCAATGCGACATCAGCACCGGCACGGTCATCGACGTCAGCATCTCGCGGGTGACGCCGCCGAGCACGAATTCGCGCAGGCGGGAGTGGCCGTAGCCGCCCATCACCAACAGGTCGGCCGAGGTGTCGGCGACGTGCGACAGAATGGTGCCGGAGACGCCGATATCGGGCGCCGTGATGGTCTTGATGTCGACCTTGACGTCGTAGCGCGCCAAGTGATTGGCCATCTCGATGCCGCGCAGTTCGTTGGGATCGCGTACTTTGTGGTCGCGCACGATCACCAGTTCGACCTGGCCGGCGCGGCGCAGGAACGGCTTGGCGTCGTTGATGGCCCGGGTCGCGGCGCGGCTGCCGTCCCAGCAGCAGATCACGCGATCGAGCTTGACCGGCGTCTTCTGGATGTAAGGCACGATCAGCAGCGGCCGGCCGGAGTCGAACAGCACCTGCTCGATCAGAATGTCATTGTCGCCGTTCTCGGCGTCGGACTGCATGATCACCGACAGATCGAACCGGCGCGCCAGCTTGGGGAAACGTCCCGAAGTGCCATAGGCGGTCTCGAGCAGATGATGCTCGGCCGAGACGCCCTCGCGTTTGCAGGCGGCTTCGAACTGGGCGACCGCAGCGCGCGCCGCTTCTTCGCTCGCCGCCAGCATCTTGCTCAGCACGTCGGACGGAAAGTCCGGCATCGTGAAGCTCGGCAGCGAATCATAGGCAAAGCAGCAGCCGGCCACATGAGCGCCGAACAGCTCGGCAACGCCGAGCGCGATGTCGGTGATCTGCTGGCGATCCGTGCTACGTTCGAGATTGACGATGAGATCCTTGATCATGTCGCGCTCCCCGGCTGCGTCTTGTTGGATTTGATTCGAAGTGGTCATGAGGGGAGGCCGTGACGGGCGCCGACGGCCAATCCTCGAACTTTAGCACCGCCTTTGTTCCAGACCGATGAAGATCGGGCAATGCTGATCTTCCGCAAGGTTGATCATCCCTGATCATCCGTTGTCCCGTGCCGTCCTGCCGGCCGGCTCCGGCTGCTGCCAGCCTTCGGCGCCGAGCAGCGGCACGAAACGCACGTCGCCGAGATGCTCGCGCTTGAAATCGGCCTCGCCGAGCCGCGTCAGCCGCACCAGCTCCTGGGCGTGCTGATCGGCGCCGACCGGCATCACCAGCCGCCCGCCGATCTTGAGCTGGGCCTTCAGCGACTCCGGCACCTGCGGCCCCCCGGCGGCAACCACGATCGCGTCGTAAGGTGCGGCCGCAGGCCAACCGCGGGTGCCATCGCCCCGATGCACGTCGACATCGCCGTAGCCGAGCGCGGCGAGCTTTGCCGCAGCAGCGTCCGCCAGCGCGGCGATGCGCTCGACCGTGGTGACGTGACCGGCGATTTCGCCGAGCACCGCGGCGGCGTAACCGGAGCCGGCACCGATTTCGAGCACGTTGTCGCCGCCCTGCAGCAGCAGCGCCTCGACCATCAGTGCCACGATATAGGGCTGCGACATCGTCTGCTCGGCGGCGATCGGCACCGGCGCGTCTTCGTACGCCAGATCACGCATCGGTTCGGGCAGGAAGGCTTCGCGCGGCACCTTGCGCATCGCGGCCAGCACGCGCGGATCATGCACGCCGCGCGCTGCAATCTGGCGCTCGACCATCAACTCGCGCAGCACCGCGAACGACCGCCCGCTGAGCGGCGGCAAGTCCGAAGCCGGAGACGTCATCGCCATCTCCCCCGTGCTTGTTATTTTGTTGGCCGGGGCCCGATCGGCCGGGCTGGTGTCAGTCTAGGAGCCTGGGCCAGCCGGCCGATTGACCGGCGTCAACGCCCACACCGCGACGCGAGCTTGCCGCAATCGGGTGCGAGCGTCGCGACAGGTAGCGCCGCACGACCCAGGAACGGGCGATCACCGTCGCCAGTTCCTCGGCGGAGCGGCGCGATAAGGGAGGGCCTGCGTGCCTTATGCTTCCACCGACGATCTACCGCCGGGGCTGCAAGTCCGGCTGCCGCTGCACGCGCAGGAGATCTACATCGCGGCCTTCAACAACGCCTTCGCCGAGTACCAGGATCGCGGCGCGGAGGAGCAGGAGGCGACCGCCCATCGCGTCGCCTGGGCGGCGGTGAAGAAACAGTACCGCAAGCTGGGCGAAAACTGGGTGGCACGCGAGCGGAGCTGATCGGCTCGGCTTTGATTGATAAGCCTGCGCGCGTTATATCCATACTATCCGATCTTTCCGACCCTGGAGCATCGCGATGGATGCGATGGTGTTGACGGCGCCGGGCACGCCGCTGCAATGGCACCCGCGCGACACGCCACAGCCGGGCGACGGCGAGGTGATGGTCACGGTGAGTGCATGCGGCGTCTGCCGCACCGACCTCCATGTCGTCGACGGCGAATTGCCGAACATCCGCTATCCGATCATTCCCGGCCATGAGATCGTCGGCCGCGTCGCGGCGGTCGGCGCCGGTGTCACTAGTCACCAGGTCGGCGACCGGGTCGGGATTCCCTGGCTCGGCCACACCTGCGGGGTGTGCCGCTACTGCAGAAGCGGCATGGAGAACCTGTGCGACGCGCCGCTGTTCACCGGCTACACCCGCGACGGCGGCTTTGCGTCCCACGCCATCGCCGACGCGCGCTACGCGTTTCCGCTCGGCGAGGCCGGCGATGACGTTACGATTGCGCCACTGCTGTGCGCCGGACTGATCGGATGGCGTTCGCTGGTGATTGCCGGAGACGCCGAGCGGCTCGGCATCTACGGCTTCGGCGCCGCCGGGCACATCGTGGCGCAGGTCGCGCGCTGGCAGGGGCGGCAGGTATATGCCTTCACCCGCGGCGGCGATGGCACCGCTCAGGACTTCGCCCGCAGCCTCGGCGCCGTGTGGGCCGGCGCCTCGGAGGAGCTGCCGCCGCAGCCGCTCGATGCCGCGATCATCTATGCGCCGGTCGGCAGCCTGGTGCCGGCGGCGCTGAAGGCGGTGCGCAAAGGCGGCCGCGTGGTGTGCGCCGGCATCCACATGAGCGACATCCCGAGCTTTCCGTATGACCTGCTGTGGGAAGAACGCCAGCTCGTCTCGGTCGCCAACCTCACCCGGCAGGACGGTGTCGATTTTCTGAAGGTGGCGCAGCAAGCCGGCATCCGGACCGAGACCCACGCCTTCCCGCTGCGCGAGGCCGGCGCCGTGCTCGGCAAGCTCCGCGCCGGCGAGCTGCTCGGCGCCGCCGTGCTGGTGCCGTAGCAAAGCCTCGCCCCGTCATTGCGAGCGCAGCGAAGCAATCCAGAGGCCGCGCAGCGTGACCTGGATTGCTTCGTCGCTTTGCTCCTCGCAATGACGCAGACGACCACTACATCTGTCGGCGAGGAGGATCCGACCATGTCCGACCATCTCGTGGTGTGCACGCATTGTGGCGGGGTCAATCGGTTGCCGGAGCAGCGGCCGGCGCTGGATGGCAAATGCGGCAAGTGCGGTCATAAGCTATTCGAGGGCCATCCGGCCGACGTCAGCGGTGAATTGTTCGACAAGCAGGTGTCGCGGAGCAGCGTGCCGGTGCTGGTTGATGTCTGGGCGCCGTGGTGCGGGCCGTGCCGGGCGATGGCGCCGGCTTATGAGCAGGCGGCGCATCAGCTGGAGCCGAACGTCCGCCTGATCAAGCTGAACTCCGACAACGAGCAGCAGATCGCCGGCCGGCTCGGCATTCAGGGGATTCCGACCATGATCCTATTCGAGAACGGACGCGAGCGCGCCCGGACCTCGGGCGCGATGCCGGCGGGAGAGATCGTCCGCTGGGTGAGGCAGCAGCTCGCGCACTAAGCGCGCAGTATCTCATCGCTTCGTCATCGCCTCCGGCGCAGATAGGAACGGTAGCGCCGGACCGTCGTTGTCGCCCGACCAAGCTCAAAGCTGGGGGGAAACATTGACGGATTCAGCGCTGCGTGGCCCAGCCACGGCCGACCGCTACTCGCTGCCTCGCACCCTGTTCCGCAAATTCGTCCACTGGGCGTCTCACACCTTCATCCTCTCCAGCAAACGCACCCGGCGAACCCGCGTCGGCGACCTCGTGCTCGAGGTGCCGCCGTCGGTGTTTCATCCCGGCGTGTTCGTCACCAGCGGCATGTTCGCGGCGCATCTGCGGCGGCTCGACCTGCGGGGCAAGCGCGCCGTCGAGATCGGCACCGGGTCCGGCATTCTGGCGCTGTCGGCCGCGCTTGCCGGCGCCGACAAGGTGGTGGCGCTCGACATCAATCCCAACGCGGTGCACGCCGCCCGGATCAACGCCGCGACCAACGGCGTCGCCGATCGCGTCGAGGCGCGGCTGTCGAACCTGTTCTCGGCCGTCACTCCAGATGAAAGATTCGACCTGATTATTTCGAGCCCGCCGTCGTTCGCCGGCGAGCCGGTCGATATCGCCGACCATGCCTGGGTCGCCGGCCCGGGTTACTGCCATCTCCGCGACCTGTTCGGCTCGGCGCGCCGGCACCTCGCGGCTGGTGGCGAGATGCTGCTGCTGCTGTCCTCCGACACCAACATCCCGCTGCTGAGAGCGTGGGCGCAGGAAGCAGGGTTCTCGTGGCAGCAGATCGAACAGAAATCGATCCTGATCGAGAAATTCGTGATCTTCCGATTGCGTACCAGCGAAGCTGCGTCGGTGGCCGCGCTGCGCTGAGCGTCACCGGTTCAGTGCTGCCAGCAGCCGAACACCAGATGGCGGGCGATCACCTCCGCCGTGGGCTGTACCGCGGCGGTTGAACGACCGCGAGGAGACTAAATTAGGAGCGTTGTGGCCTGCGCGCTTCCACGACAACACCGGAACCCGAAGTTCCGCCTTCGGTCAGACTGGTAGCGGCCCGGCCGGTTCCCAGTTCGGTTCACGCAAATTACACCACGATGGCGAACACTCTGATCTCGTTGGAACTTTCGCTCTGATGCCGACCGGCACCATGTTACGACTGTACTCTGGTGAGGGTTCGTCTTGGGTGGTGAGAGATGGCCGTTCGTGGAGTGTCATTGCGGCAGCCATACCCACGAGAACCGCGGGGGTGGCATCAGGAATGGTCGCTGCGTCGCGCGATGCGGATGGCACGCGCCGCGTATTGGGAGTCGCACAGCGCCGCCGCAACCGACTTCTGGATGTCGACCGAATTCGCTTCCCTCTACGACGCCGAAACGCCCGACGATTGCGTCGCGATCACGCCGGCTCACGATCATGACCTCACCGACAGCCACGCGATTCTGCAGGCTCACTACGCCGCGTGCTGGACGGAGGGCCGGCCGTTTGCGGTGGAAACCAAACTGATCAAGCCTGACGGTCGCCTGCTCGATTGCGTCGTGCACGGCGAACCGGAGTTCGATGCGAACGGTCAGGTGCAGCGCGTGTTCGGCATCGTTCGCGATGCGACCCCTGAAACATCCGCCCTCCGGCAGCTCGCCGTGAGCGAGCAGCGACTGGCGGA
This sequence comes from Rhodopseudomonas sp. G2_2311, assembly GCF_047501505.1. Taxonomy (NCBI): domain Bacteria; kingdom Pseudomonadati; phylum Pseudomonadota; class Alphaproteobacteria; order Hyphomicrobiales; family Nitrobacteraceae; genus Rhodopseudomonas; species Rhodopseudomonas sp. G2_2311. Next base: position 49,515 of record NZ_JAZDRK010000006.1, read on the forward strand.
TTTCGTCAGCACCGCGTCGGACTGGTGTTGGGAGTCCGGCCCCGATCATCGGTTGCTGCCCTACCCGAAATCACTCGACGGCAACGCGGCGCTGCAGACCGTCGCGTCCGGCGGACGGGCCCGATGGGAGCTTGCCTACGCACCTGAAGAAGAGGCCTCCATGGCGCTGCACCAGGCAGACATGGAAGCGCATCGCCCGTTCCGCGACTTCGTTTACACATCGATCGGCAATGACGGCTCGCGGATCATTATCTCCACCAGTGGCAAGCCGATCTTTGCCGATGACGGGACATTCCTCGGCTATCGCGGCACCGCGAGTGATATCACCCAGCTCGCCGCCGCCAGAACCTTGCTCGACCAGCGCACCGGAGCCTTGGAAGAGGCGCATCGGCTCGGCCGGATCGGAACCTGGACGCATCGGCTGGACACCGGCCGGACGGTGTGGTCGCCCGAACTCTATCAGCTGCTCGGCCTGGAGCCCGATGCGTTCGAACCGACCTATGAAGGCACGGAGCCTTTCTTTTTGGATGACGACGCCGCCCGCCTGCTGAAGATCCAGAAGCGCGTGCTTCGCACCAGCACGACGGAAGCCACCGACATCCGGATTCTGCACACCGACGGCGCGCCGCGCGACCTGGCCATCATCTGCAAGGCGGAGATTTCGAACGGGACGGTCATCGGCCTGATCGGCACCGCGCAAGACGTCACCGATCGCAAGGAGGCGGAGCGGCGGCTCGAGCAGCTTGCCTATACGGACCCGCTGACCGGCCTCGCTAATCGCGCACTGTACAAGCGCAAACTCGCCGATCTGTTCGAAAACCAGCTGTCGGAGCACGGACAGCACACGCTCTACCTGATCGACCTCGATCGCTTCAAAGAGGTCAACGATTCGCTCGGCCATTCCACCGGCGACAGCCTGCTGATTCACGTCGCCAGAGTCCTGCGGCGGGAGCTGGATCCGCAGGCATTTATCGCCCGGATCGGCGGCGACGAATTTGCGGTGCTGACAGACAGTCCGAATCCATCTGGCGAACCGCCGACCGCGCTTGCTGATCGATTGATCGCGAAACTGTCGGTCCCGGTCGAGCTTGCCGAAGGCGAAGCCTGCATCGGCGCCACCATCGGCATCGCGCTGTTACCAGAGCATGGCGCCACCGCCGAGAAGGCTTCGCGCAACGCCGACCTGGCGCTCTACATGGCGAAGGAAGCCGGGCGCGGCCGGGCGCAGCTGTTCGAGCCGATGTATGCCGAGGCGGTCGACCAGAAGCTCGACCTCGGCCGGCGGCTTCGCCATGCCGTCGACAGCGGCGGGCTCAACACGCACTATCAGCCACAGATCGATCTCAAGACCGGGCGGGTGATCGGCTTCGAGGCGCTGCTGCGGTGGAGCCATCCCGAGCGCGGACCGATTTCGCCGGCGGAGTTCATTCCGATCGCGGAAACCACCGGCCTGATCGTCGACCTCGGCCATTGGGTGCTGCGCGATGCCTGCAAGCAGATGCGCGGCTGGCTCGACGCCGGACTGCCGGCCCGGACCATCTCGGTGAACGTGTCTCCGGCGCAGATCTGGAACGGCGATTTCGAAAAAGTCGTCGCCACGGTGCTGGCCGAGACCGGCCTGCCGCCGGAGCTGCTGTGCCTGGAGCTGACCGAGAACCTGTTCGTCGATCACACCAAGCAGAAAGTCAGCACGACGCTCGCGGCGCTGTCGAAGCTCGGCATCCAGCTCGCGCTCGATGATTTCGGCTCCGGCTATTCGTCGCTCGGCTATCTGACGCGCCTGCCTTTCAATCGCCTGAAGATCGACCGCACCTTCGTCGACGGCATCGCCACCGTGCCGGAGAAATGCAAGCTGCTCGGCGGCATCATCGCGCTGGCGCACGGCCTCGGCATGAGCGTCGTCGCCGAAGGCGCCGAGCTCGCCGCGGAGGTCGATCTGCTCACCGCCTTCGACTGCGATTTCGTGCAAGGCTACGTGTTCTCGCGGCCGGTCGCGGCGGATGAGGCGGTGGTGGTGGCGGCGGAGATTGAGCGGGAAGCGGTGATGAAGACGAAAAGCTGAGCGCATCGACTGTTAGAGGCAGAGCATTCCCAATAGGATTAGGCCTTTAATCTTGCAACAAGCTCAGTGTTGCGTTCGCACCGCTCTCGCTGGGCTCTTTTAATCTTGAATAGTACTTCTTCGAACGACTCTCTCGGAGTGTAGTGCTTAGGCCGTTCTGGAGTCGGAATTTTGTACTGCCGGCAAAGAGCATCAACTAATTCCAGAGCTTTGAGGCCAAGCTTAGCAAAGTGTTCTTCGCGATACTCATAGTACTCCCAAAAATCTGGAGGGAATGAGTCTTCCGACGTGGCCGCAAGACCTTCTTTGATATCGTCCAGCCTATTCGGAATGGAGAGTATTTGATACATTAGATTTCGCGGAAGCGCTTTATAGTCCCCATCTGTAGGCAGCGTGAGCGTTGGATCAGACACACTGCTTTCGACGATGCCCTCGTTATTTGTCATGAGCGGATCGTGGACTGCATTATAACAAGCGCCCACAAGTGAATCCAAAGTAAGAACTAGACGCATTGCGAGATACTCAGCATCTTTGCGTTTCTTGGCCGCGGCGAAACGCGCCTCTTTTAGCCATGCAAGCAGGGTAGCCACAAGTTGCCCACTCACGGCAATTACGCCTCCAAGCGCGACTCTACCAACATCCGAGTTCCAGAATTCAAGCAACGCAGACCGCCTTATTTTATTTTGTCTAGCTCCCTAAGCACGCTCAGCGCTCGCAACAAACATCCTGCGTCATCAAGTGGCCTTTTTGAAAGATCGACGGCTTCTCTTGGCACTAAACGACTACACAGCACAGAGAAGCTCACCCCTCGCCATATTTGGCTAATGGTTTGGTAGAGAAAGGCGCGACAAGAAAAAACAACGGATGCCTGTCGTCGATCGGACGCAAACAACGCTTCCCGCACGAAATTTTTCAAAGATCAGCGTTTCAGGAAAAAGCTCTGGCGCTCCCTAGGGGAATCGAACCCCTGTTTCAGCCTTGAGAGGGCCGCGTCCTAACCGCTAGACGAAGGGAGCGTGAGGGCCGAACCAATAGCCGCGAAACCGCGCCGCCGCAAGATCGGGGGGCGGGCTTTTCCGAAATCCGTCATGCCCGGGCTCGACCCGGGCATCCATCGACAAGAAATGTCCGTGCCTGTGGCGTGGATGGCCGGGCCTTCGCCGCGCCGAAGCGGCTTCGGCCGCGCAGGCGGGTCAAGCCCGGCCATGACGGCTTTGATGGGGCAGCGGTCGGCTCACCAATCGAACGGTGCCCGAACGGCTTCTCCCCCATCCGCCTACGGTTCGGTGGCGAAGGTCAGGCGGCCGGTCGGTTTCAGGGTTTTGGCCTCGAAGGTGCGCAGCTCGGTGGCGCCGCCGATGTCGAGGGTGACGACCACATAGTCGCCGGCGGAGGCGGTGGAGACCACACGCGCGCCCTTCGGCAGCCGCAGGGTGTGCTCGGTCGCGGCCGGCGCGCTTCCCTCGGCGCGGAAAAGCTTATAGCCGATGGCGATCAACACCGCGGCCACCGCCAGCGTCGTGGTCAGGCCCGCGATCAGCATCATCCGCCGCACCCGCGCAAACAGCGCGGCCTGCTCGGGGGTGGGGTCGGGCGTGGCGGTGTCGGTCATGCGAATCTCTGTTTGAAGGCGGCTGTTTTGGAAGGTGCGGTTGTGGGCGAAACGCCGGAAAATCCCGTGAATGTGGTGGTGGCCGGCGACGAGGGCTCGCCGCGGCTCGACCGCGTGCTGGCGGCGCGTTGCCCCGAGCTGTCGCGGTCGCGGCTGAAAGCGCTGATCCTCGACGGCCGGGTGGCGATCGCCGGCAACGCCGTCCGTGACCCCGCTTATCACGCCTCCCCGGGCGAGACGATCACAATCGACGTGCCGCCGCCGGTCCCGGCCGAGCCGGCCGGCGAGGCGATCGCGCTCGACATCGTTTACGAGGACGCCGACATCATCGTGCTGAACAAGCCGCGCGGGCTGGTGGTCCACCCGGCGGCCGGGCACGAGACCGGCACTCTGGTCAACGCCCTGATCGCGCATTGCGGCGCATCGCTGTCCGGGATCGGCGGGGTGAGGCGGCCGGGGATCGTGCACCGCCTGGATAAGGATACCACCGGCTTGATGGTGGCGGCCAAGAACGACAAGGCGCACCAGTCGCTGAGCGCCCAATTCGCCGACCACGGCCGCACCGGGGAACTGCGCCGCGGCTACCTCGCCTTCGTCTGGGGGGTTCCGGGCCGCAAATACGGCACGATCGACGCGCCGATCGACCGCCACCCGCATGCGCGCGAGAAAATGGCGGTGCGCCAGGGCGGCCGCGAGGCAATCACCCATTGGGAGGTCTTGGAGAACTTCGCCGGCAAGGACGGCAAGCCGGTCGCAGCGCTGATCGCGTGCCAGCTCGAGACCGGGCGGACCCATCAGATCCGCGTCCACCTCGCCCATCTCGGCCACCCCCTGCTGGGCGACGACGTCTATGGGCCGCACTTCAAGACCAAGGCGAACCAGCTCGCCCCGGCGGCGCGGAGCGCGCTATCGGAGCTCGGACGGCAGGCGCTGCACGCGTATTTGCTGACGCTGGAGCACCCGTCGACCGGCGAGGTACTGACCTGGGAATCGCCCCTGCCGGCCGATTTGGCGCATCTTCAGGCCGCGCTGATCGCGACGGAATGACGCGGCGAAGTCAGAAAACGTAAATCATTTCACCGCGTTGTTGCGGCGTAACAACGACGTGACAAGACCGTAACTAAACTTGCGCGACTAACGTATTGTATATTGCAGGTGCGTTGGGATGGCCCAACGCGGAACATCGCAGGCCGGTCGGCTTTGACACAGCGATCCGCCTGCCTGGCCGCCCGCTATCGGGGGCCTGAAACCCAATTGGAGGGCGCTGAATGGCCCGTGCTGCTACGCTCCCGGTCCTTAACGGAGAATCCGGCCTCGCTCGTTACCTTGCGGAAATCCGCAAGTTTCCGATGCTCGAGCCCGGCCAAGAGTACATGCTCGCCAAGCGCTGGCGCGAACACGGTGATCGCGACGCGGCGCATCAACTCGTCACCAGCCACCTTCGCCTCGTCGCCAAGATCGCGATGGGCTACCGCGGCTATGGCCTGCCGATTTCCGAAGTCGTCTCCGAAGGCAACGTCGGCCTGATGCAGGCGGTGAAGCGGTTCGAGCCCGAGAAGGGCTTCCGCCTCGCCACCTACGCGATGTGGTGGATCAAGGCGTCGATTCAAGAGTACATCCTGCGTTCGTGGTCACTTGTGAAGATGGGGACCACCGCGAACCAGAAGAAGCTGTTCTTCAACCTGCGCAAGGCGAAGAGCAAGATTTCGGCGCTGGACGAGGGTGATCTGCATCCCGACCAGGTCAAGCTGATCGCGACCCGTCTCGGCGTCACCGAGCAGGACGTGGTCGACATGAACCGCCGTCTCGGCGGCGACGCCTCGCTCAACGCGCCGATCCGTGACGACGGCGAGCCGGGCGAATGGCAGGACTGGCTGGTCGATCAGTCGCCGAGCCAGGAAGCCGTGATGGCCGAGCATGAAGAGCTCGACCAGCGCCGGGCCGCGCTGAACGGCGCAATCCAGGTGCTCAACCCGCGCGAACGGCGGATCTTCGAGGCGCGCCGCCTCGCCGACGAGCCGATGACGCTGGAAGATCTCGCCGCCGAGTTCGGCGTGTCGCGCGAGCGCGTGCGCCAGATCGAGGTGCGGGCGTTCGAGAAGGTGCAGAGCGCCGTCAAGGGCACCATCGCCCGCCAGGAGCAGGCGGCGCTGGAAGCCGCGCACTGATCGCACGCCACGTAGAGCTGATAGCTACAAACCCCGCCCTCACCGGCGGGGTTTTTGTTTGCGCGCTCACAGGGCCTGTGGCCAACCGACGCGCCAATCCTTAACACACTGTTAACCCGCCGGGTGTGGAGTGCCCGGGCGAGATTCGTCATGGGAGCCGCGCGATGGCTGACATCATGAGCGTGCTGGCGTCGGGTTATACGTCCGCGGCGCTGCAAACGCCGTCGAAGACCAAATACGTCAATGTCGATCCGGCGCTCTACAACGGCACTTGGACTGGCACCTATTCGAACACCAAGAAATTCTCGATCACCGTCTCCGACGTGCAGGGCTTCCGCGCGCAGGTGAAGTATCAAAGCGAAGGCACGGTGAAGTATCAGAGCGTGCTGATCAAGGACGGCTCGTTCCGGATTGGCGATACCAAGTTCGCGCTCGGCAAGAACGACACTGCCTCGATCCGCAACGTCGTCACCGATCCGGCCACCGGCCAGACCCAGCTCGTCACCGGCACGGCCAAGCGAAGCTGAGGCATCGCGCTCGCGGCTGCCCCTCGGCGACTGTTTCGAGCGCGTCATTTTCATCAGTCGCCGTCATGGCCGGCCTCGTCCGCGCCCTCGCGGCTCAGCCGCGCATGGCGTCCGCCACCGCGACGCCGACATCGGCAATGATCTTGTTCTGCTGATCGCGCGCCACCGTCGCGCCGGTGAGATACACCGTGACGATCAACGGCGCACGCTGCGGCGGCCAGAACACGGCGACGTCGTTGGCGGTGCCGTTGTCGCCGGTGCCGGTCTTGTCCGCCACGACCCAGCCGGACGGCACGCCGGCGCGCAGGCGGGTGCCGCCGGTGGTGTTGGCCTTGAGCCAAGCAATCAGTTGCGCGCGCGACGTCGCCGACAGGGCGTCACCCAGCGTGAGCGCGCGCAGAGTCTGCGCCATCGCACGCGGCGAGGTGGTGTCGCGCGGATCGCCGGGCAGCGCTTGGCTGAGTTCCGTTTCAATGCGATCGAGCCGCGTGGTGTCGTCGCCGAGTGATCGCGCGAACGCCGTGAGCCCGGCCGGCCCGCCGAAGCTCGCCAGCAACAGATTGCCGGCGGTGTTGTCGCTCAGCGTGATCGCGGCCTCGCACAGCTCGGCAATCGTCATGCCGCCCTCGAGGTGTTTCTCGGTCGCCGGCGAGTAGGTGACGAGGTCCGACTTGGTGTAGCTGACCCGGCGGTCGAGGCTTTCCTGCTTGCGGCCGACCCGCGCCAGCACCAGACCGGCGGCGAGCGCCTTGAAGGTGCTGCACATCGGAAATCGCTCATCGAGACGATGACCGATCATGCGGCCGCTGGCGGTGTCGAGCACGCCGACGCCGAGCCGGCCGCCACTGCCGGCTTCGAGCCGCGCGCACGTATCGGCGAGTGCGTCGGCTGCCAGCGCGGCGGAACTGCCGAACAGGACTAAGCCGGCAAGCCCCGTCGCGGCCTTCATCAATTCACGCCGATCGATCATTCATCACCTGCTACGCCAAGATTTGCGCAATATGTATCAGGACGAAACGAGGCGGTGTTGCGGCCACTTTGTCATCCAACGCGACGATCGGGCGCGCGCCGTCGCGCCGATCTGCGACAGTGCGCCTCAGGCCGCGGCGGGGCGTCTGCAACAGCACTGTCATGCAGCATCGGTAATTCGCAGTCGATGTCTCGTCATCGACCGCCTGGTGCGGATCGCACGTCGCGCCCGATCGGGACCGCGCCTGCGCGATCGCATCGCCCCCGTTCAGTTCCCACCAAGGGCCAACTCATGCGCACCACCCTGCTGACTTCGATTACTTCCGCGCTCATCGCCGTGGCGGTCTCCGCCGGCGTCGCCGCTGCCGCCGATGGCACGATCGACAACAGCGCGCTGTCGAAATCCGAATTCCGCGATCACGCTCGCACCTTCGGTCTGGTCTACACGCTGCCGCAGAACGTCAACGACGTGCTCGACAACACCATCCGCGGCCCGCTGAAAGAAAAGCTGCTGAACGCCAAGCTCGACACCGAAGCGCAGATGTTCAATATCCCGCACGTCACCGTGGTGCACGTCCACAGCGCCGATCCGGCGACGCCGGAGAAGATGCTGGCGGCGATGCCGAAGCTGCCGCCGGTGCTCACCGTCAAGCTGAAGACGTTCTACACCACCGAAGCCGCCAAAGGCGCCGGCCGTCCGTGGTGGTTCGATCTCGGTGTTGTCAAGGAAGGCAAGAGCTTCGACGACATGATGGCGTTCAACACCACCGCGACCGCGGCGCTGACTCCGCTGCGCGACGGCCCGCTGCCGCGCTGCACCGGCCCGGTCTATGCGGCGATGGGCGACGCCGCCAAGGATCTGGTCCGCACCGTCGGCGTCAGCGGCGTCAACGTCGTCAAGGACGGCAAGGAGCTGCGCTCGCACAATCCGCACACCACGCTGGTCTACAGCATGGCCAAGTTCACGCCGGAGCTGCAGGCGCAGATGAATCAGGCCGCCAAGGAGTTCAACCAGATCCTGCCGGACGGCATCGACGCTACCTTCAAAACCGTGTCGATCGTCGAGCTCGGCTTTGCCGGCAACGTGCTGCGCGAGGTCTATCGGATCAGCCTCGAAGACGGCGCGGTGACGACCATCGCCACCGGCAAGACCGCGTCGCTGAAGTAATCGTCGTTGCCGGGTGTCCGGCACACGGCCAAGAAAAAGGGCGGCCTTGCGGGCCGCCCTTCGTATTTCAATCGATCGCCGGCGCGCTTATTCGGCGGCCATCTTGACGTCCGGCGCGGCGGCGCGGACTTCGGCGTCGACCTGCGCTTCGAACTTGGCGAAGTTCTTCTGGAACATGCCGACCAGCTTGCGCGCGGTGGTGTCGAACGCCGCCTTGTCGGCCCAGGTCTTCACCGGATCGAGGATTTCGCTCGGCACGCCCGGCAGCGCGGTCGGGACCGCGAAGCCGAAGTAAGGATCGGTGCGGAATTCGACGTTGCGCAAGGAGCCGTCGAGCGCCGCGGTCAGCAGCGCGCGGGTGACCTTGATCGGCATGCGGTGGCCGGTGCCGTAGATGCCGCCGGTCCAGCCGGTGTTGACCAGCCAGCAGTCGACATTGTGCTTGGCGATCAGCTCGCGCAGCATGTTGCCGTACACCGACGGATCGCGCGGCAGGAACGGCGAGCCGAAGCAGGTCGAGAATTCCGGGGTCGGCTCGGTGACGCCGCGCTCGGTGCCGGCCACCTTGGCGGTGTAGCCCGACAGGAAGTGATACATCGCCTGCGCCGGGGTCAGCTTGGCGATCGGCGGCATCACGCCGAACGCGTCGGCGGCGAGCATCACCACGTTCTTCGGCTGGCCGGCGCGGCCGGTCAGCGACGCATTCGGGATCGACTCGAGCGGATAGGCCGACCGGGTGTTCTCGGTCTTGGAGCCGTCGTCGAAGTCCGGCTTGCGATCGATGTCGCCGAGCACGACGTTCTCGAGCACGGCGCCGAAGCGGGTCGAGGCGGCGTAGATTTCCGGCTCGTTCTCGGCCGACAGCTTGATGCACTTGGCGTAGCAGCCGCCTTCGAAGTTGAAGACGCCGTCCTTGCCCCAGCCGTGCTCGTCGTCGCCGATCAGCGTGCGGTTCGGATCGGCCGACAGCGTGGTCTTGCCGGTGCCGGACAGGCCGAAGAAGATCGCGGTGTCGCCGTTCGGGCCGACATTGGCCGAGCAGTGCATCGGCAGCACACCCTTCTCGGGCAGGTAGTAGTTCAGCGTGGTGAACACGCTCTTCTTCATTTCACCGGCGTACTGAGTGCCGCCGATCAGCACGATCTTACGGGCGAAGTCGATCGCGACGACGTTTTCGGAGCGGCAGCCATGGCGCTTCGGATCAGCGCGGAAGCTCGGCAAATCGATCAGCGTCAGCTCGGGAACGAAGTTTTCCAGCTCGGCGCGCTCGGGACGGCGCAGCAGCGTGCGGATGAACAGCGAGTGCCAGGCGAGCTCGGTGTAAACGCGGGTCTTGATGCGGAAGGTCGGATCGGCGCCGCCGTACAGGTCCTGCGCGAACAGGGTCATGCCTTCGGCGTGCTTGAGGAAGTCCTGATACAGCGTCTCGAACTGCTCGGCAGTGATCGACTGATTACCACCCCACCACATGGTGTTTTCGGTGGTGGCGTCGCGCACCGTGAACTTGTCCTTCGGGCTGCGACCGGTGAATACGCCGGTGTCCGCGACAAGCGCGCCATCCGACGACAACACCGCTTCGCTGTTCTTCAGGGCGTGCTCATAGAGCTGAGGTGCACCGAAGTTCCAGTACACGCCTTTGAGATTTTTGAGGCCGAATTTGTCGGTGCCGTAAGCACCGTTATGCACGCCCGTCTCTTGCACGAATAGATCCTCCTCGAATCCGCGTTGTCTCGATCGCGCGATTGCCGCCAACGCGCATCACTGGCCGCGGTAACGTCAATATATACCGCCCTGATCCAGTGGGGCGACTGAATAGTGGCGAACGAGGGGTTTGCCAACCCGGCCGGCATTATTTCGTTTACCGCCGAGCGACATTGCGCTGGCTCAAGTCATTCCGTTTTGCGGGCAATGTCAGCCATGCGTTTCAGCATGTCCCGCAATGCAACAGAGTTTTCCACGCGAGATGGAAAGTCGAGCCGCAGGGTCGCACGCTCACATTGCAGATCGAGACCTTCGGGGTCGATGCCGGTGCAGCGCCAGTCGGCTTCGCCGGCGCCGAGTAGCTGAGTTGCGTACAACTTCATTGTATCTGGATGATCGGCATTGATGTGCTCGACCGCCGAAGCCTCGACCTCGAGCAGCGCCTCTGCGCCGGTCAGGTCGGTCAAGTAACGGTCGGGCGAAAGGTCGAGGATGCGGCCGAACCCGGCCACCAGATGCAGCCCCGAGCTCTCGATCTTGAACAGCGAGAAGTCGGCGAAGTCGATGTAGCCCTCTGCCCCGGGATGCGCCGCGAGATACCGCCGCCGCCACAGCGGCAGCTCGTCGGGGCGCGCCGCAACGACCTTGCCGACCAACATGATCCGCGCACCCTCGAGCGGGTCGCCGGCACTGCGCTCATCCAGCATCAGCGATACCCGCGGGTCGGCCAGGACGTTGCGGGTATGGATCGCAAGGCGGGAGATCAGCAGCAGCGGCGAGCCGTCAGGATGGCTGGCGAGATTGACCAGTGAGCAATACGGCGCACCGTCTTTCTCCATCAGGGTCGCCAGCGCGCCCTCGCGGCGGCGGCGCAGCAGCGATTTGGCGAGCTTGGGGGCGCTGAAATCGGGGGTCGGCTGCATCGAACACCTGTCGATTGGAGTTCAGTTCCTGCCAAGGATTGGCAGGTTGGGCCCTTTGCAGCCCGAAAAACCGGCATATATCAGGGCCGGCTTGGCCCGATCGCGCGAATTCGGAACCGGCCACATTTCAGCCCAGCTTGCATTGCTCGTTGACTGTGCTTTCTGGGCCACCTCACACCGCGGATCGCCGAATCGTTTCGCTGTCTCGCCACGCCGTTTCGGAAAGAAGCCTCATGCCTACAATCGCTTTGGTCGACGACGACCGCAACATTCTGACTTCGGTCTCGATCGCGCTGGAAGCCGAAGGCTACCGGATCATGACCTATACCGACGGCGCCTCGGCGCTCGACGGCTTCCGGACCACGCCGCCCGACCTTGCCATCCTCGACATCAAGATGCCGCGGATGGATGGCATGGAAACGCTGCGCCGGCTGCGGCAGAAGTCCGACCTGCCGGTGATCTTCCTCACCTCCAAGGACGAGGAGATCGACGAGCTGTTCGGCCTGAAGATGGGCGCCGACGATTTCATCCGGAAGCCGTTCTCGCAGCGGCTGCTGGTGGAGCGCGTCAAGGCCGTGCTGCGGCGCTCGGCGCCGAAGGACCCGGCGGCGGCTCCGAAGGAGAACGACGCCAAGGCGCTCGACCGCGGCCCGCTGCGGATGGACCCGGAGCGCCATACCTGCACCTGGAAGAACGAGCCGGTGACGCTGACGGTCACCGAATTCCTGATCCTGCAGGCCCTGGCGACCCGACCCGGCGTGGTGAAGAGCCGCAATGCCTTGATGGACGCGGCCTATGACGACCAGGTCTATGTCGACGACCGAACCATCGACAGCCACATCAAGCGGCTGCGCAAGAAGTTCAAGGCGGTCGACGACGAGTTCGAGATGATCGAGACGCTGTACGGCGTCGGCTATCGTTTCAAGGAAATCTGATCGGGCGGCATGTCGCCGGCGCTGCGGCTGACGATGTCGCTGCATTGCGCTACAATCCGCGACGCGCGCTTGGCGCGTGTCGGTAACCATCGGGCTGATGGCCATTGCTAGATCGCACCTCGCCTGATCCAGATGTCCGCGACACCGAGGACGACTCCTCGGTGCGCGACGAGACTCCGGTGCACGGCCGCCGTTGGCCGCGGCCGCTCGACTGGGTGCGCCGCACCGGTCAGTTCTTCTTCACGCTCAGCTTCTCGAGCCTGACGCGGCGGATTCTGTCGCTGAACCTCGCCGGCCTGCTCGCGCTGTCGACCAGCATTCTGTACCTGTCGCAATTCCGCGCCGGACTGATCGACGCCCGCGCCCAGAGCCTGCTGGTGCAGGCCGAAATCATCGCCGGCGCGATCGCCGCCTCGGCGACGGTCGAAACCAACACCATCACCATCGACCCCGACCGGCTGCTCGACCTCAAGCCCGGCGAGAGCTACGGCCCGCCGGACGAATATGCGGTGCTGGATTTCCCGATCAATCCGGAGCGCGTCGCGCCGGTGCTGCGGCGGCTGATCTCGCCGACCAAGACCCGCGCCCGGATCTACGATCGCGACGGCGTGCTGATCCTCGACAGCCGCAGCCTGTATGGCCGCGGCGACGTGATGCGGTTCGAGCTGCCGCCGCCGACCGCCGAGAAGCCCGGCATCGTCGAGCGTGCGATGATCGCGATCCGCACCTGGTTCAATCGCGGCGACCTGCCGCTATATCGCGAGCTCGGGCCGGAGAACGGCAACGGCTATCAGGAAGTCGCACAGTCGCTCAAAGGCCAGAAGAGCAGCATGGTGCGCATCAACGACCGCGGCGAAGTGATCGTCTCGGTGTCGGTGCCGGTGCAGCGCTTCCGCGCGATCTACGGCTCGCTGATGCTGTCGACCCAGGGCGACGACATCGACCAGATGGTCACCGCCGAGCGGCTCGCGATCCTCAAAGTGTTCGGCGTCGCCGCCGTGGTGATGTTCGTGCTGTCGGTGCTGCTGGCCTCGACCATCGCCGGCCCGGTGCGCCGTCTCGCCGATGCCGCCGAGCGGGTCCGCCGCCGCATCCGCGCCCGCGTCGAGATCCCGGATTTCACCAAGCGCCGCGACGAGATCGGGCATCTGTCCGGCGCGCTGCGCGACATGACGGACTCGCTCTACAACCGCATCGAGGCGATCGAGCGGTTCGCCGCCGACGTCAGCCACGAATTGAAGAACCCGCTGACGTCGCTGCGCTCGGCGGTGGAAACGCTGCCGCTGGCCAAGACCGACAACAGCCGGGCGCGGCTGCTCAGCGTGATCGAACACGATGTCAAACGGCTCGACCGGCTGATCTCGGACATCTCCGACGCCAGCCGCCTCGACGCCGAATTGCAGCGCCAGGACGCCGCGCAGGTCGACCTGCGCCGGCTGCTGACGACGCTGACGCTGGTCGCCAACGAGACCCGGCTCGGCCACAACGCGCTGGTCGAGGTGAAATTCGACGGCCCGGCGGCCGATCAGTTCTCGGTGCCCGGCCACGACTCCCGGCTCGGCCAGGTGATCTCCAACCTGCTGTCGAACGCGCAGTCGTTCTCGCGCGAAGGCGGCAAGGTCCGCATCCTGTGTCGCCGCCGCAAGACCGAGATCGAGATCATCGTCGAGGACGAGGGCCCCGGCATTCGCGACGACGCGTTCGAGAAGATCTTCGAGCGCTTCTACACCGACCGGCCGCACCAGGGCTTCGGCCAGAATTCGGGCCTCGGCCTGTCGATCTCCAAGCAGATCGTCGAAGCCCATGGCGGCAAGATCTGGGCTGAGAACCGGGTCGGCCCGCGCGGCGAGGACGGCGAGCCGACCATCGCCGGCGCCCGCTTCATCGTCCGGCTGCCGGCGACATGACCGAAGCTGCGCCGCGCACCGTCCATGCCTCCGCCGTGAAGGTCGGGGACCTGGCGGTGGTGATTCGCGGCCCGTCCGGCTCCGGCAAGTCACGGCTGGCCTGGGCGCTGATCCTCGCCGGCCGTGCCGGCCAGATCCCGCCGGTGGAACTTATTGGCGACGACCGTGTCTTCATGGAACCGGACCAGGGACGGGTGACGGTTCGGCAGGTGCCTGAGCTCGCCGGCATGATCGAAATCCGCGGTCTCGGCCTGCGGCGGACGGCTTCGGCCGCCTGCGCGGTCGCTGGTCTGGTGGTCGATCTGGACGCCGCGGATGCGTCGCGCATGCCGGAGGCGGCCTCGTTGCTGACCGAAATCGGCGGCGTCCAATTGCCGCGGGTTCCGGTCGGAGCCGGCTACGATCCACTACCCCTGGTAGTGGCGGCGCTGACAACAACCGACGCCGCGGAGGAGGACGCTTGATTGGAGGTTTGTTCGCAGCGATTTGGTAACTATATCAGCCACACAATCGTCACTGAACGGCCCCGCCGCAGCTCCTCAGCGCCTTGCCTTCGACGGAGAATCGCGAAGACCCCCTTGCATAGGGGCTCTGGATGGTCAAAGTGACCGGTTCGCGCGGTGCACCACAAGCACCCGCGAGGAGTTTCCGATGATTGGTCTGGTACTTGTGACCCACGGGCGCCTCGCCGACGAGTTCAAGGCAGCGCTGGAACACGTGATGGGGCCACAGCAACAAATCGAAGCCGTCACGATTGGCGCCGAGGACGACGCCGATCTGTGCCGCAGCGACATCATCGAGGCGGTCAACCGCGTCGACAGCGGCGAGGGCGTCGCGATCCTGACCGACATGTTCGGGGGCACGCCGTCCAACCTGGCGATTTCCTGCATGAGCCGGCCGAAAGTCGAAGTGCTTGCCGGCATTAATTTGCCCATGCTGGTGAAGCTCGCCAAAGTCCGCGAGGAACGCTCGCTGCCGGAGGCGATTGCGCTGGCCCAGGAGGCCGGGCGCAAATATGTCACCATCGCCAGTCGGGTATTGGCCGGTAAATGACGATCGACGCGCCTCAGCCCGGTTCCGGACCGGACCAAGCCTCCGGCGCTTCCGGCGATAAGATTTCCCGTGAGATCCCGGTCATCAACAAGCGCGGCCTGCATGCGCGGGCCTCGGCGAAGTTCGTGCAGATGGCCGAGCGCTTCAATGCCGAGGTCTGGGTCACCCGCAACGGCGAGACCGTCGGCGGTACCTCGATCATGGGCCTGATGATGCTGGCGGCGGGGATCGGCACCACCGTCACCGTCTCGGCCAGCGGCCCCGAAGCGCGCCAGGCGCTGGATGCGATCACCGAGCTGATGGGCTCGAAGTTCGGCGAAGAAGAATAGCGCCGCCGCCACGCCGGCTGGCCGAGCCGCCACGCCGGCGGCAACTCCCCGCTATTTCGCGGTCGCCCCCGACGGCAGCACCAGGAAGAACACGTCGCTGACCCGACCGCCCGGCTGTCCGAACAGCGGCCGGCTCAGCCACACCTTGCCGCGCAGGATCTGCGGCTGGCCGGCGATAATCTGCTCGGCGGTCGCGATACAGCCCTTGTCCTCGGCCGGGCACACCAGCACGGCGCCACGCGCCGCAGCCCGCTGCTTCAGCGCAGCGAGGTCGGCGGTTTCGAAGCCCAGCGTGTCGGTGCGGAGGTAGAACGCGGTATTCTCGGCCAGCACGGTTTCGCCGGCGACCAGCGGCACCGCCTCGTCGCTGTGCCGGCGCCATTCGCGGTCGACGTGGTCGGCGAGCAGCGAGGCGTATTCGAACGGTCCCGGCGGATCGCTGAGGTGGATCACCAGCGCCACCACCGGCGACAGCGCCAGCGAACCGAGCGACACCGCGGAGGCGACGATCAACCCGCGTCGCACCGCCTCGCGCCCGACCGCGATCAGCGGCGAGGCCAGCAGCACGACCGGCAGCAGCGTGTAGGCCGGCATCGCCCACAGCGGCACGATGCGGATGCCGGTGACGAGCGCCACCGGCATCGGCGCCACGATCAGCAGCAGCTGAATCAGCAGGATGGTGCGCCGCTCGGGCTCGGCGGGCCATGCGATGTCGGCGAGCGCCGCGCGGGACGGCCGCAGTACTACCGCGGAGGTGATCAGCGCGACCGCCGCATAGGCGACGGCGCCGGGCAGATAGGTCAGTGTGTCCCGCAGGTTATCGGCCAAATCCGCCGACTCGTGCGCGGCCGCATAGGCGAAGGTCGGAAAGCCGTGGGCGGCCAGCCACCAGACGTGCGGCCCCAGCACCAGGCCGCCGCACAGGATCATCAGCCACGGCGCCGGTGAGGCGAACAACCGGCCGCGCCGCGGATCGATCAGCGCCGCCAGCCCCAGCGCGACGACCAGCACGATCGACCAGTATTTGCCCAGCATCGAGGCGCCAGCAAACACCCCCGCCAGCGCCCCCCACAGCGCCGCACGACTCTCCAGCGCCCGCAAAAAGCAATGGATGGTGAGCGCCCACAGCGGCAGCAGCACCGCATTGGCGTTGTATTTCAGCGCGATGAAATTGAAGAACGGGATCAGCGTCAGCAGCGCCAAGCCGAACAGCGACTTCTCGGCGTCCATGTAGCGCCGCATCGTCCGCCAGGCGATGTACAGCGTCAGCGCGATATTGGCGGTCGCCAGCAGGTGGACCGACAGATCGGACGGCGGAACCAGCGTGAACCAGGCGCGCGCCACCCAGGCCGAGAACGGCGGGTGCTTGTCGGTGCCGAGCGCCAGATGCCGCGACCAGCCATACAGCTCGGTCTCGTCGGCGTGCAGGTCACGCGGCCAGGTGGCAATGATCCGGTACGCGGTCCACACCGCCATATAGGCGAGCAGCGTCCAGATAACGGTAAGCTCCTGCCGCTTGGGATCGAGCAGGGCATCGAGCCAGCGCGTCAGTGGAGCGAAGGGGCGGCGGGGGGTAGAGGGAGAGGACATCCGGGCCCTGGGCTTGAGGCGTAGCGCGGCGGACATCATCCGCTTCCGCCGGCCACGTCAAGCGCGGCAAAACTGGCGGTTTTTCGGGAGGTTGCGGCTTCCGTTCGCCTTGCCGGGCCTGAGTCGCGATGCTATCTGGCCGCCATGACAACCGCCCCCATCGATAATATCCGCAACTTCTCCATCGTCGCCCATATCGACCATGGCAAGTCGACGCTCGCCGACCGTCTGATCCAGATGACCGGCGCGCTCAGCGACCGCGAAATGGCCGGCAAGGAGCAGGTGCTGGACTCGATGGACATCGAGCGCGAGCGCGGCATCACCATCAAGGCGCAGACCGTGCGCCTGACCTACCGGGCACAGGACGGCAAGGACTACATCTTCAATCTGATGGACACGCCCGGCCACGTCGACTTCGCCTACGAAGTGTCGCGGTCGCTGGCGGCGTGCGAGGGTTCGCTGCTGGTGGTCGACGCCTCGCAGGGTGTCGAAGCTCAGACGCTGGCCAACGTCTATCACGCGCTCGACGCCAATCACGAAATCGTCCCGGTGCTCAACAAGGTCGACCTGCCGGCGGCCGAGCCCGAGAAGATCAAGCAGCAGATCGAGGACGTGATCGGCCTGGACGCCTCAGACGCGGTGATGATCTCGGCCAAGACCGGCCTCGGCATCCCCGACGTGCTGGAGGCGATCGTCAAGCGTCTGCCGCCGCCGAAGGGCGATCGCGACGCCACCCTGAAAGCGCTGCTGGTCGATAGCTGGTACGACGTCTATCTCGGCGTCGTGGTGCTGGTGCGCGTGGTCGATGGCGTGCTCAAGAAGGGCCAGCGGATCCGGATGATGGGCACCGGAGCCGCCTACGACGTCGAGCGCGTCGGCTACTTCACGCCCAAGATGGTCAATGTCGAAGAACTCGGCCCCGGCGAGGTCGGCTTCATCACCGCGGCCATCAAGGAGGTCGCCGACACCCGGGTCGGCGATACCATCACCGATGACAAGAAGCCGGTCACCGACATGCTGCCGGGCTTCAAGCCCGCCGTGCCGGTGGTGTTCTGCGGCCTGTTCCCGGTCGACGCCGACGATTTCGAAACGTTGCGCGCCGCGATGGGCAAGCTGCGACTGAACGACGCCAGCTTCTCGTTCGAGATGGAGACCTCGGCCGCGCTCGGCTTCGGCTTCCGCTGCGGCTTCCTTGGCCTGCTGCATCTGGAGATCATCCAGGAGCGGCTCAGCCGCGAATTCGACCTCGATCTGATCGCGACCGCGCCGAGCGTGATCTACAAGATGAAGCTCACCGACGGCACCGAGATGGAGATCCACAATCCGGTCGACATGCCGGACGTGGTCAAGATCGCCGAAATCCAGGAGCCGTGGATCGAGGCCACGATCCTGACACCGGACGAGTATCTCGGCTCCGTGCTGAAGCTGTGCCAGGACCGCCGCGGCAATCAGAAAGAGCTGACCTACGTCGGCGCCCGCGCGATGGTGAAGTACGACCTGCCGCTCAACGAAGTGGTGTTCGACTTCTACGACCGGCTCAAGAGCGTATCGAAGGGCTACGCCTCGTTCGACTATCACCTCACCGACTATAAGCCGGCCGACTTGGTGAAGATGCAGATCCTGGTCAATGCCGAGCCGGTCGACGCGCTGTCGATGCTGGTGCACCGCACCCGCGCCGAAGGCCGCGGCCGCGCCATGGTCGAGAAGATGAAAGAGCTGATCCCGCCGCACATGTTCCAGATCCCGATCCAGGCGGCGATCGGCGGCAAGGTGATCGCCCGCGAAACCGTCCGCGCCCTGCGCAAGGACGTCACCGCCAAGTGCTACGGCGGCGACATCACCCGAAAGCGCAAACTTCTGGAGAAGCAGAAGGAGGGCAAGAAGAAGATGCGGCAGTTCGGCAAGGTCGACATCCCGCAGGAAGCCTTCATCGCCGCGCTGAAGGTGGATAGTTGAGGGCCGTTACGTTTCGTCCTCGTCGTCCTCTGCCTCGGGCGCGGCCAATATTTCGGTTTCGCCCTCCGCCCATTTGAAGGCGGATTTGTTGCGTGCGTCGTACGCCTCGACGATCTTATCGATCGCTTGCTCGAAGGTCATTAGCGCAGAAGGACGTCCGGTTCGTGGCGGCGCGTCCATCACGTCGAAGAACCCGGTTGTTCCGAAGCAGGGTGAGCCTGCATCGTAAAGACCGACAAGAATCCGCTCGAACAGCGTCGCGTCGTCGACCGGTTTTTCGCGCCCCGCCCGGTAGCGAAAGATTTGGACGGCTTGGCCGAAACTGGACGGCGCACTTCCTCCGTCGTCGCAAGAGTCGAGCGGAATGAACACCACCGCGCACAGCACCGCATACGGCTGTCGCTCGTGGTAGTCCGCGGCTTCGGCTCGGAGCTCGTTATCGACTCGTGTGTAGTTCTTCGTATAGCGCTTCGTCTTGGCGTCACGGAAATTGATGGTCTTGATCGATACGCCGAGGCCGAGCCCCAATTCCACGGTGGAATAGTTCACGTCCAGCTTCTTCAAACCCTTGCCGGTTCGCGCCTTCGACTCTTGGCCGAATCCATCGGCGTCGGGCAAAATGCCGTCGAAAGACTTTCGAAGCGCGTCGGCGAAGCGCTGCGACAACGCACGCGAGAGTCCCTCGGCGTAGTTTTTCTTGTCGGTCGCCGATCCTTTCTCGACGACGCTCCGGTCGCCGGCCCAATCGAGCTCGCGCTGGATCGAATTCTCCAAAAGGTTCGCCTGACCGGTCGCGAATTTTCTCGCAATCTTCTTGGTCTTTGCCATGGAGTTATCGCAACCTTTGCAGCCGGCGGCGTACATTGGAGGGATTGCGTGTTTCGCACTCCCAGATCGTCAAAACCTTGAACCCCATCGCGCGCAGCAATCGCGCTTTGATTTTGTCTCGGTTCACATTAGCCGCGAACTTGGCGAGCCAGAAATCCCGATTTCGGGTCGGCGTCGTGGTGCGACGACACCCTTCGTGACGATGCCAGAAGCACCCATGGACGAATATCGCCCATTGGTTGGTCTTGTTGGCGAAATCAGGCGACCCAGGCAACGATTTGACGTTGCGGCGAAAACGCAAACCGGATTGACGGAGGATCGCAGCCACCTCGTCTTCGCCCTTGGTACCTGTCTGACGGACGCGCCGCATCAATGCGGAGCGTGCCGGGTCCGTAGGCCTTTGACAGCCGGGAGACGTCATTCCGCCGCGACGAGCAAACGACTCGGTTCGACGAATGAGTCGATTGCTCGTATATGCTCAAGATGCGCGCGAACCTTGTCCTTGAAGCCGGGCACGAACCGCAGACTGCTCTTTTCGATCCGCGACAGAAAGCCCGCCGTCGCGCGTGCCGACAGCAGATTTGGTTGATGACGCAGGAAATCTTGCAGGCTTTCCCGCTTGGCCCATTTCGGAAACTCGGAAATCATCACCTCGCGCCGAACCTCGCCGTCAGATCGGGCAGCCTTCGGCCAATTTCCCTTCACGACAACAGCGCCATCGCGCGCTGGATCGAATCGACCAGGTTTGACCAGACGCTTGCCGATCCAAGCAGCTACCGGAGTGCTCACGGCGTTACCGACCAATGACCACCGGAAAGACGCTCGCGTAACTTGCGCCGCCGGCTTCGTCCAGTCCGCGGGCAAGCCCTGGAGCCGCTCTGCATCACGAATATCAGGCGTGACGATCTCGCCGTTGGTCAGCAGGATCGCCGGCGGCGACGGGATACCGATGGTTGATCCGTTTTTGAGGGTCGGCACGCAGTCCGGCCCCCATCCCAAGCCGCGCGTTCCCTCGGTCCAATAGAACCCGTGGGCGTGGCTCTGCAGATTGGTCTGCAGCTCCGCTGGCTCCGCGTCATCGACCAAAAGGACATCGGCAGGGTCCCCTTCTAGGCTCGCCAGGAAGAACACGCGTGCGCGGCGATGCGGCAAGAAGCTGAGCGAATTCACCACGCGATAGGCCCAGCGATAGCCACGCTGTTCAAATTCGGTGACCAGGCGGGTCATGGCGCTGCCCGCGTCGAGGCGCAACATGAAGGAGACATTTTCCAGCAGAACCCATTTCGGCCGGCTGCGGTCGATCAGCCGGAAGACGTGACTGACCAAGCCCGACTTCCGTCCCTTGATTCCGGCCGTCTTTCCAGCTTGGCTAAGATCCTGGCAAGGAAAGCCCGCGGTCATAAGGTCAACACCAGCGGGCAGTGACTTCAAACCTGCAACGTCGCCGACGTTGGGCACACCACCGAAACGCCCTTCGAGCACGGCGCCCGCGGGCTCCCAAATTTCAGAGAATACGAGCGTGTCGTGCCCCGCTCGATGCAAACCGAGCTCAAGGCCTCCGACGCCGGCGAAAAGTCCCGCAACTTTCATGATCCCCTCTCGACCAATGTTCCCGAATCGTTCGCGTTTTGCAAGCCGCTTTGGCTGGCTTCCGACCGATCGACGATTCGAAGAGAACAACGTCTTCGGGCCGAAGGTGATGTAAGCGCGGAGCGCCCTTCCAGACGGCGAGCATCCGCGCAGGCTCAAGGACAGCGATCCGAAGGGCTGCTAAGTGACGGCGATTCGAGGCGCTGCGAGGTGGGTGGGATGGCGAAGCTGAGTAAGTTTCTGGTTTCTGGCGCTTATGCGCTGCTTATCACCACAACCTCCGCCCTCGCCGACCCCATCGCACCGGCCGGCAAAGCGATCGGCAAGGACGCGGGCGGTCATACCATCTACCAAGTCGACGCCAACGGCATCTCGATCGGCTACAAGCTGATCGGCCAGGGCGCGCCGATGGTGATGATCATGGGGCTCGGCGGCACCGCCGAGAACTGGCCGCCCCAGGTGGTCGAGGCACTGTCGAAGACCCATCAGCTGATCCTGATGGACAATCGTGGCATGGGTCACACGACCGCGAACGACACCACCTTCAGCTATCCGTTGTTCGCCGCCGACGTGATAGGCCTGCTCGACGCGCTCGGCGTCAAGCGCAGCGATGTGCTCGGCTATTCGATGGGCAGCACGATTACCCAGCAATTGCTGCTGCAGTATCCAGACCGGTTCAACAAGGCGCTGATCCACGCCACCTCGACCGACGGCAGCAACGTCGCCAAGGCGCTGCACGGAAGGGTGCCGGCCGACCCGATCGTGGCCCGGCAGGTCGAGGCGACCACCCATTGGAAGACCCCGCTGGATAAGCTGCCGTCGATCGACAATCAGGTGATGCTGCTGGTCGGCACCGCCGACAACGTGGTGGGCACCGACAGCTCGAAGACGATCGCCGCCGCGATTCCCGGAGCGTGGTTGGTCCAGTTCAAGGGCGCAACGCACCATCTGATGTACGAGACTCCAGAAGGCTTCTCAGCCGCCGCGCTGACGTTCTTCGAAACCAACGAGACCGTGACGCCGAAGATCGAGCCGAACGCCTCCGTCGCTCCGCCACCCGCGCAGCCATGAGAGAGGTTGACGCGGGCGACGTCGTTCTCCGCCTCGCCCGCTGATGGTCCAATCTCGGTCCACCAGACCTCACGGCCCCAAGCCTTCCCGCCCCGACAGATTGTCGCATCCGTCTTTCGGCGGGGGGTGTTTTGCGTCAGATCACGCTTGGAGGGGCGAAAGCCTCCCATGATGGCGCAATCGCCCCGGTGGTTCGGTCCGGTGGCCGGCTGGGCGGCCGGTCCGGACAGGCAGCCGGAGGCGCGACCTGACGAGATGCCCTGACCCCGACGCAATGACCGCCACCATTTCCCACACCCGCGCCCGGCCGCTCGGCGCCGCCGAGATCGAGCACGCCACGCGGATCGCCGAGCCCGATTTCGACCTGCTCGACGCGCTGTACCGCACCGACGATCCCGACGATCAGGCGCGCCTGCTGGCGCGCGTGGTGCTGTCGGCGTTCGACAACTACTACTCGGTATCGCGGCGGATTCCGGCGCTGGCGCAGGCGGCGTTCGAGGCGCGCGATTGGCCGGTGACGGTGCGGCTGTCGAAGATCCGGATCGGGCTGTACACCGCCTGCATCGACCAGCTGGTGCCGCTGTTGAAAGCCGGGCTGCCGGAGCTGACGACCGACGAGCAGCTGTGGCCGACCGCCGAGGCCGAACTGCTCGCCGCGATCGAGGGCCGCTATGAGGCGGACTTCGCCTTCGCGTTCTGGCAGTCGCTCCGCCGCAAGCTGGTGAGCGACGAATGGCGGCCGGTGTCCTATGACGCCGGCGCCACCGCACGGCGCACCACTTCGCCCGCCGCGGTGCTGAAGACGACCACCACTACGTTGCCGATCACCGCCGAAGTGATCGCCGGGATTCTCGGCGACGCCGGCTTCCGCGTGCCATGGCGCGATCGCGGCGGTGACGCCGCACTTGCCGCGCAGGCAATCGAGACGGCGCTGGAGCCGCTCAGCCCGCGTCCCGGCGAGCCGGTCAAAATCGAGATCGCCGACTCCGGCTTCTTCCGCAATCGCGGCGCCTGCCTAGTTGGCCGGATCAAACTGCGCGACCGCGGCGACATGCCGATGCGCAACCTGCCGCTGCTGATCGCTCTGCTCAACGAGAAGGACGGGCTGGTCGTCGATGCGGTGCTGACCGACAGCGACGAGCTGCAATATGCGTTCTCGTCGACGCTGGCGAACTATCACGCCACCAACCCGCGCTATCACGAGCTTGCCCGGCTGCTCCATGAGCTGATGCCGAAGCGGCCGCTCGGCACGCAATATTCGTGCATCGGCTTCCATCACCTCGGCAAGGTCGCGGTGATGACCGAGATCCTGGCCGAACATCGCAAGACCAAGGAAAAGCTCGCCACCGCACCGGGCTTCAAGGGCACGGTGGCGATCGCCTTCACGATGCCGTCGTCGGCCTATGTGCTGAAGATCATCCGCGACCATCCGACCGACGACTATAAATTCGATTACTTCGACGGCCTCGACGAGGTGCTGCGCAAATACAATCTCGTGCATGAGATCGACCGCGCCGGATCGATGCTCGACAACATCATCTACTCCAACGTCAAGCTCGACCGCACGATGTTCGCACCCGAGCTGCTCGACGAGCTGCTGGAGGCCGGAATCGGCACGGTGACGCTCGATCGCGGCGCGCTGGTGTTCCGGCACCTGATCGTGCAGATCAAACTGACGCCGCTGCCGCTGTATCTCGCCAACGCATCCGCAGCCGAATCCCGCGCCGCGGTGATCAATCTCGGCGACTGCATCAAGAACAACGCCGCGGCCGATATCTTCAACAAGGATCTCGACGGTCGCAATTACGGCGTCAGCCGCATCCGCAAAGTCTATCTGTTCGACTACGACGCGGTGGAGCCGCTGACCTCGGTCACCGTGAGCCGTGACGGTGCGGCGCCGGGTGAATTCGACAATGGCATGGTGTTCAGGCCGCAGGAGATGCTGGAGGGGCTGCGGATCGATGACCCCGGCCTGCGACGGGCCTTCCGCGACGCCCATCCGGAGCTGATGCAGGCTGATTATTGGGAAGGCATGCAGCAGGCGCTTCGCGACGGCAAGGTGCCGAAGGTGATGAATTATCCGGCGTCGCGGCGGCTGCGGCGGTAAGCGCGCGCGCCGCAGCCGTCCCGGCCCTTGCCGAACATCGGCGCGGTCTCTACCTGTTCGAGGCTGTTTTTCCGGGACGAGGACGCCGCCATGCTCGACGCCGCCATCAAGGCGCTGACCCAGATTTTGTCGCCGCCGATGCGCTCGATCCTGTGGCGCTCGGTCGGCTTCGCGCTGGCGTTGATCGCGGTCGCGGCGGTCGGATTGCAGCGGCTGCTGAGCTGGCTGGCAAGCTCGAGCGAGATCTGGGCCGAAGCCACGCTGGGTGGCTTCCACACCCCGCTGAACATCTTGTCGTGGATCGTTTCGATCGCGGCGGGGCTCGGCATCGTTGTCGGCGCGGTGTTCCTGATGCCGGCGGTGACCTCACTGGTGGCCGGCATTTTCGTCGACGAGGCCGCCGAGCACGTCGAGCGCGAATACTATCCGCACGAAGCGCCGGGCGTCGCGCTGCCGATCGGGCTCGCCACCTGGGAAACGGTGAAGACCGCGCTGCTGACCATCCTGGTGTATCTGGTGGCGCTGCCGTTCCTGTTCGTCGCCGGCGCCGGCGCGATCGTGTTCTTCGTCGCCACCGCCTGGCTGCTCGGCCGTGAATATTTCGAGCTCGCCGCAATGCGTTTCCGCCCAGCGCCTGAAGCCAAGGCGATGCGGCGCGACAACGCCACCACGGTGTTCATCGGCGGCCTGATCATCGCCGCCTTCGTGTCGATCCCGATCGTCAACCTGGCGACGCCGTTGTTCGGCATGGCCTTCATGGTGCATCTGCACAAGCGGCTGTCGGGATCGCGGCCCGAAGTTCTGGCGCCGGACCGGCGCAGCATGCTGCAGTAAGAGGAGCCGCGCGGAACGTTAGTCGGTGCGCGCCACGCCGCGAAGCTTGCGGCGAACCGCGGACGACAACTCCTGCACGGCCCCACCGACGATCATCATCAGGAAATTGGCAAGGTGAGACATCTTCATCGCTGAGCACTCCTGGCGGGCATGGGCACCGCTTCGAACTTGAACCTGGAGGATCTTGCGATCGTTCCAAGTTGCGATGAAGTATCAGGTGGTTTGCGTCGGCCGGATGCACAAAAGAGATCGCCGCTTGATATAATCGATGATGTGTCGGTCGGAGCTGACACTCAGCGTCAAGCTAACACGACGCAGAGAGATGATGAGCTGTGCCTGGTGTCGGGCTAACTTGACGAAGCGATGTCAACCTCGCGCAGGGTTCACTCCGAGCTGTTAGTTGCATTCCCATCGACACTCTCTGTTTTTCCGCACTAATTACCATTCTGCAATTGTGAGGCGCAAAATCGATTCGCTGCAGGAACTCTGCGGCGGGACTGCGTTTGTCCGTGTGCGCCAGTTTGCTTCCGGCGCCATGGAGGCGATCAGCTTTGGTCCTTCATCCCGCGCGCGACACTCTGCAGACCTCGTCGCCGAGGCCCTCACGACGGCATCATCCAAAGCCTGATTGGCAGCGTGACGGCGGCGATTGGCCTCACCGCGACCGCAGCCGCTTCGTCGAAGCCGCCGGGCTGCGTTGGCACGTGCAGCAGATGGGGCGCGGGCCGACGTTGCTACTGCTCCACGGCACCGGCGCGGCGACGCATTCATGGCGCGATCTGGCACCGCTCCTCGCCGCGCACTTCACGGTGATCGCACCGGACCTTCCGGGTCATGGCTTCACCGAGACGCCGGAGCGCGGACGGATGTCGCTTGATGCGATGGCCGCGGACATTGCCGCACTTCTAGGCGCGCTGGGGCAACGTCCGGCGCTGGTGGCTGGACATTCGGCCGGCGTCGCGGTGCTGGCGCGGATGTGCCTCGCCGGTCTGATTGTGCCGTCCGGGCTCGTCAGCCTCAACGGCGCGCTGCTGCCGATCGGTGGACGCACCGGGCGCTGGATGTTGCCGCTCGCCAGAGTGCTGGCGGGCAGCGCGATGGTGCCGCGGCTGGTGGCGCGGTTCGCGCGCACGAAGGGCATGGTGGAGCGGATGATCGGCGACACCGGCTCGTCGCTTGAGCCGGACGGCATCGAGCTGTATCGCGGACTGGTGTGCAGCCCGGGTCACGTTGCGGCGGCACTGACCATGATGGCGAGCTGGCGGTTGGAGCGCCTCGCCGCGGAGCTGCCGCAGCTGACGCCGCGCCTGTTGCTGGTCGCCGGCAACAACGACAAGACGATCGCGTCGACGGATGCCGAGCGGGTGCAAGCGATGGTCCCCGGCGCCCGCAGCGTGATCATGCCGGGCCTCGGCCACCTCGCGCACGAAGAACGTCCGCAGGACGTGGCCGGCCTGATGGTGGAATTCGCCCGCGAGCTCGGCGCGCTGCCGTCGGCGCTCGCCGCGGCGGAATGACGCTGGCGGCCGCACCGGCCGCAGCGTCGCCAAACTGACGC
Source organism: Rhodopseudomonas sp. G2_2311 (assembly GCF_047501505.1). Taxonomy (NCBI): domain Bacteria; kingdom Pseudomonadati; phylum Pseudomonadota; class Alphaproteobacteria; order Hyphomicrobiales; family Nitrobacteraceae; genus Rhodopseudomonas; species Rhodopseudomonas sp. G2_2311. The sequence continues at coordinate 76,403 of NZ_JAZDRK010000006.1, forward strand.
AGTCCTGCGCTCAGAGTCGGTCCCGACGATTTCAAGCCCCATGCCCAACGCTGCGGTGACGCTGCGGCGTTGCCGAAGGAGATGTCGATGCCGCTGTCGCCCCGGTCCGCCGTGACCGCCTCAATGTTGATCGCAGCGCTGGCGCTGCCGCAGCTGCATTCGAACGCCATCGCCCAAGAGGCGCGGCCCGCAGCACCGCACGCCGATCGGGCGAAATCAGCTGCGGAGCAGACCGACACGGTCGCAAGCAAAGCCGAGGCGTCGCCGGCCCGCGCCGAACTCAACAGCCTGCCGCCGGACGTCACCACCAAGCACAGTATTGCGTTGCCGGGGCGCACTCTGGCGTTCACCGCCACCGCCGGCTCGATCCGGCTGTACAACGGCAAGGGAGAGCCGCAGGCCGATATCGCCGTCACCACCTACAAGCTCGACGGCGCCGACCCGCGCAACCGGCCGGTGACGTTCCTGTTCAACGGCGGCCCCGGCGCATCCTCGGCTTGGCTGCAGCTCGGCGCCGCCGGACCGTGGCGGCTGCCGATCGGCAGCAGCGTGGTGGCGTCATCGCCGCCGGTGCTGCAGGCCAATGCGGAGACCTGGCTCGACTTCACCGATCTGGTGTTCATCGATCCGGTCGGCACCGGCTATAGCCGTTTCGTCGCTAGCGGCGACGAGGTGCGCAAGCATTTCTATGCGGTCGAGGGCGATATCTCGGCGATGGCGGTGGTGATCCGGCGTTGGCTGGAGAAGAACGACCGGCTCGCTTCGCCGAAGTATCTGGCCGGCGAAAGCTACGGCGGCATTCGCGGACCGAAGGTGGTGGACAATCTGCAGACTAAGCAGGGCGTCGGCGTCAACGGTCTGATCCTGGTATCGCCGGTGCTCGACTTCCGCGACCTATCCGGCTCCAGCCTGCTGCAATATGCGGCGCGGCTGCCGTCGATGACCGCGGTGGCGCGGCAGCAGAAAGGCAAGGTGACCCGCGCCGACCTCGCCGATGTCGAGAGCTACGCGCGCAGCGAATTCCTTACTGACCTGGTCAAAGGCGAAGCCGACAAGGAAGCGACCACGCGGCTCGCCGACCGCGTTTCTGCACTGACGGGAATCGACAAGACGGTGAGCCGGCGATTGGCCGGACGGTTCGACACGCGCGAATTCCAGCGTGAGTTCGACCGCGATCGCGGCCGGGTCACCGGACGGTTCGACGGGGCCAAACTCGGGCTCGATCCGTTCCCGGATTCCAGCGGCTCGCATTTCGGCGATCCGTCGGCAGATTCGCTGATCGCACCGCTCACCAGCGCGGCCGTGCAGCTGACCCGCTCGACGCTTAACTGGAAGCCGGACGGCTCGTACGAACTGCTGAATGGCTCGGTCGCCGAACAATGGGATTTCGGCCGCGGCCGGCAGCCGCTGGAATCGACTACCCAGCTCCGCGAGATCCTCAGCGTCGACCCGAGCCTGCAGGTGCTGGTGACCGGTGGCCTGTTCGATCTCGCCGCGCCGTATTTCGGCACCCAAATGGTGCTCGATCAGTTGCCGCCGACGCTGGCCGAGAAGCGCGTCAAGTTCGTCGTCTATCCCGGCGGCCACATGTTCTACGCCGACGACGCCGCACGGCAATCGCTGCACGACGAAGTGAAAGCGATGATGAAGTAGTTTGACGTCGGCCTCCTCGTCATTGCGAGGAGCAAAGCGACGAAGCAATCCAGGTCCCGCGCCGCGGGCTCTGGATTGCTTCGCTTCGCTCGCAATGACGGACGGGCTTCGGACGCAGGACAACCCGAACTAACTCACCGTCTTCTCGGGCCAGCGGCACAGATCGTTGATCAGGCAGACCTCGCAGCGCGGCTTGCGGGCGAGGCAGGTGTAGCGGCCGTGCAGGATCAGCCAATGATGGGCGTGCTGCATGAATTCGGCCGGGATCACCCGCTCCAGTTCAAGCTCCACCGCAAGCGGCGTTTCGCCTGGCGCCATGCCGGTGCGATTGCCAACCCGGAACACATGGGTATCGACCGCCATCGTCGGCTGACCGAACGCCATGTTCAGCACCACGTTGGCGGTCTTGCGGCCGGCGCCGGGCAGCGTCTCCAGCTCCTCGCGCGTATTCGGCACCTCACCGCCAAAGTCGGTGATCAGCTTTTGCGACAGCGCAATCACGTTCTTCGCCTTGGTGCGAAAAAGCCCAATGGTCTTGATGTACTCGCGCAACCGCTCCTCACCGAGCGCCAGCATCTTCTGCGGCGTGTCGGCGACCGCGAATAGCGGCCGCGTCGCCTTGTTGACGCCGGCGTCGGTCGCCTGCGCCGAGAGGACGACCGCGACCAGCAGCGTGAACGGATTGAGATGCTCAAGTTCGCCCTTCGGCTCCGGGTTGGCCTTTGCAAAGCGGCTGAACGCCTCGTGCACTTCGGCTGCACTCCAGCGCACCGGAGACTTGCCGCGGCGAGACATCGCAGGCTTGGCTGACGCCGATTTCGGCTTTGCGGTTGCGATGCGCTTGGCGGGTTTGGCAGGGGGCGTCGCAGGCGGCTTGGCAGCGGGCTTGGCGGGGCGGCGGGTGGTTTTCGGCATGGGTGAGGTATAATATTCCGCTATGGCGACAGAACCCGATCTTGGTCCGGATTCGAGAGAGCCGAAACTGTTTTCGGCGCAGCTGAAGCCGCATCGCGCCTTGAGTCACAACGGATTTCTGATTTTGATTGGGCTGGTCGGCACCGCCAGCTTCGCCGCCGGGCTGGCGTTCTGGTTGATGGGCGCTTGGCCGGTGTTCGGCTTCTTCGGGCTGGATGTGCTGGCGCTCGCTTTCGCCTTCAAGGTGAGCTTCGCGCGCGCCCGGGCTAGCGAGGAAATCTCGATGACCTGCAGCGAATTGCGGGTCCGCCGCACCTCGGCGCGCGGCGAAGTCGCCGAATGGGTGCTGAACCCGCTTTGGGTGCGGCTGGAAAAAATCGTCCACCACGAGGCCGGCGTCGAGCGGCTGTATCTGGTCTCGTCCGGCCGGCGGCTGGCGATCGCCAGCTTCCTTGGCGCGGAGGAAAAAGCGAACTTCGCCAAAGCGTTGATGGCCGCGCTCGACGCCGCCCGGCGTGGTCCGCTGTACCCGGCCTGAGACCAGGAAATCGGGTGGCGGCGCGCGCCGCGGCGGGTAACATCGGCGGTATGATGAACCTCGCCCTTGCCGACCACCAGCTGATCAAACCCGGTGCCCGCAATTCCGCGCTGGCCGATTACGACTGCGTGCGGCGCGCCATCGCCTTCATCTCGCAGAAATGGAAGGCGCAGCCCACCATCGAGGCGATCGCCGAGGCCGCCGGGCTGACGCCCGACGAGCTGCACCATCTGTTCCGGCGTTGGGCCGGGCTGACGCCGAAGGCATTCATGCAGGCGCTGACGCTCGACCATGCCAAGTCGCTGCTGCGCGATTCTGCCAGCGTCCTCGACGCCGCCTTGGCGTCCGGTCTGTCTGGCCCCGGCCGGCTGCACGATCTGTTTGTGACCCACGAGGCGATGTCGCCGGGCGAATGGAAGAGCGGCGGCGCCGGGCTCAGCCTGCGCTACGGATTCCATCCGTCGCCGTTCGGCACGGCGGTGATCATCGCGTCGGATCGCGGCCTTGCCGGTCTTGCCTTCGCCGATCCCGGCGAGGAGCAGGCGGCGCTGCTCGATCTGCAACAGCGCTGGCCGCGCGCGCTCAGCGTGCCGGACCAGGAGGCGACCGCGCCGCTGGCGGAGCGGATCTTCGATCCAGCACAGTGGCGCGCCGAGCAGCCGCTGCGGGTGGTGCTGATCGGCACAGACTTCGAGGTGCGGGTGTGGGAAACGCTGCTGAAGATCCCGCTCGGCAAGGCGGTTTGCTACTCGGACATTGCCGCCAAGATCAGCCTGCCGAAAGCCTCGCGCGCGGTCGGCGCGGCGGTCGGCAAGAACCCGATCTCGTTCGTGGTGCCTTGCCATCGCGCGCTCGGCAAAGGCGGCGCGCTCACCGGCTATCACTGGGGCCTGACCCGCAAGCAGGCGATGATCGGCTGGGAAGCCGGGCAACTCAAGGCCGATTGAGCTGCAGGCCTAACCCGATTGACGGGGGCGGGTCGCGACCATAGGTGTGAGGGGCGCTGAGGCGCCCCCCACATCCAGGAAAGTTGTTGCCATGCAGTCCCGCCGCCCCGTGATGCTTGTGATTCTCGATGGCTGGGGGTGGCGCGAGGACCCGGCGGACAACGCCGTGCTGCAGGCCAAGACGCCGACCTTCGACGCGCTCTGGACCAACGGCCCGCATGCGTTTCTGCGCACCTCCGGCAAATCGGTCGGACTGCCGAACGGCCAGATGGGCAATTCCGAGGTCGGCCATCTCAACATCGGTGCCGGCCGCGTGGTGATGCAGGATCTGCCGCGGATCAGCGACGCCATCGCCAGCGGCGAGATCGAGCGGGCGCCGGGTCTGGTGAGGTTCATCGAAAAATTGCGCGCCAGCGGCGGCACCTGTCATCTGATGGGCCTGGTGTCGCCCGGCGGCGTACACTCGCACCAGGACCACGCCTGCGCGCTGGCCCGGATCCTGACCAAGGCCGGCGTGCCGACGGTGCTCCATGCCTTCACCGACGGCCGCGATACGCCGCCGAAGTCCGCGGTCGACGACATCGCCCGGCTGCGCGCCGATCTGCCGCCGAATGTGCCGATCGCCACCGTCAGCGGCCGCTATTACGCGATGGACCGCGACAACCGCTGGGAGCGCGTGTCGAAGGCCTATGGAGTGATCGCCGATGCTGACGGGCCGCGGTTTGCAGACGCGGGTGCGGTGATCGCCGACGGCTATGCGGCCGGGGTGAACGACGAGTTCATCGTGCCGGCCGTCGTCGGCGATTATCAGGGCATGCGCGACGGCGACGGCGTGCTGTGCTTCAACTTCCGCGCCGACCGGGTGCGCGAGATCCTCGCCGCCTTTCTCGACCCTGCGTTCGCCGGCTTCCCGCGCAAGCAGGTGAAGAAGATTGCGGCCGCCGTCGGCATGACGCAGTACTCGACCGCGCTCGATGCGCTGATGGGCACGATCTTCCCGCCGCAAAGCCTGGTGAACGGCCTCGGCCAGGTCGTCGCCGACGCCGGCCTGCATCAGCTCCGGATGGCGGAGACCGAGAAATATCCGCACGTCACTTACTTCCTGAATGGCGGCGAGGAAGTGCCTTATCCGGGCGAAGATCGCATCATGGTGCCGTCGCCGAAGGTCGCGACCTACGATCTGCAGCCGGAAATGTCGGCGCCGGAGCTCGGCGACAAGGCCGTCGCGGCGATCGAGTCCGGCAAGTACGACCTGATCGTCCTCAACTTCGCCAATCCGGACATGGTCGGCCACACCGGCAGCCTGCCGGCGGCGATCAAGGCGGTCGAGACCGTCGACACCCAGCTCGGCCATATCGTCGCGGCGATCCGCAAGGCCGGCGGTGCGCTGCTGGTCACGGCCGACCACGGCAATTGCGAAATGATGCGCGATCCGGAAACCGGCGGCCCGCACACCGCGCACACCACCAATCCGGTCCCGGTGCTGCTGGTCGGCGACAACGGCCCGCTGAGCGACGGCCAGCTCTCCGACCTCGCCCCGACCCTGCTGAAGCTGATGGAATTGCCGCAGCCGGCGGAGATGACCGGCAAATCGCTGATCGGTTAGGATTGATCGAGCACTGAAGCGCTGCAAGGGCGGGCCGAACGGCCCGCCTCAGTCATAACGCTCAACGAATCGACGCGGACTTCAGATGTCGCCGAGGCCGAGCACATCGGCCATCGAATACAGGCCGGGCTTCTTGTCTTTGGCCCAGCGTGCCGCGGTCAGCGCACCATGGGCGAAGATCATGCGATCTTCAGCCTTGTGGGTGAGTTCGATCCGCTCCGAGGCGCCGGCGAAGATCACGGTGTGATCGCCGGTGACGGTGCCGCCCCGCAGCGACGCAAAGCCGATATCGCCGGGCTTGCGGGCGCCGGTGAGGCCGTCGCGGCCGCGTGCGGAGTGAGTAGCCAGGTCGATCTTGCGGCCGGCCGCCACCGCTTCGCCAAGCAGCAGCGCCGTGCCGGACGGCGCATCGACCTTGGCGCGGTGATGCATCTCGACGATCTCGATGTCGAAGCTGTCGTCGAGCGACTGCGCCACGCGCTTGGCGATCGCGGCCAGCAGATTGACGCCGAGACTCATATTGCCGGACTTCACCACCACGGCGCGGTTGGTGACGCTTTGGATCACCGCATTGTCGGAGGCCGACAGCCCAGTGGTGCCGATGATGTGGGCGATGCCGCGCTGCGCCGCGATCGCCACATTCGCGATGGTGGCCTGCGGCACGGTGAAATCGACGATGCCATCGGCATTCGCCGACAGCGACCACAGGTCGGCCGACAGCAGCACGCCGTTGGCGGACAGGCCGGCGAGGGTGCCGGCATCCTTGCCGAGCAGCTCGGAATTCGGCGACTCCAGAGCGCCCGTCAGCACCACACCCTCGGTCTCGCTAATGGCGCGGGTCAGCGCCCGGCCCATGCGGCCACCGGCTCCGGCAACGATCAGGCGCATATCGGACATCGGCTGAGCATCCTTGTTCAATGCCGCGGTATAACCGCCGGCCCCGCGTCCGGCAACTTACCGAAAGCTGGGGCGGTGGCGTTTCGTCTCGACGTCAGGACGGCTGCGGCCCGTCATAACCCTCGATGATCACCAGTTCGCCCTGTGAGAACGGCGACCGCGCCTTGATCAGCGCCTGATACTCCGGCGAGTGGTAGCAGGCGAGCGCGGTCTCGTAGTCCTTGAATTCGATCACCACGTTGCGCGATCGCGCCGGCCCTTCGTTAGCCTCGAAGCTGCCGCCGCGCACCAGAAACTTGGCGCCGTATTTTGCGAACACCGCGCCATTATGGGCCACATAATCACGCTTGTAGCTGTCGAGATCGTGCACGTCGATCCGCGCCACCCAATAGCCTTTGGGCATCTCAAAGCTCTCCCTTGTTGTTTGTTATAATCCGCGTGCGGCGGTGATCTCGGCGACGATCGCATCCGCAGCGGCCTTGGGATCTGGCGCGTCCAGCACCGGCCGGCCGACCACCAGATAGCTGGCGCCGGCAGCGATCGCCTTGGCAGGCGTCATGATCCGCTTCTGATCGCCGGCCGCGGCACCTGCGGGGCGAATGCCCGGCGTTACCAGATCCATCTCGGGACCGACGATGCCGCGCAGATGCGCGGCTTCTTCCGGTGAACAAACCAGGCCGTCGACGCCAATCGCCTGCGCCTGGCGGGCACGGGCTTCGACGAGATCTCGCACGCCGAACCGATAGCCGGCGTCCGCCAGATCGCGGTCGTCGTACGAGGTCAGCACGGTGACGGCGAGGATCTTCACCTTGGAGGAGCCGCGGGCTTCGACCGCCGCCTTCATGGTCTGCGGATAGGCATGGACGGTGAGGAAGGATGCGCCGAGATGGCTCAGACTTTCGACGCCGCGCGCAACGGTGTTGCCGATGTCGTGCAGCTTGAGGTCGACGAACACTTTCTTGCCGGCGCCGACCAGCGCGCGGGCCAGCGGCAATCCTCCGGCATAAGCGAGCTGATATCCGATCTTGTAGAAGCCGACGCTGTCGCCGAGCCGGTCGACCATCGCTTCCGCGACACGAATATCGGGCAGATCGAGCGCGACGATCAGCCGGTCGCGGTCGGGGGTGTCGGCTGGCGCCATGAGCTCGTTACCTCATCATCTGCTGGGCGAAATCGATCAGTTGCCTCACCATCGCCTGCAGGGCGGCGACGTCGGCCGGATGCTTGAGCCGGTCGTTGTCGTCATAAGCCTCGTGGGCGAACGACAGCGTGAGCTGATTGGGAATCACGGGCGCCCTGCAGCCGGACAGGATCAGCCGCAGCGCGGCGAGGCAGCGCGCACCACCGAGCTTGCCTTCGGAGGCTGCGGCGAGCGCAAAGGCGCGGTCGCGAAACACCTGCCCCTGGGTCTCATGCGGATCCTCGACCCGCGACACCCAGTCGATCGCGTTCTTGAGCAGCGGCGGCGGCGCCGAATTGTATTCTGGACTGACGATCAGCACGCCATGGTGCGCACCGATCATTCGCTTCAGGCCGACGGCGTTCTTCGGCACCCCGGATTTCGCCTCGAAGTCGGCGTCGTAGATCGGCAGCGGGTAGTCGGCGAGCGACAGCCAGGTGGTGTCGATATCGGCCCGGGCGAATTCATGCGCGGCAGCGGCCGCCAGCCGCACATTGTGCGAGCCGGTGCGCAGCGAACCGGGAATGATCAGGATCTTGACCGCGGACATGGCCCGGTATCCCCCAGCGCGCCGCCGCGATCAAGGGCGGGCGGGGTGATCGCGAACCAAGTGCTGTCAGCAAAGCAGAGAAGTCGGTGCTTGAACCGGCGGCGCGTCAGCGCTTGCGGTAAACCCAGACACGGGCGGGTGGGACGTTCATCCAGATCCGCTCGGAGCCCTCGGTCGACACGCCGGGCAGCGACTTCGGGATCGGAGGGGCCACCGAATAGGTGAATTGCACGAACGGCGCGCCGGGTTCGAGCAGCGTGAACGCATCGCGGATCAGTTTCATCCGCGTCAGCATCGGCTTGGTCACCAGCGGCAGACCGGACACGACCGCAGTTGCCGGGACCTCGAGCGCGTCCCACAGCGAGTCGCGCAGCCGGTAAGCATCGCCCTGCACGACTTTGGCGAGCGGAAAGCGCTCGCGCAGCAAGGCGCAGAACCCGGGATCAAATTCGAGCAAGACCAGACGTTTCTGGTCGACGCCATGCTCCACCAGCGCGCTGGTAATCGCGCCGGTCCCAGGCCCAAGTTCGACGACCGGCCCATCGGATTGGATGTCAACGTAACGCGCCATGGTCCGGGCGAGCAGCTTGCCCGACGGCATCACCGCGCCCATGTGCAACGGCTTCTCAATCCAGGAGCGCAGAAAGCGAACCTCGTCGACAAGCGGACGGGGCGGCTTCTTGAACGCGCGAACGGACGACTGCAAAGCCATTCAGCTACCAACCGGGAAAACGCGGCCCAGTGTCAAATTTTTGTTACATCAACAAGTATAGGCCACACCCAGGCCGGTCAAGTTAGACGACCGTCAGGGAGCGCTAGCGCGGGAGCCAAAGAATTCTTTGACCTTCGAGAAGAAACCCACGGCCTCGGGCTGGGTTTCGCCGGAGGACAATTTTTCGAACTCCGCCAGCAGTTCCTGCTGCTTCTTGGTGAGGTTCTGTGGCGTTTCGACGACCACCTGGACATACATGTCGCCGACCTGCCGCGAGCGCAGCACTGGCATGCCCTTGCCGGCGATGCGGAATCGGCGGCCTGTCTGCGTGCCCGACGGCACTTTGACCTTGGTCTTACCGCGATCGATCGTCGGCACTTCGAATTCGCCGCCGAGCGCCGCCGTCACCATCGAGATCGGCACGCGGCAATGCAGGTCGGCGCCGTCGCGCTGGAAGATGGCGTGGTTGGCCAGCGAGAGGAAAATATAGAGGTCGCCGGGCGGTCCGCCGCGCAGACCGGCTTCGCCTTCACCGGCCAGCCGGATCCGGGTGCCGTCTTCGACGCCCTGCGGAATGTTGACCGACAGCGTCCGCTCCTTGGTGACGCGGCCGGAGCCGGTGCAGGACGGGCAGGGGTCTTCGATGGTCTGGCCGCGGCCCTGGCAGCTCGGGCAGGTGCGCTCCAGCGTAAAGAAGCCCTGGGCCTGACGGACGCGGCCGGCGCCGCCGCAGGTCGAACAGGTCTTCGGCTTGGTGCCGGCCTTGGCACCGGTGCCGGAGCACGCTTCGCAGGTGACCGAGACCGGAATTTCGATCTGCGCGGTCTTCCCTTTGAAGGCGTCCTCCAGGGTGATTTCCATGTTGTAGCGCAGGTCGGCGCCACGCTCGCGGCCGGTGCCGCGGCCGCGCTGCGCCGCCATGCCGAACAGATCTTCGAAGATGTCGGAGAACGACGACGCGAAACCCGCGCCGAACCCGGCGCCGCCGCCGAAGCCGCCCTGCTCGAACGCGGCGTGGCCGTAGCGGTCATAGGCGGCGCGCTTATCGCCATCCTTGAGGACTTCGTAGGCTTCGTTGATCTCTTTGAACTTGATCTCGCACTGCGGGTCGCCCGGATTGCGGTCCGGGTGCCATTTCATCGCGAGCTTGCGGAAGGCGCTCTTCAGCGTCGAATCGTCGGCGTTGCGCTCGACTTCGAGGGTTTCGTAGTAGCAACGCTTGGTAGTGGACATCCGTCAAACCTGCTGGAATTCGACCCGTTTGGCTCCGGGTGCGTGCAGCTTTCATGCCGGTGAAAGAACCGTTCCGAGGGAGGGTCCGCCACGGCCGGCGCCCAATCCCGAAACGGGATCGATACGCCTTACAAGACAACCCCCACCTGATGACCGCGGATGGCGTTCCTCAGATGGGGGCATGGTCCACGTCGCGTAGTCTCCGTCGGAGGTGACTTACGCCGACTTCTTCTTGTCGTCGTCGACTTCGGTGAACTCGGCGTCGACCACGTCGTCCTTACCGGCCTGCTGCGCGGCGCCGCCGGCTTCGGCCTGCTTGTACATCGCTTCGCCGAGCTTCATCGAAGCCTGCGCCAGCGTATTGCTCTTGGTCTTGATCGCCTCGGCGTCGTCGCCCTTCAGCGCTTCGCGTAGATCGCTCAGCGCGTCTTCGATGCTGCGGCGCTCGCCTTCGTCGATCTTCGAACCATGCTCGGCCAGCGCCTTCTCGGTGGAGTGCACCAGCGCGTCGGCGTGGTTCTTGGCGTCGACCGCTTCGCGGCGCTTCTTGTCTTCGGCCGCGTTGGCTTCGGCGTCCTTGACCATCTTGTCGATCTCGGAGTCGGACAGACCGCCAGAAGCCTGGATGCGGATCTGCTGCTCCTTGCCGGTCGCCTTGTCCTTGGCCGAGACGTTGACGATACCGTTGGCGTCGATGTCGAACGTCACTTCGATCTGCGGCATGCCGCGCGGTGCCGGCGGAATGCCCATCAGATCGAACTGGCCAAGCATCTTGTTGTCGGCCGCCATCTCGCGCTCACCCTGGAAGACCCGGATGGTGACCGCGTTCTGATTGTCTTCGGCGGTCGAGAACACCTGGCTCTTCTTGGTCGGGATCGTGGTGTTGCGATCGATGATGCGGGTGAACACGCCACCCAGCGTCTCGATGCCCAGCGACAGCGGGGTGACGTCGAGCAGCAGCACGTCCTTGACGTCGCCCTGCAGCACGCCGGCCTGGATCGCCGCGCCGATCGCCACGACTTCGTCCGGGTTGACGCCCTTGTGCGGCTCCTTGCCGAACAGCTGCTTCACCACTTCCTGGACCTTCGGCATGCGGGTCATGCCGCCGACCAGCACCACTTCGCTGATCTCACCGGCGGTGAGGCCGGCATCCTTCAGCGCCTTGCGGCACGGCTCGATGGTCTTCTGCACCAGATCGTCGACCAGCGCTTCGAACTTGGCGCGGGTCAGCTTCATGGTCAGATGCTTCGGACCGGACTGGTCCGCAGTGATGAACGGCAGGTTGATCTCGGTCTGCGTCGTCGACGACAGCTCGATCTTGGCCTTTTCGGCGGCTTCCTTCAGGCGCTGCAGCGCAAGCTTGTCCTTGCGCAGGTCGATGCCCTGCTCCTTCTGGAATTCGTCGGCGAGGTAGTTGACCAGACGCATGTCGAAGTCTTCACCGCCGAGGAAAGTGTCGCCGTTGGTCGACTTCACCTCGAACACGCCGTCGCCGATCTCCAGGATCGAGACGTCGAAGGTGCCGCCGCCGAGGTCGTACACCGCGATGGTGCCGGTCTTGGCTTTGTCGAGACCGTAGGCCAGCGCGGCCGCGGTCGGCTCGTTGATGATGCGCAGCACTTCGAGACCGGCGATCTTGCCGGCGTCCTTGGTGGCCTGGCGCTGGGCGTCGTTGAAGTACGCCGGAACGGTGATGACGGCCTGATCGACTTTCTGGCCGAGATGCGCTTCCGCGGTCTCCTTCATCTTCTGCAGAATGAAGGCCGAGACCTGCGAGGGCGAATAGGTCTTGCCGTCGGCTTCGACCCAGGCGTCGCCGTTGGAAGCCTTGACGATCTTGTAGGGGACGAGACCCTTGTCCTTCTCGACCATCGGGTCGTCGTAGCGGCGGCCGATCAGGCGCTTGACTGCGAAGAAGGTGCGCTCGGGATTGGTGACCGCCTGACGCTTCGCCGGCTGGCCGACCAGACGCTCGCCGTCGTCGGTGATCGCGACGATCGACGGGGTCGTGCGCATACCCTCGGCGTTCTCGATGACTTTGGCAGACTTACCATCCATTACGGCAACGCACGAATTCGTGGTGCCGAGGTCGATACCAATGACCTTTCCCATGGTGTTCACATCCTTCTTTTTGCGGCGAGTTGGACGGGCCCTGACGGCGCACCGGTCCAAACCCCCTAAGAAAATTCACTTGCTCGCGATTTGGCGGCGGTGAGCCTGATATAGGAGGGGGGGTCGGGTCCGCAAGGACCGTGGCGGCGTTTCGATCACGAAAACATGGGCTTTACGAATCGTTACGAACCGCCTGCATAGCGCGCTGCGGCGCGGCTTGCCGGGCTGGCGCGCGCAGCGCATCATCGCGGTCGCCGGCCGTCCGATTTGCAGCACCAAACCCGGTCGAACCCGACCAAACAACGGCCTCAATGCAGCCCCAGGACAACTCGCCATGAGACAGATAGCGCGCTTGTTTGCGATTGCCCTGCTGTCGGCCGCCGCGACCAACGCGGTCGCCGCCGATGCGGTTTACCCACGCGGCATCCGGGTCGGCATCGTGCCGATGCCGGGGCTGAACCAGTCCACGGCCTTCCTGGGCTTTGAGTCCGCCGACCAAGGCGTCAAGGTGCTGGTGTCCGAGCTGCCGGGGCCGGCGTTCGATCAGATCGACGCGGCCTTCAAAGCCGCGCCCGAAGGCTCGCTCGGCAACGTCAAGCCGGAGAAGATCGAGACCACCGCCGGCAACGGCTATTTCACCGCCGAAGATGCTGTGGTGGGGCCCGACAAGGTCCGCCGCTACTCGCTGATCGTGCCCGGCAGCAAGCTGTTTTCCGGCTACGTCGCCGTCCAGGTGCCGGCCACCGAGGCCAAGACCTACTCGGACGAGGCCGTCAAGAAGATGCTGTCGTCGGTGTCGGTGCGGCAGCAGGTGCCGGTCGACGAGCAGGTCGCGCAGATGCCGTTCAAGATCCGCGAGCTCGGCGACTTCAAGACGGTGCGGACGCTGGCGCCCGGCGCTGCGCTGCTGCTGACCGACGGCAACGAAGAGGCGGTCGAGACCGGTCCTTTCATGGTTCTCGGACTGATCGGCTCGGTGCCGGAGAAGACCGACGACCGGGCCCGCTTCGCCCAGCAGGCGGCCGAAGCGATCCCCGGCGTGCGCGAGAGTAAAATCACGATGTCGGAGCCGATCCGGATCGACGGCGCACCCGGATTCGAGACCCGGGTCACCGGCGTCAGCGGCAAGGACAATACGCCGGTGACCGTGGTGCAGTGGCTGCGCTTCGGCAGCGCCAATGTGGCAATGCGGGTGATCGGCTCGTCGCCGAAAGACCAATGGGAAACCGCGTTTCCGCGCTTCCGCAAAGTCCGCGACGGTCTGCAACCGCGCTGATCAAATGAAAAACGACGCGCAGGCGGCGCGTCGTTTTTGTCACTCAGAACAACTTGAGGCTGATCAGCGGCGCGGCTCCGGCTCGCGCCGAAGCCGCAGCTCGCTCAGTTGACGCTGCCGGTCTCGCTGCCACCGTCGCTCGGCGCCGCCTTGGCGCCGCCCTTGGCGACACCGACCAGCGCCGGACGCAGCACACGGTCACCGATCGTGAAGCCGGCCTGAACCACCTGCACCACGGTGCCGGCCGGTACCGACGGATCCGGCACTTCGTACATTGCCTGCTGGAAGTTCGGATCGAACTTCTGGCCCTTCGGGTCGAACTTCTTGACGCCGTTCTTTTCCAGCGCGTTGAGCAGCGAGCGTTCGGTCAGCTCGACACCCTCGATCAGCGCCTTCAGACCAGGCTCGGCATTGGCGCGGGCGTCGGCCGGCACCGCGTCGAGCGCACGCTGCAGATTGTCGGCGATATCGAGCACGTCGCGCGCGAACGAGGTCACCCCATAGGTGCGCGCGTCGGCGACTTCCTTCTGGGTCCGCTTCCGCAGATTCTCCATTTCGGCGAGCGTCCGCAGCATCTTGTCGCGCGCGTCCGCAGCCTCGCGCACCAGTGCCTCGTTCGATCCTTCTTCCGGGTCGTCCGGCATGATGTACGGCTTGGAAACGACCGGATCGGCGGCGGCCTGCGCCGTGTCCTGGTTGTTGTCCTTCTGTCCATCAGTCTCGGTCATCACGCTACCTTCTTGAAAAATCTCTGGATCGTTACGGGAGAGCTGGCCGGGATATCGTGGTTTGCGGCGCGAAAATCAAGTTTCGGAAAATCAGCCGCCGAGCATCCGGCTGACGATCCGCGCGGTGTAATCGACCATCGGGATCACCCGCGCATAGTTCAGCCGTGTCGGGCCGATCACGCCGAGCACGCCGACGATGTGGCCGGCGCCGTCGCTATAGGGCGCGATGATGGTGGACGAGCCCGACAGCGAGAACAGCTTGTTTTCCGAGCCGATGAAGATCCGTACGCCATCGGCGCTTTCGGCGCGGCCGAGCAGATCGATCACCCCGCGCTTGGTCTCGAGATCATCGAATAAGAGCCGCACCCGCTCCAGGTCATCGAGCGCGTGCAGGTCTTCGAGCAGATTGGCGTGGCCGCGCACGATCAGCTGGCGATCCTCGCCGTCACCGCCGGACCAGCTGGCGATGCCCGCCGCGATGACCTTCTGGGTGAGCTGATCGAGCTCGGCCTTGTTCTGAACCATCAGCGATTCGAGCTCGAGCCGGGCTTCGGCCAGCGTCCGGCCGCGAATCCGCGCGTTGAGATAATTGGCCGCTTCGATCAGCGCCGACGATGGCACCCCGGGCGGCAACGTCAGCACGCGGTTCTCGACCTGTCCGTCTTCGGCCACCAGGATCACCAGCGCACGCTCAGGCTCCAGCCTGACGAATTCGATGTGCTTGAGCCGGACGTTGGCCTTGGCGGTCAGCACCACCGCGGCTGCGCGCGTCAGGCCGGACAGCCGCGTCAACGCCTCGCCGAGCGCGGCTTCGACCGTGTGGGCCCGCCCCACTGACGAAAGCTGCGCCTGGATCGACTGCCGCTCCGGCTCGGTCAGGTCGCCGACCTGCATCAGGGCGTCGACGAAGAATCGCAGGCCGAGTTCGGTCGGCAGCCGGCCGGCCGAGGTGTGCGGGGCGTAGATCAGGCCGAGCTGTTCGAGATCGGCCATCACGTTGCGCACCGAAGCCGGCGACAGCGGGACGGAAATCAGACGTGAAATGTTGCGGGAGCCCACCGGCTCACCGGTCGCGAGATAGCTTTCGACGATCTGACGAAAAATCTCCCGCGAGCGCTCGTTGAGCTGGGCAAGGCCGGCATTGGGCGCGATCAGGCCGATCGGGTCGTGCTGAGCCAAATTGTCCTCCGTAATCCCCTTAATTTGTCGTCGCTTCGGCCCGGTTACAAGCGGGGAGCGCATGGCTTTGGCCCGCAACCCTTGCCGCTGCGGCTGCGGCCCCCTAAAAGCACCGCAACATTGTTCTTCCCCCTGCCATAGATGGAGGTCCCCCATGCGGCCGAGCCGCCGTGCGCCCGACGAATTGCGCGCCGTGTCGCTGGAACGCGGCGTCGTCAAATATGCCGAGGGCTCCTGCCTGGTGAAGTTCGGCGACACCCATGTGCTGGTGACCGCCACCCTGGAAGAGCGGCTGCCACCGTGGCTGAAGGGGCAGGGCCGCGGCTGGGTGACGGCCGAATACGGCATGCTGCCGCGCGCCACCCTGGAGCGCACCCGCCGCGAAGCCTCGGCCGGCAAGCAGAACGGCCGGACCGTGGAGATTCAGCGCCTGATCGGCCGCTCGCTGCGCACAATCGTCGATCTCGAGGCGCTCGGCGAACGCCAGATCACGGTGGACTGCGACGTGCTGCAGGCCGACGGCGGCACCCGCACCGCCTCGATTACCGGCGCCTGGGTGGCGCTTGCGGACTGCCTGAACTGGATGAAGGCCCGCAACATGATCAAGGGCCAGGTGCTCCGCGACAACGTCGCGGCGATCTCCTGCGGCATCTACAACGGCACGCCGGTGCTGGACCTCGACTACGCAGAGGATTCCGAGGCCGAGACCGACGCCAACTTCGTGATGACCGGCGACGGCCGTCTGGTCGAAGTGCAGGGCACCGCGGAACGCACCCCGTTCTCGCAGGACGAGTTCCTGCAGCTGATGGCGCTGGCGCAAAAGGGCGTCGCCCGGCTGGTGGACCTGCAGAAAATGGCGGTTGGGTGAGTCATTCCTGCCACTTCTTTGCAACGCGAGCTGAGCTAGGCTGACATCGCCATGCATCGTCGAATCACCGGCAAGCTCGTGATCGCCACCCACAATCCCGGCAAGCTGGCCGAGATGCGAGAGCTCTTGGCGCCTTACGGCATCGAGGCGATCTCCGCCGGCGAACTCGGCCTCGCCGAGCCGGACGAGACCGGCGACAGCTTCCAGGCCAATGCCCGGATCAAGGCCGAAGCCGCCGCCAAGGCCGCGCAGCTGCCGGCGTTTGCCGACGATTCCGGCCTTGCGGTGGATGCGCTCGACGGCGCTCCCGGGATCTATTCGGCCCGCTGGGCCGGGGATTCGAAGGATTTTGGCGGCGCGATGGCGCGGATCGAACGGCTGCTGCAGGAACGCGGCGCCACCGCGCCGGATCAGCGCCGCGCCTATTTCGTCTCGGCGCTGTGCGTTGCCTGGCCGGACGGGCATATCGAAGAGGTCGAAGCCCGCGCCGACGGAACTTTGGTTTGGCCGCCGCGCGGCACCGCCGGCTTCGGCTATGACCCGGTGTTCCTGCCCGAGGGTCACAGCCGCACCTTCGGCGAGATGACCAGCCTCGAAAAACACGGCCTGCCGCCGCTCGGCCTCGGTCTGTCGCACCGCGCCAAGGCGTTCGTCAAACTGGCGGAGATCTGCCTTGCGGGCTAGCTCCGACCCAGCTTTCGGCGTCTACGTGCACTGGCCGTTCTGCCTGTCGAAGTGCCCGTATTGCGACTTCAACAGCCACGTCCGCCACGCCGCGATCGACGAGGAGCGGTTCGCCCGCGCGTTTGCGCGTGAGATCGCCACCACCGCCGAGCGGATCGGGCCGCGTCAGGTGAGCTCGATCTTTCTCGGCGGCGGCACGCCGTCCCTGATGCAACCGTCGACGGTGGCGGCAATCCTGGACGCGATCGCCCGGCACTGGCAGGTCGCGCCCGACGCCGAAGTGACGCTCGAAGCCAACCCGACCAGCGTCGAGGCGACGCGGTTTCGCGGCTATCGCGCCGCCGGCGTCAACCGCGTCTCGCTCGGCGTGCAGGCGCTCGACGACGCCTCGCTGAAGGCGCTCGGACGCTTGCATTCGGCCGAAGAGGCCTTGAATGCGGTGGCGATCGCCAAGTCGGCATTCGACCGCTACTCGTTCGACCTGATCTACGCGCGGCCGGGACAGACCGCGGCGATGTGGGAGGCCGAACTGCGCTACGCGATCGGCGAGGCCGCCGAGCATCTGTCGCTGTATCAACTCACCATCGAGCCCGACACGCCGTTCTATTCGCTGCACAAGGCCGGCAAGCTGCCGACGCCGGACGAGACCGAGGCGCGGGCGCTGTACGACGTCACGCAATCAGTTTGCGCCGAACTCGGTCTGCCGGCCTACGAGATTTCCAACCACGCCCGCCCGGGCGCGGAGTGCCGGCATAATCTGATCTATTGGCGCGGCCAGGAATATGCCGGGATCGGCCCAGGCGCCCACGGCCGGCTCGATATCGGTGCGGCGCGCTACGCCACCGCCACCGAGAAACGTCCCGAGAGCTGGCTGATGCGCGTGGAAGCCACCGGCGACGGGCTGATCGCCGACGAACGCCTCACCAGCGAAGAACGCGCCGACGAATTCCTGCTGATGGGGCTGCGGCTCGCCGAAGGCATCGATCCGCAGCGCTATCAGCTACTGTCCGGCCGCCCGCTCGATCCGTCGCGGATCGCGCTGCTGCGCGAAGAGGGCGCGATCGCGGTCGACGCCGACGGCCGTTTGCGCGTGACGCAAGAGGGCTTCCCGGTGCTGGACGCCGTGGTGGCCGATCTGGCGGCCTAGCGGACTATGCGCCGATCTCGAGCGATGTGATGCCATCCTCGCCGAGACCGAACCGATAAGTCAGCCGCGCGGGACTGCCCGGAAAATCGCCTGCGACACGGGCCGTCACGATCGCGGTCTGTGCAGCCCGTTCGATCGTCAGTGGCTCCATCTGCATCTGATAATTGTCGAGTGCCGCGCGCTTCCAGTCCGCGATCGCTTCGCGCCCACGATGGATCTTGCCCTCGTCGCGGACCTCGGCATCGGCGGCAAAGGCCGCTGCAACATCCTGCACCGCCCGTGCATTGGAGGCGACGAAATAGGCTTCGATCGGTGCGGGAAGGGAAACCGTCATGGGGACCTCGCTCAACTCTCGAAAGCGCCGCAGGATTGCGACGTGACAGAGCTGGCAATAGGCTGCGGCCATGGCAAGAACGCACGAAAAGGTCGGTGACTTACCTCGAAGTAACCCAGCCCACACGCCGCTGACCGCCGCGCAGGGAATCGCGGCCGGCTTCCGGCTCCTCGAGGGGCGCTGGAAAATCCTGATCCTGTTTCATCTGTTCGGCGGCCGCGTCTTGCGGTTCTCCGAACTGGAGCGCTCGATCCCCGACGTCTCGCAGAAGATGCTGGCCCAGCAACTCCGGCAACTGGAGGCCGACGGCATCGTGGCCCGAACGGTGTATCCGGAAGTACCGCCGAGAGTGGAATATCACCTCACCGATTGGGGGCAGTCACTTTGCCCCGCGCTCGACGCCCTGCTGGGCTGGGTGGAGCAGAAGCCCTGAGGCGCTGACGTTGGTTGTCAGGCGCCGAAGCTCTTCGGCGAGCCGGCAACCGCCTGAGCACCGCCGCTGGCGACCTTCATCACCGCAAGGCCGCGCTCGTTGGTGCCATCGGCCCTGAACCTGAACAGCCCGTCGATGCCGGCAAAGCCGGACGGATTGGTCAGCGTTTCGGCCGAAAACCGCTGCGGGCCCTGGGTGCGGGCAAGCGCCGCCACCAGTGCGACGCCGTCATAAGCGAGCGTGGCGGTGCGGACAGGATCCTGGCCGTAGCGGGCGCGATAGCGGCCCGCGAACGCCCGGAAGCCGGACGGATCGGGCGCCGCAAACAGGCCGCCTTGCAGGCTCTGCGTGGCGAATACCCGCGGATTGTCCCACAGCCCGGTGCCGAGCAGCTGCACCCGCTTCAGATCGGCGCCGGCAGCCCCGAGCGCATCGGCCACCGCGGCCAGCGCGTCGCCATCATCGGCGAGCAACAGCGCATCGGCACTGGCAAGAGAGGCCGCGATGGTCCGCGCCGGACCGGCACGGTCGGCACCGTATTTTTCGAACGCGACGATGCGGCCGCCCTTTTGGCTGGTGATCTGCTTGAACGCAGCTTCGACCACCGCGCCGTAGGCGTTCTCGGGCAGCAGCGCCGCATAGGACCGCTTACCGATGCTGCCGGCATAGCCGATGATGCGGTTGACGTCGGACTCCGGCAGGAAGCTGAGCAGAAACACGCCGCGACCGGCGACACTGGAGTCGGTCGAGAACGCGATCACCGACACGCCGCGGGCGCGGGCCGCCTGCGCGGCAGCCGGCACCGATTGGGCGAACAGCGGCCCGAGAATGATCTCGGCGCCTTCGTCCAGCGCCTGCTGGGTCGCGGTCTGTGCACCGGTCGGATTGCCGGCGTCGTCCTTGATCAGGAGCTGAACGTCCGGATTGCGGAATTCGGCGAGCGCCATTTCGGCGGCGTTCTTCATCGACTGTGCGGCGAGCCCGGCGTTACCCGGCGCCGACAGCGGCAGCACCAGCCCGACCTTGACCCGGCCGTTGCCGACCGCAGCCGGCTGCTGCGCCGGTCCGGCGGCAGGCTGTTGCTGGCCGAACTGATCGCTCAGGCTTTGCTGGACGCCGGAGCAGGCGCTCAGCAGCGGCGCTCCGAGGAGCAGGCCCAGCGCGGTGCGGCGGGTGGTTCGCAACGGTTTCGTGTGTGGATCGTGCAAGCTTGCCATGCCATCTCTTGCAGCGGTCCGGCGGGTTGCCGGATCCCGTGTCGTCCTCCGTACGATCGGCCTTTCGGCCTTTGACGGAAGATTTCATCACAATGTCGGCCAATGAATAACCGGGCCAAAAGGTTTATGCTCATTACGAGCGCCGGACAAATCACCGTGCCGTCGTTTTCAACCTTTCCTCTGCCATCCTGCCGTCCAGGCCGATCAAGTTAGTGACGATGCGCGTCAAACCAGACATTTCAGCACCGCCGCCCGCAGCCGCGGAACCGGAGGCACGAACGTTTCTGGTCGCCGGCCAACGTCTGGCCGCCCCGCGTATCGCACCGGGACTGCATCTCGTCGCCACCCCGATCGGTCATCTCGGCGACATCACGCTACGTGCGCTGGAAACGCTCGCCGGTGCCGATCTGATCGCGTGCGAAGATACACGAATTACCCACCGCTTGCTCGAACGATATGGCATCTCGGCGCGGCTGAAGCCTTACCACGAGCACAATGCCGCGCAGGCGCGTCCGAAGCTTTTGGAGATGCTGGCGCAGGGCCGGTCGGTCGCGCTGGTCTCCGATGCCGGTACGCCGCTGATCTCCGATCCCGGCTACAAGCTGGTGCGCGAGGTGTACGCCGCCGGACATCAAGTGATCGGACTACCCGGCGCGTCAGCCGTCTTGGTTGCCCTGTCGCTCGCCGGCCTGCCGACCGACCGGTTCTTCTTCGACGGCTTTCTGCCTTCCAAACAGGGAGCCCGCCGCACGCGGCTCGGTGAGCTGGCGTCGATCGACGCGACGCTGGTGCTGTTCGAGGCCGGCAGCCGAATTCAGAACTCGGTACATGATCTTGCTGACCTGCTCGGCGCGACGCGCGAGGCGGCGATCTGCCGCGAACTCACCAAACTGCATCAGGAGGTACGACGCGCCACGCTCGGCGAGCTCGCCACGCAGGCCGACACGATGGAGACGCGCGGCGAATTCGTCGTGGTGATCGGGCCACCCGATCCGGCCTCACGCGTGATGAGCGATGACGACCTCGACCGCTGGCTGAACCAAGCTCTAACAAACCACAGCGTCAAGGACGCGGTCGCGCAGGCGGTCGAACTCTCCGGCCGTCACAAGCGCGAGATCTACGCGCGCGCATTGGAGCTGTCGCGGCAACGCGAGGCCGACGATGGCGAAGACTGATCGTTCGCAACCTTCCGTGCTGGCGCGCATCGCAGCGTTTCGCACCGGGCTGTCGGCTGAAGCCAGCGCGGCCGATTATCTCGAACGACAAGGCTACCGGATCCTGGCGCGACGCTTCAAAACCCGCTGCGGCGAGATCGATCTGGTGGCGCAGCGCGACGCGCTGGTGGCGTTCGTCGAGGTGAAGGCACGCGGCAATGTTGACGATGCCGCCTACGCGGTGACACCGCGGCAGCAGAGCCGCATCGTTGCGGCCGCCGAAGCATGGCTGAGCCGGCATCCCGAACACGCGATGAGCGAGCTGCGCTTCGACGCCATCCTGATTGCCCCCAACACAGCGCCTCGGCATCTGCCCGGCGCGTTCGACGCCACGCCATGAGCCCGGCTGCTTGACCAAGCCGCCGCCACCCCGCATCGTCACCGCCGCTCTGCCAACCTCGGAACACACGATATGACATTGAAGGTCGCCGTCCAGATGGACCCCATCGCGCGGATCAACATCCGCGGCGATTCGACGTTCGCGTTGCTACTCGAAGCGCAGGCTCGCGGCCACGCGATCTCGTACTTCACACCGGACAAGCTGTCGCTGCGCGGCAACGACGTCGTCGCCTCGGTGCAGAGCCTGAAAGTGCGCGATCAGGAAGGCGATCACTTCACCCTGGGTGAACCGACCCGCGTCGATATGCGTAGTTACGACGCGGTGCTGCTGCGGCAGGATCCACCGTTCGACCTCGCCTACATCACCTCGACCCACCTACTCGAGCGGATTCATCCGTCGACGCTGGTGGTCAACAATCCGGCCAGCGTGCGCAACGCGCCGGAGAAATTGTTCGTGATGGATTTTGCCGAATTGATGCCGCCGACGCTGATCAGCCGCGATAAGGATGAGATCAACGCCTTTAGGGCCGAGCACGGCGCGGTGGTGATGAAGCCGCTGCACGGCCATGGCGGCGCGGCGGTGTTTCGGGTGCTGCCGCAGGACATCAATTTCGGCTCGCTCTACGACATGTTCGCGGTCACGTTCCGCGAGCCGTGGGTGATCCAGCGCTTCCTTCCCGAGGTGAAGCACGGCGACAAGCGCATCATCCTGGTCGACGGCGAATTTGCCGGCGCGGTGAATCGCGTGCCGGCTGAAGACGATCTGCGCTCCAACATGGTCCGCGGCGGCGCCGCGGCGGCGACCGAATTGTCGCCGCGCGAGCGCGAGATCTGCGCGACACTCGGGCCAAAGCTGCGTGAGCGCGGGCTGTTATTCGTCGGTATTGACGTAATCGACGGCTACCTGACCGAAATCAACGTCACCTCGCCGACCGGTATCCGTGCGGTGGCACGGCTCGGCGGGCCAGACATCGCGGCGAAGATCTGGGACGTGATCGAGGCCAAGCGCGCCTGATCTGCTGCCGGGAGCACGGCTGAGGCAACGTCGCCCTTGCCAGTCGGCAAAGGTGGCCGCACAACTACGAGGATCGTCCACTATGCGGACGTCCGCGGGATCTGCCGCGACGTGGACGCATGGTGAAAGCGGCAGCGGTAAGCTAATGATGTTAGGTCGGACGGCGGCAGGCACATGGCCCCGCTGTTCCTGGTAATGGGATCAGAGGTAGCGACGGTATGATCGTCGGCGAAGATCAGCATTGGGGACGGCGGGCGCTGGAATTTGTCGATTCCGTCGAGCGGCTCGAAGCGCCCGCGCTGATCAGCCGGTTTGAATCGCTGATCGCGAGCTGCGGTTTTACCGCCTACATCATGGCCGGCTTGCCGTCGCGAAACGCCGGACTGCCCGAACTGACGCTGGCGAACGGCTGGCCGCGCGACTGGTTCGATCTCTATGTCAGCGAGAATTTCAGCGCGGTCGATCCGGTGCCGCGCCATGGCGCCACCACGGTTCATCCTTTCGTATGGTCCGAGGCGCCTTACGATCGCGACCGCGATCCGGCCGCCCACCGGGTCATGACCCGCGCGGCGGACTTCGGACTGGTCGAGGGTTATTGCATCCCGCTGCACTATGACGACGGCAGCGCGGCGATCAGCATGGCCGGTCGGGAGCCCGACCTCAGTCCGGCGGCCCGCGGCGCGATGCAGCTGGTCAGCATCTACGCACATAGTCGGCTGCGCGCACTCAGCCGACCAAAGCCGATCCGGCGCAACCGGCTCACGCCGCGCGAGTGCGAGATCCTGCAGTGGGCGGCCCAGGGCAAGACCGCCTGGGAAATCTCGATGATCCTCTGCATCACCGAGCGCACCGTGAAATTTCATCTGATCGAGGCGGCCCGCAAGCTCGATGCCGCCAACCGCACCGCGGCCGTCGCCAAGGCATTAACACTCGGCCTGATCCGTTTGTGACCTGTCCGATCGGACAGTAGTTCGGTTCCCGTTCGCACCTGCACTGTTCCCGCCTGCAGACCCGCTGCAGGAGGGGAATTTCATCATGCAGGTTCATGTCATCCGTCGAGAGAACCGCGCGCTCTATGCCGGTCTGCTCGACAAGTACTTCCGCATCCGTCACCAGATCTACGTCGTCGAGCGCGGCTGGAAGGAGCTCGATCGGCCGGACGGCCGCGAGATCGATCAGTTCGACACCGAGGACGCCGTGTATCTGCTCGGCGTCGACAATGACGACATCGTCGCCGGGATGCGGATGTTGCCGACCACGTCACCGACGCTGCTCAGCGACGTCTTCCCGCAGCTTGCGCTGGCCGGCCCGGTGCGGCGGCCGGATGCCTACGAGCTGTCGCGGATCTTCGTGGTGCCGCGCAAGCGCGGCGAACATGGCGGCCCGCGGGCCGAAGCCGTGATCCAGGCGGCCGCGATGGAATACGGCCTGTCGATCGGCCTGTCGGCCTTCACCATCGTGCTGGAGACCTGGTGGCTGCCGCGGCTGGTGGACCAGGGCTGGAAGGCCAAGCCACTCGGCCTGCCTCAGGACATCAACGGCTTCTCGACCACCGCGGTGATCGTCGACGTTGATGACGACGCCTGGGTCGGCATCTGCAATCGCCGCGCGGTGCCCGGCCCGACGCTGGAATGGCGCGGGCTCGAAGCCATCCGTCGTCATTCGCTTCCGGAATTCCAGGTGATTTCATGAACGCCCCTTCCAAACCGCGCGGCGCCCGGCCGATCACCCTGAACCCACCGCTGAAGCAGCACGCAGTCTGCATCGACGCGCTGGCCTCGACCATCAACCGCGCCATCGAGCAGGCAGAAGAGCTCGGCATTTCGTCGGCGGTCCAACTGCTGATGATGGCGCGGCTCGAGGTCGACCTGACCGAAATCGCGCTCGAAAGCCGCACCAAAAGCAGTGCCTGACAGCGCGCCGGCGGGCGAATGCCCGCCGGTTTGTTCCCTTAATGTTCTTGCGCAGGGACTGCGCCGCGGTTAGCCTCGTTGCTCTGCGGAGAGGGCGTTATGGTCCAGCACGTATCCACCGTAGCGTTCGAAGGCATCGAGGCGCGCAGCGTCGACGTCCAAGTGCAGGTGTCGCCGGGGCTCCCGGCCTTCGCCATGGTCGGGCTGGCCGACAAGGCCGTGTCGGAAGCGCGCGAACGGGTGCGATCGGCGCTGATCGCCTCGGGCCTGGCGCTGCCGGCGCGGCGGATCACCGTCAATCTCGCTCCCGCCGATCTGCCCAAGGAGGGCAGCCATTACGACCTGCCGATCGCGCTCGGCCTGATGGCGGCGATCGGCGCCATCCCGGCCGACGCGCTCGAAGGCTTCACGGTCCTCGGCGAGCTCGGGCTCGACGGCTCGATCGCGCCGGTGGCCGGCGTCTTGCCGGCCGCGATCGCCGCCAATGCGCGCGAGCACGGCCTAATCTGCCCGGCGACCTGCGGCTCCGAAGCAGCCTGGGCGAGCCCTGACATCCAGATCATCGCGGCCAGCTCCCTGATCCAGATCGCCAATCACTTCAAGGGCTCGCAACTGCTCGGGCGGCCGCAGCCGCGGGTCCGGGAAGCCGAAGCGTCGATGCTCGACCTGCGCGACATCAAGGGCCAGGAGAGCGCCAAGCGCGCGCTCGAAATTGCCGCGGCCGGCGGGCATCACCTCCTGATGATCGGAGCGCCGGGGGCCGGCAAGTCGATGCTGGCGGCGCGGCTGCCGTCGATCCTGCCGCCGCTGTCACCGGCCGAGCTGTTGGAAGTCTCGATGATCGCCTCGGTCGCCGGCGAAATCCGCGATGGCGCACTGACGGCCCGGCGGCCATTCCGTGCACCTCACCACTCCGCCAGCATGGCGGCGCTGACCGGCGGCGGCATCAAGGCGCGGCCGGGCGAGATTTCACTGGCGCATCAAGGCGTATTGTTTCTCGACGAGCTGCCGGAGTTCGATCCGCGCGTCCTGGATTCGCTGCGCGCACCGCTCGAAACCGGCGAAGTCGCCGTGTCGCGTGCCAATCACCGCGTCACCTATCCGGCGCGGGTGATGCTGGTGGCGGCGATGAACCCGTGCCGCTGCGGCCACGCCTTCGAACCGGGCTTTGCTTGCAAGCGCGGCCGGATCGATCGTTGCACCTCGGACTATCAATCCCGCATCTCCGGTCCGTTGATGGACCGCATCGATCTGCGGATCGAAGTGCCGGCGGTGAGCGCCGCCGACCTGATCCTGCCGCCACCGGCCGAAGGCTCGGCTGAAGTTGCGGCGCGGGTGGCCGCGGCACGCGAGGTACAGCGGACGCGCTACGCCTCGATCGGGCTGCCGCAGATCCGCACCAATGCGGAAGCGCCGGCCGCGGTGCTGGAAACAACGGCACAGCCGGATTCGACCGGGCTGAAACTACTGCACGAGGCCGCCGAAACCATGCGGCTGTCGGCGCGCGGCTATCACCGCGTGCTGCGGGTCGCCCGCACGCTGGCCGATCTCGACGGCTGCGACCGTATCGGCCGCGTCCATCTGGCCGAAGCATTGTCGTATCGCGCGTTGGCCGACGATCAGCGTCGCGCGGCGTGAGCGCCGTTAACGCGCTATCAACTCTGTTATTAGCACCGACGCCGTCCTGTGCCACTTTCAACCGGATGGCAGCACCCCAAGCGCATGTTTCTGCGTTGCCGGACAACGGCAAATGGTGGAGCGGCGATGGCGGGAAAGCTGCGGATCAGATCGAGGCTGCGTCTGTTGGCGCGCCGGCATCCGCGCATCGCGATGGCGGGCCGCGCCGTGACGGCGTTTTCCGCCGGGTTTGGCGGTGCCTACGGGTTGCTGTTCGGCAGCGGGCCGGAGATCTCCGGCTACGATCCGCATGCGTTTGCGATCGGCACCAGCTTCCTGTTCGCCTTGGCCTGCCTGGCGCTGGCGATCCAGACGATGCGGCTGCGGCGGATGCGGAGCCGCCTGCGCCTGCTCACCGATCTGCGTGACACAGCGACGGCGAGCCCGCCGGAGCATGGCGGCCGAACTGCCGTGGCTGAACCTCGCGACAGCGCTGGGGCGGACAGCCGCGCCAAGTCGCGGCTGCTGGCGATGGCGTCGCACGAGATCCGCACCCCGCTGAACGGCATCATCGGCATGAGCCGGCTGTTGCTCGATACGCCGCTCAGCCCCGAACAGACAACTTACGCCAAGGCCGTGAAAACCTCCGGCGAGGCGCTGCTGGCACTGACCGACGAACTGCTCGATTACGCACGCGTCGAGGCCGGCAAGATCGAACTCGACGCAAAGCCGTTCGCGCTCGGCGGCCTGATCGAAGACGTGGCCGAACTCCTGGCGCCGCGCGCACAGGCGCGCGGGCTCGAGATCGCCGCCGATGTCGACGAACGGCTGCCGGCACGACTGATCGGCGACGCGGCCCGGCTGCGGCAGGTCCTGCTCAATTTGTGCGGCAACGCCATCAAGTTCACTGAATCCGGCGGCGTGGCGCTGATCGCCGAGCCGGGCGAGGCCGGCGAATTCCGCGTGATCGTCCGCGACACCGGAATCGGGATTGCGGCGGAAGCCCAGGCGCGGATTTTCCGTGAGTTCGAACAGGCCGACGCCGGCATCGCCCGCCATTTCGGCGGCACCGGTCTCGGCCTCAGCATCAGCGACCGCATCATCACGGCGATGGGTGGCCGCATCGCGCTCGACAGTCAGCCGGGGCAGGGGTCGACCTTCACCGTTACGCTGCCGCTCGTCGCTGCCGAAGACGGCAACGCCGGCTTTGCGCTGCCCGATCTACACGGCAGTTCGGTGATGATCGTCTCGCCGCACGGGGTCGAAGCGTCGCTGGCCGCGCGGCGGCTGGGGCGCTGGGGCGCCGAGACCTGCCTATGCGATGATATCGCCGCCGCGACGACACGTTTGCCGGAGCGCGACTGGCACGCGGTGCTGATCGATCATGCGTTCGGCCCAGGCGCAATCGAGACCCTGGCGCGCGCGGCTCAGCCGCGGGTGACCCATCGCCTGGTGATGCTGACCCCGGCGGCACGGCAGGAGCTATTACCGACTCTTCCAGCCGCATTCACCGGCTATCTGGTCAAGCCGCTACGCGCCGCCTCGCTGGCCACACGGCTCGGCGCACCGGTCGAGGTCGCGGCGCCGAGTATCGCGGACGGCGATCCGCCGACGCTGCAACATAGGCCGTCAGCCATCCCGGATAAGCCGCTCGCGATCCTGGTCGCCGAAGACAACGACATCAACGCGCTGCTGATTCGCGCGCTGCTCAACCGGCTCGGTCATCACGCCGAGATCGTCGGTGACGGCCGCCGTGCCGTCGAGGCGTGGGTCACTGCTGACAACACCGGTACACCATTCGATCTCGTGCTGATGGACGTGCAGATGCCGATCCTCGATGGGCTCGAAGCCGCCCGTCAGATCAGGACGCAGGAAGCCGAACGCACGAAGCCGCGGGTGCCCATCCTGGCGCTGACCGCCAATACCCTGGTGGAAGATCGCGACGCGTGCCTCGCGGCCGGGATGGATGGCTTCCTGATCAAGCCGGTCGATCCCGACAAGCTCGCCGAAATCCTGGCGAACGTATCCGTCGCGCATCAAACCGCCTGACACGGCAAGTAAATACCGAACGCGGCTGCTAACAACAAAGTCAGCCGCGATGTCATCGTTCGGCAATCATCGTGTCACATCGCTGTTGAACGGTCATGATTGTTGGTGCGATCAGGCCGCAGCGATTCCGTTACGGGACGGGTGCGGTCGCGAGGACGCCATGCACACCGACCATCTCGCCCGTTCGAAGAAATTCATTAAGCTGCTGCGCCCGGAGACCGCCGGAGCCGCCGCGCAAACCGCAATTACTTGGTTCAAGCCTGCGTCGAAGCTGGCCGAGACCGGCAAGCCGATCGGCCCGTCGCCGGCGACGCTGGGCCGCCTTGGCCCGCTCGAGGTTCGGCTCGCGCAGACCAAACAGGACGTCAAGCGCGCCCAGAAGCTGCGCTACCGGGTGTTCTACAAGGACGGCACCGCGATTGCCGACGCGCCCACCATGCTGGCGCGGCGCGACAAGGATGCGTTCGATCCAATCTGTGATCACCTCTTGGTGGTCGATCACGCCGCCAAGCCGTCGCTGAGCGGCAAGCAGCCGGTGGTCGGCACCTATCGGCTGCTCCGTCAGGATGTCGCCAATCGCAATGGCGGCTTCTACACCGAGAGCGAGTTCGATATCGGCGGACTGATCACCCGGCACCCGGAGCTGCGCTTCCTCGAACTCGGCCGCTCCTGCGTGCTGCCGCCGTATCGGAACAAGCGCACCGTCGAACTGCTGTGGCACGGCATTTGGACTTACGTCCGCCAGCACGGCGTCGACGTGATGCTCGGCTGCGCCAGCTTCGACGGCACCGATCCTGATCGCCTGGCGCTGCCGCTGTCGTTCCTGCATCACTACGCGCCGGCGCCGGAAGCCTGGCGCGCGCGCGCACATCCGTCGCGCTATGTCGAGATGAACCGGCTACCCAAAGAGGCGATCGACCAGAAGGCCGCGCTGCGCGAGCTGCCGCCGCTGATCAAAGGCTATCTGCGGCTCGGCGCCACGATCGGCGAGGGCGCGGTGATCGATTATCAGTTCGGTACCACCGACGTGCTGATCATCCTGCCGGTGTCGGCGATCAGCGCTCGCTACATCGAGCATTTCGGCGCGGATGCGTCGCGGCACGCGGCGTAGCAGGGTTCATCCACCCGACACGTCCGTCATTGCCGGGCTTGACCCGGCAATCCATCGTCTTCGAGAAAACACATCGTCACGCGCGCTTGCGTGCGCGATGGATCCGCGGGCCTTCGCCGCGCCGAAGCGGCTTCGGCCGCGCAGGCGGGTCAAGCCCGCGGATGACGCTGAGTAACCGGCGAAGACTACAACCTTCGCAGCGCCACCGAGTCCACCACGTGGTCGGCGCCCTTCTTCAGGATCAGCGTCGCGCGCGGGCGGGTCGGCAGGATGTTGTCTTCGAGGTTTGCGAGGTTTGTGCGTTCCCAGATCGCGATCGCGGTCGCGGTCGCCTCTTCGTCCGACAGCACTGCGTAGCGATGGAAGTACGACCGCGGATCGTGGAATGCGGTATCGCGCAGCGCCAGGAAGCGCCGGACGTACCAGTCGCGCAGCACCGGCTCGTCGGCGTCGAGATACACCGAGAAATCGAAGAAGTCGGACACCACCGGCACCGCCTTGCCGTCGCGCGGCAGCCGGCCGGTTTGCAGCACGTTGACGCCCTCGACGATCAGGATGTCGGGGCGGTCGATCACCGTAAACTTGTTCGGCACGATGTCGTAGGTGAGGTGCGAGTAGATCGGCGCCTTGACCTTGCGGCGGCCCGACTTGATGTCGGACAGGAAGCCGAGCAGCGCCGGCAGGTCGTAGCTTTCCGGAAAGCCCTTCTTCTGCATCAACCCGGCGCGCTCCAGCACCGCGTTGGGATGCAGGAAGCCGTCGGTGGTAACGAGATCGACCGTCGGGCGCGGCGACCAGCGCGCCAGCAGCGCCTGCAGCACGCGCGCGGTGGTCGACTTGCCGACCGCCACCGAGCCGGCGACGCCGATGATGAACGGCATCTTGCGCTCGACCACGCCGAGGAAGCGGCGCTGCGCGTAGTACAGCTGCTGCATCGCCGCGACGTGGATCGACAACAGCCGCGACATCGGCAGATAGATTTCTTCGACCTCGCTGAGATCGAGCCGGTCGTGCATCGAGCGGAGCGCCGCGACCTCGGCGGCATCGAGCGTCATCGGCGTGTCTTCACGCATGCTCGCCCATTCCGCCCGCGAGAACACCCGGTAGGGGTTGTAGTGGTGCAGATCCGACCTTGCGTCCATCTCGCGGGCCCTTCGCCTTGGTTTTGAGTGGCGGGATTTATTGTTATTGCGACCGCTTGCTGCGGCCGATGCCGTCAGTCGCGCTTGCGCGACGCCTTTTCCTCCAAGCCCGACATCGAGGTGCGCTGCGCCAGCGCGGCCTCGACTTCCTCAAGCTTCACGCCGCGCGACTTCAGCAGCACCAGCATGTGAAACAGCACGTCGGCAGTCTCGGAGATCAGATGGCCGCGATCGTTCTCGACCGCCGCGATCACCATCTCGACCGCCTCTTCGCCGAATTTCTTGGCGCAGTGCTCGGGGCCCTTGTCGAGCAGCTTCTTGGTGTAGGAGCTCTCGCCGCCGGACGCCGCGCGGGCATCGACCGTCGCGGCGAGATCATGAAGGGTGAAACGGGCCATACGCTAACTCTGCCGGTTCTTGGTGCGAGAGTACCGCCCCTCGCCGCGTTACGCTAGGGATCGAGCCGCATCGGCAGCCCGGCCTGGACCATATGATCCTTGGCCTGACGAATGGTGTACTCACCGAAATGGAAGATCGAGGCCGCGAGCACCGCGGTGGCGTGGCCTTCGCGGATGCCGTCGACCAGGTGGTCGAGATTGCCGACGCCGCCCGAGGCGATCACCGGGACGCCGACGCTGTCGGCGATCGCCCGGGTCAGCGGAATATCGAATCCGGACTTGGTGCCGTCGCGATCCATCGAGGTCAGCAGGATTTCGCCGGCACCGAGCGACACCACTTCCTGGGCGAATTCGATCGCGTCGATGCCAGTGCCCTTGCGGCCGCCATGGGTAAAGATCTCCCAGCGGTCGCGGCCCGGCACCCGCTTGGCGTCGATCGCCACCACGATGCACTGATCGCCGAACTTCTCGGCGGCTTCCTTGACGAACTCACGCCGCGCCACCGCGGCCGAATTGATCGAGACCTTGTCGGCGCCGGAGCGCAGCAGGGTCTTGATGTCGTCGACGGTGCGGACGCCGCCGCCGACCGTCACCGGCATGAAGCAGGCTTCAGCCGTCCGCCGGACCACGTCGAGCATGATGCCACGGTTCTCATGGGTGGCGGTGATGTCGAGAAAGCAGAGTTCGTCCGCGCCCGCAGCGTCATAGGCGATCGCCGCCTCGACCGGATCACCGGCGTCGCGCAGGTCGACGAAGTTGACGCCCTTGACGACTCGGCCGTCCTTGACGTCGAGGCAGGGGATGACGCGGACCTTGAACATCGCGGTGTCCTTACGCGGCCTTGGCGGCGCCGATCAGCGCCAGCGCCTCAGTGGGATCGAGCCGGCCGTCGTACAACGCCCGCCCGGCGATCGCGCCTTCGAGCTTTTTGGCGCGCGGGCTGAGCAGCGTCTTGACGTCTTCGATCGAGGCGAGGCCGCCGGAGGCGATCACCGGGATCGAAATCGCCTCGGCCAGCGCGATGGTCGCGTCCCAGTTGATACCTTTGAGCAAGCCGTCGCGGGCGATGTCGGTGAAGATGATCGCGGCAACGCCGGCGTCTTCGAACCGCTGCGCGATGTCGAGCGCGGTCACTTGCGAGCTTTCGGCCCAGCCCTCGACCGCAACGTTGCCGTCGCGGGCGTCGAGACCCACGGCGACACGGCCCGGAAAGGCCTTGGCGGCTTCCTTCACCAGCGCCGGATCGCGCACCGCGGCGGTGCCGATGATGACGCGGGCGATGCCCTTGGACAGCCAGGCTTCGATCGTCTTGAGGTCGCGGATGCCGCCGCCGAGCTGCACCGGCATCTTGACCACCTTCAGCATCGCCTCGACCGCCTGGGCATTCATCGGCTTGCCGGCGAAGGCGCCGTCGAGATCGACGACGTGCAGGTACTGGAAGCCCTGGGCCGCAAAGCTCTGCGCCTGGGCGGCGGGATCGAGGTTGAACACGGTGGCGCGCGCCATGTCGCCCTGTTCGAGCCGCACGCACTGGCCGTTCTTGAGATCGATCGCGGGGAAGAGAATCACGGCTTCCACTTCAAAAAGTTCGAGATCAGCGCCAGGCCGAAGCGCTGGCTCTTCTCGGGGTGAAACTGAGTCCCGATCGCGGTGTCCTTGCCGACGACGGCGGTGACCGGCCCGCCGTAATCGGCGCGTGCCAGCACATCGCCCTCGTGTTCGGCGGCGAGGTGGAAGGAGTGCACGAAGTAGGCGTGCAGGCCCTTCGAACCGAGCGGTAGCCGGTCCAGCACCGGGTGCTCGCGGACCTGATCGAGCGTATTCCAGCCCATATGCGGGATCTTCAGGTCCTCGCGGTTGGGCGCGATCTTGACGACGTCGCCGGCGATCCAGTTGAGCCCGTCGGTGGTGACGTGCTCCTTGCCGCGGGTCGCCATCAACTGCATGCCGACGCAGATGCCGAAGAACGGCCGGGCCTTGACCCGCACCGTCTCGTTCAGCGCCTGGACCATACCGTCGATCGAATCCAGCCCCTTGCGGCAGTCGGCGAAGGCGCCGACGCCGGGCAGAACGACGCGGTCGGCCCGAAACACCTGGTCCGGATCGCGGGTCACCAGGATCGGTTCGGGGTTTTCCATGCTCCGCGCCGCGCGCTCGAACGCTTTTGCCGCCGAGTGCAGGTTGCCGGAGCCGTAGTCGATGATCGCAACGCTCATCGCGAGCCTCCGGGGTTCGGGAACGAACCGAAGATGTCGCCATGGATCGACGACGCGGGCAGCGGAATGCTGCGCGCCGGCGGCGGCGCGCCGCGGTCGACCGGAAGGGTGAAGCTGATCGGCTGCGGCTGGCCTGCGACCCAGCGATCGAAGAACCGCCGTTCGGCGATCTCGCGGTCCTCGCCGACCGCGACGCCGACGGACTGCCAGCCGCGGCGGGCCAGTGTCCAGCGCCACAGGCTGCCGGCTTCGAGCCCGAGCAGGCTGGCGAGCAGCAGCGCGACCACGAACCGGGTGCCGCTTCCCGCATGCAGCGCCGTGAGCGCCACTGCGGAGACGGCGATCACCACCAGATAGCCGAGCGTCGCCAGCCAGAGCCGGCGATACAGCAGCCAGAACGGGCCGAACACGAAGGCCCAAACGTAGAATCCATCGCGGACAAAGCGGAATTGATCGGGCGCAGCCTGCTGCAGCTCGTCATCGTCCGCCCGCGGGGCATGAACAGTGAACACCGGCATGGACTTGTCTCCGCCGCCCGACGGCGCTTAGCCGCCGAGCTGCCCCTTGGTCGAGGGCACTTCGCCGGCCGTCTTGGGATCGATCGCGACCGCCGCGCGCAGCGCCCGGGCCAATCCCTTGAAGCAGGATTCGGCGATGTGATGGCTGTTCTCGCCATATAGGGTCTCGACGTGCAGAGTCACGCCCGCGTTCATGGCGAAGGCCTGAAACCACTCCCGCACCAGCTCGGTGTCGAATTCGCCGATCTTGTCGCGCGGGAAGTCGGCCTTGAACACCAGGAACGGCCGGCCCGAGACGTCGACCACGACCCGGGTCAGGGTCTCGTCCATCGGCATGAAGATGCTGGCATAGCGGCTGATGCCCGCCATGTTGCCGAGCGCCTGCTTGACCGCCTGGCCGAGCGCGATGCCGACATCCTCGGTGGTGTGGTGGAAGTCGACATGGAGGTCGCCCACCGCCTTGACGGTGATGTCGATCCGCGAATGCTTGGCGAGCAGATCGAGCATATGGTCGAAGAAGCCGATCCCGGTGGCGGCGTTGGCCACACCGGTGCCGTCGAGGTCGACCGTGACCTCGATGTCGGTCTCCTTGGTCTTGCGCTTGATCGTCGCCGTGCGCATGAAGCGGGCTCTCCGGTAAAAACGCCGGTCTTTTAACAGGCCGGTGACACCTTCGCTACTGCGCCAGCTGCGGAGCGGGGCCGATCTTCGTCCTATGGTGAGCGGATTGGCCGCTCCGGCGGCCTCCCGGAGAGCAATTGCATCGCCGCCCGGCCGTGCCTAGATCAGCGCTCGCGAAAGGAACTCCATGGCACCTCATAGCTCTTCGGCAGACGCCGGCCCCCCGGTCTGGCACGGCACCACCATTCTGACCGTGCGCAAGGGCGGCAAGGTCGTGATCGGCGGCGACGGCCAGGTCTCGATCGGACAGACCGTGATCAAGGCCAACGCCAAGAAGGTCCGCAAGCTCGGCAAGGGCGATGTGATCGGCGGCTTCGCCGGCGCCACCGCCGACGCTTTCACGCTGTTCGAGCGGCTCGAAGCCAAGCTCGAGCAGTACCCCGGCCAGCTCACCCGCGCGGCGGTCGAACTCGCCAAGGATTGGCGCACCGACCGGTATCTGCGCCGACTGGAAGCGATGATGATCGTGGCCGACAAGGACGTGTCGCTGGTGTTGACCGGCACCGGCGACGTGCTCGAACCCGAAGCCGGCGTGATGGCGATCGGGTCCGGCGGCAATTACGCGCTGGCCGCCGCCCGCGCGCTGATCGACACCGATCAGGACGCCGAGACCATCGTGCGCAAGTCGCTCGGCATCGCCGCCGACATCTGCGTCTACACCAATGGCAATCTCACGCTCGAGACGCTGACCGCATGAGCGCGGCCGGGGCCGAACGGCCGATGTCGTCAGCGGCCGGCCTGCCGGTCCGCTGGGCACTGGCCGTCGTCCTGGCTCTGCTTGCCGTCCAGGCGACCGCGCTGTTTGCGATGGGACGGGTGCCGATCTGCACCTGCGGCACCGTCAAGCTGTGGCACGGCGTGGTGCAGAGTTCGGAGAACTCGCAGCACCTCACCGACTGGTACACGTTCTCGCACATCATCCACGGCTTCCTGTTCTATGCCGGCACATGGCTGCTGTTGCGGCGCTGGTCGTGGACCGCGCGGCTGATCGTGGCGACACTGATCGAAGGCGGCTGGGAGCTGGCTGAGAATTCGAGCTTCATCATCGAGCGCTACCGTGCCGGCACGATCTCGCTCGATTACTACGGCGACAGCATCGTCAATTCGGTCGCCGATACGCTTGCGATGATCTTTGGATTCCTGCTCGCACGCTGGCTGCCGATCGCCGCAACCGTCGCGATCGCGGTGCTGTTCGAAGTGCTGGTCGGCTTGCACATCCGCGACAATCTGACCCTCAACGTGATCATGCTGATTCATCCGTTCGATGCCATCCGGCAATGGCAGGCGGGACCTCCGATCATCTGACTCCGCTTGTTCCCTCGTTCGACCGACCTTACGTAGGCCCCATGACCGACTTTTCCCCCCGTGAAATCGTCTCCGAACTCGACCGCTTCATCGTCGGCCAGGCCGACGCCAAGCGCGCGGTCGCCATCGCGTTGCGCAACCGCTGGCGTCGGCTGCAGCTCGAAGGATCCTTGCGCGAAGAAGTGCTGCCGAAGAACATCCTGATGATCGGCCCGACCGGCGTCGGCAAAACCGAGATCGCGCGGCGGCTTGCGAAGCTCGCCGGCGCACCGTTCCTCAAGGTCGAGGCGACCAAGTTCACCGAGGTCGGCTATGTCGGCCGCGACGTCGAACAGATCATCCGCGATCTCGTCGAGGTCGCGATCGCGCAGGTGCGCGAGAAGAAGCGCAAGGACGTACAGGCCCGCGCCCAGGTCGCCGCCGAAGAGCGCGTGCTCGATGCGCTGGTCGGACCCGGTTCCGGGCCGGCGACGCGGGACTCGTTCCGCAAGAAGCTGCGCGCCGGCGAGCTCAACGACAAGGAAATCGAAATCGAGACCCAGGCCGGGTCGGGCTCGCCGATGTTCGAAATCCCCGGCATGCCGGGCGCCCAGATCGGCGCGGTGTCGCTCGGCGACATCTTCGGCAAGATGGGCGGCCGCACCAAGAAGCGGCGGCTGACGGTGGCGGACTCGCACGAGATCCTGGTCAACGAAGAAGCCGACAAGCTGCTCGACACCGATCAGCTGGTGCAGGAAGCCATCGCCGCGGTCGAGAACAACGGCATCGTGTTCCTGGACGAGATCGACAAGATCTGCGTGCGCGACGGCCGCAGCGGCGGCGAAGTCTCGCGCGAAGGCGTGCAGCGCGATCTGTTGCCGCTGATCGAAGGCACCACAGTGTCGACCAAGCACGGCGCAGTGAAGACCGAGCACATCCTGTTCATCGCCTCTGGCGCCTTCCACATCGCCAAGCCCTCCGACCTGCTGCCCGAATTGCAGGGCCGGCTGCCGATCCGCGTCGAACTCAATGCGCTCAGCCGCGACGACATGCGCCGGATCCTGACCGAGCCGGAAGCCTCGCTGATCAAGCAGTATGTGGCGCTGATGAAGACCGAGGGCGTGACGCTGGACTTCTCCGACGACGCCATCGACGCACTGGCCGATGTCGCGGTTGCGGTGAACTCCACCGTCGAGAACATCGGCGCCCGCCGGCTGCAGACCGTGATGGAGCGCGTCCTCGACGAGATCTCCTTCGTCGCCCCCGACCGCCACGGTGAGACCTTCCAGGTCGATGCGGACTACGTGAAGACCAATGTCGGAGATCTGGCCAAGAACACGGATTTGAGCCGGTTTATTTTGTAGCGGGGTTGTACGGCACTTCGTTTGCCCACGACGCCGCCACAAGTACAAACGTCATGCGCGGGCTTGACCCGCGCATCCATCCTTCTTCGCAAGACGATGGATCGCCGGGTCAAGCCCGGCGATGACGGATTTTTATGTATGATACGCCGCAAGTAACAACAGTCCTCGCTCCACCCAACCACGTCATCGCCGGCTTGTCCGGGCGACCCAGTATTGCAGAGCGTCTGCGTCCAATTAACAACCTCTCTGGGAGACTGGATCACCCGCATGCGCGGGTGATGACGTTGGGAACGGGGGCTCGTCGGCCGATGAACACCCTGTGCTTTGCGCACTAACCGCGCGCTCGTCTCACCCGCACGTACAACGCGCCTTCGCCGCCGTGGCCGATGTGGGCTTCGTCGAAGCCGACCACATAGGCGCGGAATTCGGGGAGAGCGAGCCACTGCGGCACCTGGCGGCGGAGGATGCCGCGTTCGGTGTCGCCGCTCTTGCCCTTGCCGGTGATCACCAGCACGAAGCCGAGCCCGTCATGACTGGCGCGCTGCAGGAAATACAGCAGCGCGTGATGCGCGCGCGCCTGGGTCATGCCGTGCAGATCGATCCGCGCGTCGATGTCCTTGCGGCCACGCGACAGATGCGCCCGTTCGCGGCGGCCCAGCGTGGCGAGCGGCGGCGGGGCGGTCGGGAGCGGTGGTTTCGCGGCCCGCTTGAGCGGTTGCGGCGGCGCCACCGGCGCCGGCTTGATCGCGGGTGCAGGGACCTGCGGATCGGCAATCTCGACCTTGATCAGCCGCGGCCGGCCGCGCAGCGGTTTGATCTGACGAGCTACGCCGTCCCACAGCGCCCGCTCGTCCTCAGTCAGGCTGCGCTTGCGGCGCGACATCGGCGGGTCGAGCGGCGGGATGATGCGTTTCATCGAGATCAGCGCAGGTGGCGATGGAGCCGCGAGTGGTGGGAGCGATGCCGTTGAGCCGGCGGCCGTGACGGCGCCGTGGCCGGCCGACTATCCGGTGTCGGGACAGTCGTGGCACCGTCTTTACCACCGGCCTTCGGCGGCGTCGCTGCGGGTTTGTTGGTTTTGGCGGGCGGGCGCGGCTCGGGCACCGGCAGACTGCGGGCGCGCGCAACCGGATCGAGACTCTTCGGCACCAGCATGGCGAAGGCGATCGGATGCCGGATCCGTCCTGCGATCGCGCCGGCTTCGGCACCGGCGCCGAAATACAGGTCGGCCCGCGCCGGACCGACGATCGCCGAGCCGGTGTCCTGGCCGATCATCAACCGCCGAAACGCTGTCTTCGCCGTCGGCGAATCGATCGGCAGCTCGCCCGTAATAAAGAACGGCGTGCCGTAGACGTGCAGCCCCTTGTCGACGGCGATCGAGCGGCCGGGGGTCAGCGGCACGCCTTGGGCGCCGATCGCTTCGTCGTCGTCCTTCAGCTCGACCTTGCGGAAGAACACGTACGAGCGGTTTGCCCGCCGCAGCTCCTTGGCGCCCTCGGGATTGGCCTCCATCCAATCGCGGATGCGGTGCATCGACATCTCTTCCCGCGGGATGATGCCGCGCTCGATCAGGATGCGACCGACCGGCGTGTAGGGGAAACCATTGTGGGCGTCGTAATTGATTCGGATCACCCGCCCGTCGGGCAGCTTGATCCGCGCTGATCCCTGGATCTGTGCGAACAGCAGATCGGTCTGGCTCTTCAGCCAGCAGATCTCCAGACCCCGACCGTCGATCGCGCCGTCTTCGATTTCCCCGCGGTCATAATACGGCACCAGCTTGCGCCGGCCGATCTTACGAAACACCGGCCCACCATTCGGCAGGGCCGCATCCTGCTTGTAGCCGCGGACGAACAGGTTCGACGGGCGGCGATACACCGGCACGGTGTAGTCGTCGGTCTTGACCGGCGAGCCTTCGATCACCGGCTCGTAATAGCCGGTGACGAAGCCGAGCGGCTCGCCGAGACGGGAGATCTGCAGCGGCACAAAATGCTGTTCGAAGAACGCGCGAGCCTCGGCCGCGGTGGTGACGTGCGCCGAGCGCGCCGCATGACATGGCTCCCACAACGAGCCGCCGAGCGGCTTGTCGATCGAGGGCACTCGGCCCGCCGCCAGGATCGGGCGGCAACTGACGCGGAAGGTTTTCAGCGCGGCGAGCTGATCGTCGGCGTCCCAACCAGGGACGTCCGGCCAGGCGACCGGCAGATATTGGCCGCCCGGGATTTCCAGCGGCCACAGCGGATGCCGATACTTTGCGTGATGCTGGGCGAATTTCGAGACGGATCGGGCGCCAGAATGGTGATGCCGGCTGCGCGCGTCCGCCTCACTCGGCGCAGACAATAGCGCGGCTGCGAGAACGCAGCCGGCCAGGGCGGCGCGGTACGCGCCGCGTACGTCAGCTGCCGCTGCCGGTCCCAACCAGCTTCCAGTTCGGATCGCGCGAGCTCGTGTCGCGGGCGAAGGTCCAGACGTCGGTGATATCGGCGACCTTGTCGGGCGAGCCGTCGACCACCGCGCCGGTCTTGTCGCGGGTCGCCGAGATCATCTGCGATACGAACTTCAGCGTCAGCATCGCGGTGCGATCGCGCAGCTCGGCGCCGATCAGCTCGGCCTTCTCGATCGACACGAAGCGGGTCTCGACCTTGAGATCGTTCTTCTCGCGATCCTTGATCGCCGCATCGAAGCTCTCATAGACCTCGCTCGACAGCAGATCCCGCAGCGCGCGGCGGTCGCCATTGGCGAACGCCATCACGATCATCTCATAGGCGCTCTTGGCGCCGGCGATGAAGTGCTGCGCGTCGAACGAGGAATCGTTCTGGGCGATGGCGTTGAGGCCGTGCTCAAGTTCGGAGTCCGGCTCGGCGATGCCCTTCCAGCGATCGGAGGGCGGCACCACGTCCGCGTTCGGCGCCATTGGCGCCTGGTCGATCACGGTGCCGGGCATCGAGATCACGTTGGTGTCCTGCTTGCCGGGAATCATGTCCCGCGCGGCAGCGCGATCGAACGGCGGCCGTTCGCTGCCGGTGCGCTGGCCGAGCACGTTGCGCAGACGCAGGAAGATGAACACCGCGAGCGCCAGGAAGATGATGGTGTAAATATCCACGTCG
The DNA here is from genome assembly GCF_047501505.1 of Rhodopseudomonas sp. G2_2311. Classification (NCBI taxonomy): domain Bacteria; kingdom Pseudomonadati; phylum Pseudomonadota; class Alphaproteobacteria; order Hyphomicrobiales; family Nitrobacteraceae; genus Rhodopseudomonas; species Rhodopseudomonas sp. G2_2311. The sequence continues at coordinate 116,577 of NZ_JAZDRK010000006.1, forward strand.
CATTCACTTTCTGATCGGGCCGGGGCCTGCCGGCGCGCTTTGGTCTCCGGCCTCGCGACGCCAACGCGGCAGAGAGCCGGTTTGCACCATGTAGGCATCAACCGCGGCGCGCCAATGGCGCGTTTTGGCACAGCCGGTGGGGTTGGCAACCCCACACAGCGATCTTTGGAGCTGTGGCCCGGCGAGCTTACGCGCTTCGCGCCCCGCCGGAAACCGGTGAGAGGCCCGAAAACCTGGCCGGTGGGCGGTTAAGGAGAGGTTTCGGCGGGCCATCCCGGGACCTTTAGGCTGTGGGCGCGGTATCCGGCACCCGCCTGCCGGGCTGCGGCCGCAGCCTCTGTCTACCTTGTGGAACGCCGGGGGCGTATGATAGCCACTCGCCAAAGCACCTGCCCATTGTTGCGACGCCCTCTGCAAGTCGGCGGCCGCCATCCAATCCGCTTCCAGGAGAACCATCGATGACCAACGGTAACGGCACGCCTCCCGAGGGTGCTCCTCCGCAACTCAATGTGCTGGCGCAGTACACCAAGGATCTGTCGTTCGAGAACCCGAACGCTCCGGCGTCGCTCGCCCCGCAGCAGCAGCAGCCGGCGATCAACATCCAGATCAACGTCGGCGCCAACAACGTCGGCGAGAACGAATACGAAGTGACGCTGTCGATCGAAGGCAAGGCCGAATCCGGCAGCAGCGTCCTGTTCAGCTTCGAGCTGGCCTATGCGGGCGTGTTCCGCGTGCTGAACGTGCCGCAGGAGAACCTGCATCCGCTGATCATGATCGAATGCCCGCGGCTGCTGTTCCCGTTTGCCCGCGAGATCATCGCCAGCGCCGTGCGCGACGGCGGGTTCCCGCCGCTGATGCTCGACCCGGTCGATTTCATCGGCCTGTATCGCCAGAACCTCGAGCGCGCCCAGCAGCAGGGCCAGCCGAGCTGATCCGCTCGCCGCTCACGCTCATGACTTCTGCAATGCCCGGCCGACGTGCCGGGCATTGTCGTTTCGGGGGGATATAAAGCTCAGGCGCCGACCGCCAGATAGTCCGGCCAGATCGCCTTGTCGCCCATCGTGGCGATGAAGGCGCGGTGGGCTTCGAGGTCGGCGTCGGTCAGCCGGTTCGGTAGCGGCGCGGGTCGCTGGCGGCGACGGTTCTCGCTGGCAGCCCCGACCACCTCGGCCGGCACATCGGCCAAAATGAGCTGCGACTGCCGGGCGCCGATCAGGTCGATATAGACTTCGGCCAACAGCTCGGCATCGAGCAACGCGCCGTGTTTGGTCCGGCGCGAATTGTCGATCGCGTAACGCGAACACAGGTCGTCGAGCCGGTTCGACACGCCCGGATGCTTGCGGCGGGCCAGCAGCAGGGTGTCGACCAGGCGATCGCGCGGCACCGGCGCACGCGACAGCCGCGACAGCTCCGCATTGATGAAGCCGATGTCGAACGAGGCGTTGTGAATCACCAGCGGCGCATCGCCGATGAATTCGAGAAACTCGTCGGCCACCTGTGCGAACAGCGGCTTGTCGGCGAGGAATTCGCTCGACAGCCCATGCACCGCAAAGGCTTCAGCCGGCATGTCCCGTTCGGGATTGAGGTATTGATGATAGGTGCGGCCGGTCGGCATCCGGTTGAAGATCTCGACGCAGCCGATTTCGACCAGTCGATCGCCGCGCAGCGGATCGAGGCCGGTGGTTTCGGTGTCGAGGACGATCTCACGCATCGCTTTTGATCAGGCCGTGTTGGTCGCCGTGCGAATCAGTCGCGCCGGCGCGGCATTTTAGCAGCGGCCTCGAGGATTTCGCGGATCTGAAGCCGCACCGGGTCGAGTCCGTTGGAGGTATCCACCACGAAATCCGCGCGCTTGCGCTTCTCGGCATCGGGCATCTGCCGGGCCAGAATCGCATCGAGTTTTTCAGGGGTCATGTTGTCGCGCGCGAGAATCCGTTCGCGCTGGACCTCCGGCGAGGTCGTCACCACCACCACCGCGTCAACGCGCTTTTCGCCGCCGGTCTCGAACAGCAGCGGGACATCGACCACCGCGACCGGCGCGCCCGATGATTCGGCATCGTCGAGAAACTGCTGGTGATGGGCGCGCAGCATCGGGTGCACGATTGCTTCGAGCCGCTTCATCGCGGCCGGATCATGCACGACCTTCGCGGACAACAGCGCGCGATCGACCTTGCCGCCGACCGTGGTGCCGGGAAATGCCGCTTCGATCGCCGGCACGGCTTCGTTCTCGTAGATCTTATGCACGGTGGCGTCGGCATCGTAGACCGGCACCCCGGCTTCCGCGAACAGCTTGGCGGTGGTCGATTTGCCCATCCCGATCGAACCGGTCAGTCCGAGCACCAGCATTCCGTCGCCTCCGTCTTTTTCTTCCGCGCGAGACGTTTCAGATCCGATCCCGATCGGTGCTGCGTCTCGCTTGTTGTTTGGTTCGTCGCCCGCGCCTCAGACCGCCAGCAGGTTCTGGCTACGCAGAAAACCGAGCAACGGCAACAGCGGCAGACCGAGGATGGTGAAATGATCGCCGTGGATGCCGTCGAACAGGTGGACCCCGAGACCTTCGATCTGATAGGCGCCGACGCTGGTGGTGGCCTTGTCGCCGACGACGTCGAGATAAGCGTCGATCTCCGCCTCGGTGAGCGGCCGCATCGTCATCCGCGCGATCGACACATCGGCAAACAGCGTGATGCCGTTGCGGACGATAGCGATCGCCGAATGCAATTCATGACGGCGGCCGGCGAGTTCGCGGAGTTGCTTGGCAGCGGCGGTGCGGTCGGCGGGCTTGTTGAAACCACGCGCGCCGAGCGCCAGCGTCTGATCGGCGCCGAGCACCAGGCGGCCGGGATGATGGTTGCTGACGAACGCCGCCTTCTGCTGCGCCAGCAGCGCGGCGATCTCACCCGGCGCACTGAGGCCAGATGCGTCCGCGATGCCGCGCTCATCGATGTCGGCCGGAATCGCATCGAACGGAATTCCGGCGTTGCTAAGCACCGTCTGGCGGGCGCGGCTCTGCGAAGCCAGCACCAGCGGCTGCGGCCCAAGCCACAGCGTCATTCCGGCACCCTCTGGCGCTGCCGATCGGCAAGCAGTTTCATGATCGCCGCCGCAGTCTCTTCGATCGAACGGCGGGTGACGTCGAGCAGCGACCAGCCATATTTGGCGCTGAGCTTGCGCGCCAGCAGCACCTCGTCGGTCACGGCCTGACGATCAATATAAGAGTCGTTGCCCGTACCGGCGCCGAGACTGAGAAGCCGGTTCTGTCGCACCTGGATCAAACGCTCCGGCGACGCGTGCAGACTGACCACGAGCGGCTTCTTTAACGTCTCAAGCTGATGCGGAATCGGAATGCCGGCGACCAGCGGCACGTTGGCGGTGCGGATGCCGCGATTGGCCAAATAGATCGAGGTCGGCGTCTTCGAGGTGCGCGACACACCGACCAGCACCACATCGGCTTCTTCAAGTCCTTCGACGTGCTGGCCGTCGTCGTGCATCATCGAATAGTTCAGCGCATCGATCCGCTGAAAATATTCGGCATTGAGCGTGTGCTGCGCACCGACGCGGCCCATCGTCGACGCGCCGAGATAGGCTTCGAACAGCTGCATCACCGGACCAATGATCGACAGGCTCGGGCTGTTGATCTCCTGGCATTTCGCCTCGAGCCGGGTGACCAGCTCGGTCTCCAGCAGCGTGAACAAGACGATGCCGGGCGCTTCCTCGATCTCCTGCAGCACGCGATCGAGCTGCTTCTGGCTGCGCACCAGCGGATAGACATGCTCGACCGGGGTGACGTTGGCGTATTGCGCCGTCACCGCACGCGACACCGTGATCAGAGTTTCGCCGGTCGAGTCCGAGACCAGATGAAGGTGAAAGTAGCTGCCGTCGGTCAGCATCGTAGCCCTGTGTAACCTGTGAACAACGGGGCGAGAATCGCACCAAAGCTGACCCCCGGCCGTCGCGGTCGGGATAACCCGGCTTTTTCTTCACAGGCGTCGGGTGAGAGAAGCATTTCGGGATGGCAATGAGGTTAGCGGGTGAATGTGGATTTGTCTCTCGGTAATGCGGCGACGATCCGGCGCAACCCTCTGATCCTGCAAGAGCCCGACGAACAGACCAGCAGTTGGGGATGACTGTGAAGATGTGGGTCGATGCGGAAGAACTCTGGAATGCCGTTGGGTGAGTCAAATCCACGGCCACTTAGACTCAAACCTTAAGAATCTATAAATATTGATAAGAAAGCGGGCGCTTGCGGAAATCTCCGCATTCGAGCATTCGATCAACGCGCGATGCGGGTCCTGCGTTCCGGATCGTCTGGCGGCTTCGCGGCACAGCGGAATGGAAGATCGAATGATCGACTGGGTGGATGTCTATCCGTGGGTGAAGACCCTGCACGTGGTGGCGGTGATCTCCTGGATGGCCGGCATGCTGTATATGCCGCGATTGTTCGTCTACCACTGCGCCGCCGAAGTCGGATCGACCCAGTCCGAGACTTTCAAGATCATGGAACGCCGACTGTACCGGGCGATCATGAATCCGGCCATGATGGTCGCGTGGGTTGCTGGTTTGGCGATCGCCTGGGAGCAGGGCTATTTCACCTCGGGTTGGTTTCACGCCAAGCTCGCCGCCGTCGTGCTGATGACCGTGATTCATCTCCTGCTCGGCCGCTACGTGCGCGACTTCGCCGCCGACCGGAATACCCGGTCTCATAAATTCTATCGCGTTATCAATGAGATACCGACGCTCCTGATGATCGCGGCGGTGCTGTTCGTGATCGTCAAGCCGTTCTGACGGCCCTGGATGACGGTACGGCGTCGATCGTCTTGCGTGGACGCAACGGATTTTCTATACTGGCATTCGTCCCACCTAAAGCAGGCGAATGTGGTTGCGATCAGGTTCCTTTCTGAACCGGCCGCCGCATCGGGTCTGAAACCTCCCGCACCTTCCTTGCTCAAGACACCGTCGACCTGAAGACCTGCGGACTCCGGTTATTTCCTCCCGCTTTTTCTTCCGCTGACGAATCCCCAGTCTCGTTTCCACAGGACCACCCCCATGCGGGAAATCAAACTTCAAGACCTGAAGGCCAAGACGCCGGCCGAACTCGTTTCGTTTTCGGAAGAGCTCGGGGTCGAGAACGCCAGCACGATGCGCAAGCAGGAGCTGATGTTCGCCTGCCTCAAGCAGCTGTCGGCTAAAGAGACCGACATCATCGGCGAGGGCGTCGTCGAGGTGCTGTCCGACGGTTTCGGCTTTCTGCGCTCGCCGGATGCCAACTACCTTCCGGGCCCGGACGACATTTACGTTTCGCCTTCGCAGATCCGCCGCTTCGGTCTGCGCACGGGAGACACCATCGAAGGCCACATCCGCAGCCCGAAGGAAGGCGAACGCTACTTCGCGCTGCTCAAGGTCAACTCGCTGAACTTCGAAGATCCCGAGAAGTCCAAGCACAAGGTCAATTTCGACAACCTGACGCCGCTGTTTCCGGATGAACGCTTCCGGCTTGAGATCGACGACCCCACCCGCAAGGATCTGTCGGCCCGCGTCATCGACATCGTCGCTCCGATCGGTAAGGGCCAGCGCGCGCTGATCGTCGCGCCGCCGCGCACCGGTAAAACGGTGCTGATGCAGAACATCGCGCACTCGATCACGGCGAATCACCCCGAGTGCTACCTGATCGTGCTGCTGATCGACGAGCGGCCCGAAGAAGTCACCGACATGCAGCGCTCGGTGAAGGGCGAGGTGATCTCCTCTACCTTCGACGAACCGGCAGTCCGCCACGTTCAGGTCGCCGAAATGGTGATCGAAAAGGCCAAGCGCCTGGTCGAACACGGCCGCGACGTCGTCATCCTGCTCGATTCGATCACCCGCCTCGGCCGCGCCTACAACACGGTGGTGCCGTCTTCGGGTAAGGTGCTGACCGGCGGTGTCGACGCCAACGCGCTGCAGCGGCCGAAGCGATTCTTCGGCGCCGCCCGTAATATCGAAGAGGGTGGGTCGCTCACCATCATCGCCACCGCGCTGGTCGATACCGGCTCGCGCATGGACGAAGTGATCTTCGAAGAGTTCAAGGGCACCGGCAACTCGGAGCTGATCCTCGACCGCAAGGTCGCCGACAAGCGCACCTTCCCGGCGATCGATATCTCGCGGTCCGGCACCCGCAAGGAAGAGCTGATCACCGATCCGCAGCTGTTGAAGAAGATGTACGTGCTGCGCCGTATCCTCAACCCGATGGGGACGATGGACGCGATCGAGTTCCTGCTCGACAAGCTGCGCAACACCAAGAACAACTCGGAATTCTTCGACTCGATGAACACCTGACCGAGTCGAATAACCGGCCATCAAGGGCGCCCCAGCGGGCGCCCTTTTTGTTTGCGTTCGGAACAGCGCCTCGGCAAGACAGCGCCATGCATCCGAGCGACCAGACCATCTTCGCCCTTGCGACCGGACCGCTGCCGTCGGCAATCGCCATCCTGCGTGTCTCCGGATCGCGAGCGGGCGACGTGCTGAGAGCGCTGACCGGATCTCTGCCGTCGCCGCGGCGCGCCGTGCGCTGTGATCTTCGGACCCGCGGCGGCGAGTTGATCGATGACGGCGTGGCGTTGTGGTTTCCGGCGCCTGCGTCCGCGACCGGCGAAGACGTCGCCGAATTGCACATCCACGGCAGCCGCGCGGTGGCGGCGGCGTTGATCAAGACCCTCTCGGCGTTCGAAGGCGTGCGGCCGGCGGAGCCAGGCGAGTTCACCCGGCGGGGCTTCGAAAACGGCAAGCTCGATCTGACCGAAGCCGAAGGTCTCGACGATCTGATCCATGCGGACACCGACGCGCAGCGGCGTCAGGCGCTGCGCCAGCTCGGCGGCGTGCTCGGCGACCGGGCGCGGAGATGGCGCGATCAGATCATCGAAGCACTGGCGCTGGTCGAAGCGGGGATCGACTTTTCCGACGAGGGTGACGTTGCCGATGAGCTGATGGGGCCGGCGCGGGCGAAGATCGCCGAGCTGTCGGCAGAGATCGCCGAGGTGTTGGCCGAGCAGGGCCGGGGCGAAAAGCTTCGCGACGGGATGGTGGTGGCGATCGCCGGGCCGCCGAATGTCGGCAAGTCGACTCTGATCAATCGCCTGGCGCACCGCGAGGTGGCGATCGTCTCGCCGCATGCCGGCACGACCCGGGATGTGATCGAGGTCCAGCTCGATCTCGACGGCTACCCGGTGACGGTGATTGATACCGCAGGACTGCGAGACAGTGACGATCCGGTCGAGCAGGAGGGTGTGCGACGCGCCCGCTTGCGGGCCGCGGCGGCGGATCTGGTGCTGTGGCTGAGCACGGCCACGGATGCGTCGGATCCGGATGTCAGCGGTCCGGAAGTCTGGCGGGTCCGGAATAAGATCGATCTGGCGGTAAGTGAGGTCGCAGGATTGAGCTCGTCAGAGCCCGGTTTCCGGATTTCCGCGGCGACGGGCGAGGGGTTTGCGGAGTTGCTGCGCGAGCTGACGCAATTTGCTGCGCAATATTTCGGGTCTGCAGAAGCCGGATTGATCACGCGGGGCCGCCATCGGCTGTTGCTCGCCGAAGCGGCGGCATCACTGGAGCGCAGTCTCGTGCCGGGACTGGCCGAAGAAATCGTCGCCGAAGAACTTCGTGCTTCAGCTCACAGCCTCGGCCGATTGCTCGGGCGGGTGGACGTCGAGGACGTCCTCGGTGAGATCTTCAGCCGGTTCTGCATCGGCAAATAGGCTCACCGGGTTGCCGATCAGCGGCGTGGTTACGATTGGTTAACCACGATACCGGGATTTCGGCACCGCTGTTTCACGTGAAACAGTCCGGTGAGGTTTAGCCGGTATCAAGGTCGGCGGACTCGCCTTCAAAGCTCCTCGGAGCTGAGCTACAACCCCACCATGCGCACCTCTTTCGACGTCATCGTCATCGGTGGCGGCCACGCCGGCTGCGAAGCTGCGGCTGCGGCTGCCCGGATCGGCGCGGCTACCGCCCTCGTCACCCATCGGTTTGCCACCGTGGGTGCGATGTCCTGTAATCCGGCGATCGGAGGGCTGGGCAAAGGTCATCTGGTCCGCGAAGTCGATGCTCTGGACGGCTTGATGGGCCGGGTCGCCGACGCTGGCGGCATTCAGTTTCGGATGCTGAACCGTCGCAAAGGCCCCGCCGTCCGTGGTCCCCGCGCTCAAGCCGATCGCAAACTGTATGCGGCTGCGATGCAGACCGCGATCCAGGCCATTCCGAACTTGTCGGTGATCGAAGGGGAGGCCGACGCACTGCTCTGGCAGAATGGCCGCGTGACCGGCATTCGGTTTGGCGACGGCCGGGAGTTTGCGGCCGCGGCGGTCGTGATCACCACCGGGACCTTCCTCCGGGGGCTCATTCACCTCGGCGAGCGAAGCTGGCCGGCGGGCCGGATCGACGAAGCCCCGGCGATGGGGCTGTCAGGATCGTTCGAAGCGCTCGGATTCGCCCTCGGCCGGCTCAAAACCGGCACTCCACCACGTCTGGATGGCCGGACGATCGACTGGAGCGCGGTCGAAATGCAGCCCGGTGATGATCCGCCGGAGCCGTTTTCGGTGCTGACGCCCGCGATCACCACGCCGCAGATCGAATGCGGCATCACCCGGACCACGACGGCCACCCATGAGGTGATCCGCACCAATGTGCATCGCTCGCCGATGTATTCCGGGCAGATTCAGTCCACCGGACCGCGCTATTGCCCGTCGATCGAGGACAAGATCGTCAAATTCGGCGACCGCGACGGCCACCAGATCTTCCTGGAGCCGGAAGGGCTCGACGATCCGACGGTCTATCCCAACGGGATTTCGACCTCGCTGCCCGAAGACGTGCAGCGCGCAATCCTGAAGACGATTCCTGGCCTGGAGCGGACCGAGATGTTCCGCCCTGGCTACGCGATCGAATACGACCATGTCGACCCGCGAGAACTGGAACCAACGCTGCAGACCAAGCGATTGCGCGGGCTGTTTCTAGCCGGGCAGATCAACGGCACGACCGGATATGAAGAGGCCGCGGCCCAAGGTTTGGTTGCGGGTCTCAACGCGGCTTTGGCCGCCGGGGGAGGCGACCTGGCGGTGTTCGATCGCGCCGACGGCTATCTCGGCGTGATGATCGACGATTTGGTGACCCGCGGTATCACCGAGCCGTACCGGATGTTCACCTCACGGGCCGAATATCGCCTGACCCTACGGGCCGACAATGCGGACCAGCGCCTCACCGACAAAGGGCTAGCGATCGGCTGCGTCGGCACGGAGCGGGCAGCCTTCCATCAGGAAAAAATGGCGGCACTCTCTGAGGCTAAAGCGCTCGCCGAGTCGCTATCGATCACCCCGAACGAAGCCGCCAAGCATGGGCTGGCGCTGAACCGCGACGGCCAGCGCCGCTCGGCGTTCGATCTGTTGTCTTATCCGGAGATCGAGTGGGCTCAGGTCCGCGCGATCTGGCCGGAGCTCGGCAAGGTCGATCCGGGAATCGCGGTCCATGTCGAGATCGACGCCAAATATCATGTCTATCTGGAGCGGCAGACCGCGGACGTCGAGGCGTTTCGTCGGGATGAGAGCCTGCGGCTCACGGATGTCGATTACGCAGCGGTCCCGGGTCTGTCGAACGAGGCTCGCACGCGGCTGGAACGGCATCGGCCCCATACCGTCGGGCAGGCGGGTCGGCTCGACGGGATCACGCCGGCCGCCCTCGGAATTCTGGCGGCCTATCTGCGGCGTGAACAACGAAAGCGGAAATCGGCAGGGTAAGGTTCCGAGAGTGTTTCACGTGAAACACGCGGTCTCCCGCCCTGTTTCATGTGAAAGGCGAGCCGTCGATTGCAGATCGGTGCCGTATTCGATGGCCGGAATCGGTTTGCAAGAATATAGTCAAAACAGGCCCGCAGCGGCCGTTTCTCCGCAGTGAAGTTCCATGCAGCGCGCTGCCAAACCTCTCGTTTCTCTCTCTGATCTCGACGCCGACAAGGCGGCGGCGCTGAAGCTCGTCCCGATCTCATCAGCGCTCGAAGCGCGGCTCGATGCCTATGTCGCTTTGCTGCAGCAATGGCAGGCTAAGACTAATCTGGTCGCTCCCTCGACCCTGCCGCAGCTTTGGACGCGCCACGTCGCGGATTCGCTGCAGCTCGTCAGCCTTATGCCGCAGGCTCGGCGATGGCTCGACTTTGGATCTGGAGGCGGGTTCCCCGGCGTGGTGCTGGCCTGCGCGATGGCGGACGTCGGTGGACACGTCACATTGGTGGAGAGGATCGCCAAGAAGGCGGCGTTCCTGCGCGAGGCGCTCCGCGTGGCGGCCGCGCCGGGCACAGTAATGCTCGCGGACATCGGGGATAACGTGGATAGATTCCCACAGGCGCTTGATTGCATCACCGCCCGTGCGGTCGCTCCGCTACACCAGCTCATCGGTTTTGCCGAACCTCTGATGACCTCCGGAACCACGAAAGCGTTGTTTCTGAAAGGTCAAGATGTAGATGCAGAATTGACGGAAGCTACTAAATATTGGAAATTCCAGCCTAAGCTGCATGCCAGCGCGACCGGTGGCCAAGGCTGGATCGTCGAAATCGACCACATCGAACGACGCACATAATCGCCACCAACCAGCCGAAGAACCTGCCATGACCGTAATTGACGAGATTTATCAAGGGGATAGGGCGAATTCAGAGCCCGGGCGTCCGCGCATCATCGCGCTCGCCAACCAGAAGGGCGGGGTCGGCAAGACCACCACCGCGATCAATCTCGGCACGGCGCTGGCCGCGATCGGCGAACGCGTGCTGATCGTCGATCTCGATCCGCAGGGCAATGCCTCGACCGGGCTCGGCATCGATCGCCGCGATCGCAACACCTCGACTTACGATGTGCTGGCCGGCGAAGCGCCGCTGCGCGACGCGGTGGTTGCGACCGCGGTGCCGCGGCTGCACATTGCGGCTTCGACGATGGATCTGTCCGGCCTCGAGCTCGAGCTCGGCCATCGCGGCGACCGCGCGTTCCGACTGCGCGACGCCATCGGCGTGCTCAACAAGGACATCGATCCGCCGCTCGATTACACCTACGTGCTGATCGACTGCCCGCCGTCGCTGAACCTGCTGACTGTGAATGCGATGGCGGCCGCGGATGCGATCCTGGTGCCGCTGCAGTGCGAGTTCTTCGCCCTCGAAGGTCTGTCGCAATTGCTGCAGACGGTTGAGCAGGTCCGCGCCAACCTCAATCCGAACCTGACGATCCATGGCATCGTGCTGACGATGTTCGACAGCCGCAACAATCTGTCGAGCCAGGTCGTCGCCGACGTGCGCCAGTTCATGGGCAAGAAGGTCTACGACACCATGATCCCGCGTAACGTGCGGATCTCGGAAGCGCCGAGCTACGGCAAGCCGGTGCTGGTCTATGATCTGAAATGCGTCGGCAGCGAAGCCTATCTGAAGCTCGCCACCGAAGTGATTCAGCGCGAGCGCGAACTCCGCACCACGCATTGAGGTGCGCGGCCGGCGGCGCCGACCAGGTCTCGTCATTGCGGGCGAAGTAAGCGATCCAGAGCCGGGCAGGGCGCCGGCTTGCTTGCGATGCCGCTTGTCAGTGACGATGCGAACTAACAACTTTCATTTCATCAGTGCGGAGTAGCGACGTGAATCCAAGGGAGCTGGCGATGGCCGATGAGCACCGTTCGCGACTGGGGCGCGGCTTGGCGAGTCTGATCGGCGATGTCGGCGGCGAGGCCACGCAGGCCGAACGGCCGCGGGCGCAGCGCAAGGTGCCGATCGAATTCATCAAGGCCAATCCGCGCAACCCGCGCCGCACCTTCACCGACGCCGAGCTTGGTGAACTGTCCGACTCGATCAAGCAGCACGGCGTGATCCAGCCGATCGTGGTCCGCCCGGTGAAGGGCACCGCCGATCGCTACGAGATCATCGCCGGCGAACGGCGCTGGCGGGCGGCGCAGCGCGCAGGTCTGCACGAAGTGCCGATCGTTCCGGTCGACGTGTCGGATGCGCTCGCGCTGGAAATCGCCATCGTCGAAAACGTTCAGCGCGAAGATCTCAATCCGCTCGAAGAGGCGCTGGGCTATCAGGCGCTGGCCGCCGAGTTCAATCGCAGCCAGGAAGAGATCGCCAAGATCGTCGGCAAGAGCCGCAGCCATGTCGCCAACATGATGCGGCTGATCAAGCTGCCCGACGACGTCAAGGCGCTGATCGCCTCGGGCGAACTGACCGCTGGCCATGCGCGTGCGCTGATCGGTCTGCCCGACCCGTCGGCGATCGCCAAGCGGATCGTCGCCGAAGGTCTCAACGTCCGTCAGACCGAGGCGTTGGCGCATGAAGAAGGCGTGCCGGAACGCAAGCCGCAGAAGCCCCGCGCCGCCTCGGGTGCCAAGGCGGTGAAGGACGCCGACACCGTAGCGCTGGAAAAACGCCTGAGCGACGCGCTCGGCATGAAGGTGACGATCGACGACCACGAAGGCACCGGCGCGGTCCAGATCCGCTACGCCGATCTCGATCAGCTCGATGACATCATCCGCCGGCTCGAGGCCGGCGGTTAGTTCGCGTTGTTTGTGGTCGCCTGAGGCGACGATCTCTCGTTGTCATTCCGGGGCGCGCAGCCACGCTGCGCGAGCCCGGAATCCATAACCACTGCCGTCAATGGTTCGTCATCCACCGCCGTGCGCTCTCACGAGCGCCGGGAGTATGGATTCCGGGTTCGCCGCTGCACGGCGCCCCTGAATGACGAACGAGAGGGGTTTCGTGTGGCGAGCCGGGTGGGCTTCGCTGCGCTCAGCACTACGGATGATACCAACTAACTCCGCCGCCGCGCACTGACCGCGATCGACAGCAGCGTGCGCTGTGCGATCGCCGCGCCGAGTGTAGCCTGGCGACGGGTTTCGAGCGCGGCGCTGGCGAGTTGCTCGATGATCTGCGCCAGCCGCGTCGTCGACAGATTGCGGAGCGCCGTCTCGGCTGCGGCCTTGCGCGAGAAATGCAGCCGCGGAAATCCGGAATCGAGCACCACGGCGGCTGGCGTGCCGCCTTCGACCACGAGGCTGGTCTTGTGCAGAAACGCTGCGTGGCGCTGCGCCGCGAGGATGATCTGACCCGGATAAGTGCCGGCCACCATCGCCTTGGCGAATTCAGTCTCGACCACGACGGGCTTGCCCGAGAATGCGGCGTCGACGATCGCATCGAGCTTGAGATCCGACGCATCCGAGACGCAGGTGATCACGTCGTCGAGCGTGACCTCTCCCTTGCCGTGCGCGTACAGCGCCAGCTTCCGCAGCTCATTACGTGAGGCCTGGCGATCGCCGCCGAGCAGGCTCGTCAGCACCGCCTTTGCATCCTTGGCGATCTGTAGATTCGAGCCGCGCAGTTCGTCGTCGATCAGCCGGGCGATGTCGGCTTCGGCATCCGGATAGCAGCCGATTGCAACCGCGCCAGTCGTGGCCTTTTCGCAGGCCTTGCGCAGCGCATTGTCCGGCTTGATGTCGCCGGCTTCGATGACGACCCGGCATTCTTTCGGCGGCGAGGAGATCAGCGCTTCGACGCCGGCGACGAAACTGCGCGAACCGGCGCGAACCCGGATTGCGCGGCGTCCGCCGAACATTGGAATGGCGAGGGCTTCGTCGACCAGCCGCGACGGCTCCGCGGCGAGTTCGTCGCCGTCGAGCCGAACCAATGCGAATGGATCTTTGGGATCGTCGAGCGAGGCGGCGATCAGCGCATCAGCGCGTTCGCGCACGAGCCCCGCATCAGGTCCGTACAGCAGCACGATCGGCCGGCCCGGATCGGGTCGGCTCAGAAACGAGGTGGCATCTTTGCCGCGAAGCGCAACCATCACTCAGCGCCAGAGCCGAATGTGAACCAACACCGCGTGGTCGGCGGAATCGCGGATCACATCCCGGCGTAGAAGAACGAGGCGAGCCGAGTGTTGATGTTCTCGGCGATCTCCTGCACGGCGCGATCTTCCGCGTCGCGGCCGGCGCGAGTGCGGGCGAAGCGCTGCGACTGACCGGGCACGTCGTATTCGACGCGCGAGAAGGTGTTGCCGCTCATCACCGTTTTGCCGGTGGCGATGTCCTTGAGCTGATAGCTGGCATCGATCGCGTAGTTTTCGATCGTCGGCAGCTGCGTGCTGGGATCGACGATCAGCGACGACCGCGAGGTCGAGATCGAGATCTTCAGCGTGTACAGCGGCGGCGCGCCGGTGGCGCTGCCGTACAGCTTGAACATCAGCTTATTACGCAGCTCGACGCCGAGGCGGGAGTTGCGCGACCCATTCGGAATATCGAGCGGCGGGACTTCGATGGCGTTCAGCTTATCGCGCAGCGTCGGCGAACCGTCGCCGCGATCGGCGTACATCGGTTGGAAGCAGCCGGCGACCGGGGCGGCCAGCGCAACCGCCAGCGCCAACCGGACGACGAACTTCTTGAGCTCCGCTGGCTTAGCCGACGACATTCACGATCCTCTGCGGGACGACGATCACCTTGCGAACGGGCTTGTCACCCAGGGCCTGTTTTACCGCATCGAGCGCCAAAACGGCAGCCTCAATTTCGCTGGTCGGAGCGTCGCGCGGTACCGTCACCTCGCCGCGCTTCTTGCCGTTGACCTGAACCGGCAGCGTGATGCTGTCCTCGACCAAGAGATCCGGTTCGATCTGCGGCCACAGCGCCTCGGAGACCAGGCCGGTCTGGCCGAGCACGGTCCAGCATTCCTCGGCGAGGTGCGGCATCATCGGGTGGAACAGCTGCACCAGGATCACGGTCGATTCGCGGATCGCCCAGGCGAGATCGGGCGAGGGCGTTTGCGAACGGGCCAGCGCGTCACCGAGGGTATTCGAGAACTCTCGGATATGCGCCAGGCTGACGTTGAAGGCGAGCCGCTCGATGCCGGACAGCACCTTGTCGAGCGCACCATGTGCGGCCTTGCGCAAGGTGAGCGCATCGGCGCTGAAGCTCGCCGGCCGTTCGGCCGGAGCCGACGCGGCGATCGGCGCCGCATCGTTCACCATCCGCCACAGCCGCTGCACGAAGCGCGACGCGCCCTTGACGCCTTCCTCGCTCCAGATCACGTCGCGATCCGGCGGCGAGTCCGACAGCATGAACCAGCGCGCGGTGTCGGCTCCGTAGGTCCCGATGATGTCGTCGGGATCGACGGTGTTGCGCTTGGACTTCGACATCTTCTCGATCGGCCCGATCTCGACCGGGCTGCCGCCGTCGATCAACGTGGCGCGGCGCTGATCGCCATCGACCACGATCGACACTTCGGCGGGCGAGGCGAAGTGGCCGTCGACCTTCCGATAGGTCTCGTGCACCACCATGCCCTGCGTGAACAGGCCGGCGAACGGCTCGTCATGCTTGATGTCGATATGACCCGCCGCCTTCATCGCCCGGGTAAAGAACCGGCTGTACAGCAGATGCAGAATCGCGTGCTCGACGCCGCCGATGTACTGATCGACCGGCATCATCCGGTTGACGACGTCCGGTGTGGTCGGCGCCTCGGTGTTCCACGGATCGGTGAAGCGGGCGAAGTACCAGGACGAATCCACGAAGGTGTCCATGGTGTCGGTTTCGCGCACGGCCTTGCCGCCGCATTGCGGACAGGTGACGTGCTTCCAGGTCGGGTGATGGTCGAGTGCATTGCCCGGCTTGTCGAACGACACGTCCTCCGGCAGCACCACCGGCAGCTCCGCGTCCGGCACCGGCACCACGTCGCAGGTCGGGCAGTGGATGATCGGGATCGGACAACCCCAATAGCGCTGACGCGAGATACCCCAGTCGCGCAGGCGGAAGTTGACCTTGCGTTCGCCGACCGGTGCGCCGCCGAGCTGCGTGGTCTCGAGCCGCTTGGCGACTTCTTCCTTCGCCTCGGCGATCGTCTTGCCGTCGAGGAAGCGCGAATTGATCATCCGTCCTTCACCGTCATAGGCGGTGTCGGTGATGACGAAGCTCGCCGGGTCCTGGCCTTCGGGACAGACCACCGGCGTATTGCCGAGCTGGTACTTGTTGACGAAGTCGAGGTCGCGCTGGTCGTGCGCCGGGCAGCCGAAGATCGCGCCGGTGCCGTATTCCATCAGCACGAAGTTGGCGACATAGACCGGCAGCTTCCAATTCGGGTCGAACGGATGCACGGCGCGGATGCCGGTGTCGATGCCCTGCTTCTCGGCGGTGTCGATCTCGGCCTGCGCGGTGCCGCGCTTCTTGCAGTCCTCGATGAACGCCGCGACCTTCGGGTCCTTCGCCGCCGCGGCTTGCGCCAGCGGATGGTCGGCCGCGATCGCCATGAACTTGGCGCCGAACAGCGTGTCCGGGCGGGTGGTGAAGATCTTCAGCTCGGTCTCGCCGGCCGGCGTCGTCGCGCTATCGAGCGCGAACCGCACCATCAGGCCTTCGGAGCGGCCGATCCAGTTGCGCTGCATCAGCCGCACCTTGTCGGGCCAGCGATCCAGCGTATCCAGCGCGTCGAGCAGCTCCTGGGCGTATTTGGTGATCTTGAACACCCACTGGTTCATCTCGCGCAGCTCGACCACCGCGCCCGAGCGCCAGCCGCGGCCGTCGATCACCTGCTCGTTGGCCAGCACGGTCATGTCGACCGGGTCCCAGTTCAGCTTGCGCTTCTCGCGCTCGACCAGCCCGACCTTCAGGAAGTCGAGGAACATCTTTTGCTGGTGCTTGTAGTAGGACGGATCGCAGGTCGCGAATTCACGCGCCCAGTCGAGCGACAACCCCATGGTCTGGAGCTGCTTCTTCATCGCCGCGATGTTGTCGTAGGTCCAAGCCTTTGGGGCGACCTTGCGCTCGATCGCCGCGTTCTCCGCCGGCAGACCGAAAGCGTCCCACCCCATCGGGTGCAGCACATTGTAGCCGCGCGCCCGCATCGTCCGCGCCACCACGTCGCCCATGGTGTAGTTGCGGACGTGGCCCATGTGGATCCGCCCCGACGGATACGGGAACATCTCCAGCACGTAATACTTCTTGCGCAGGTCGTCGTTGCGGGTGGCGAAGATCTTCGCCTCGTCCCATTTAGCCTGCCACTTCGGCTCGGATTCGCGGGCGTTGTATCGTTCGTTGCTCATGAGATCAGGTTCGGAAGATCAGAAGACGGCCGGCCGGTTCGAGCGCGGATCAGGGCGGAAAAACGGGGCGCGGCCGAGGTCGCCAACCGGTGCGGGGGCTCGGTTCAAATCGCGCGCGAAGCGCGCGGACTAGGCCATGAAACATGGTGTCGGGTCAATGGGATGGCGCAAGCCGGACGGCTCGCCGGGCAGCCCTTGGGCGGCCTCAGCTCGCCATCGCCACCGGGCCGTCGCTGGCCCGGATGAAGCCGTGCTCGACCACGTTGTTGCGGCCGCGATGTTTGGCCGCGTACAGCGCCGCGTCGGCGGCTTCGATCAGCTCGGCCGGGGAAGCGTGTTCGCTCGGCAACGTACAGGCGACGCCGATGCTGACGGTCACGTGCTCGAACGCACTGGTCTTATGCGGCAGGGCGAGCTGTTCGACGGTGGTGCGGACCAGCTCGCCGACCTGGAGGGCGCGGCCGATCCCGGTTTCCGGCAGCAGCAGGCAGAACTCCTCGCCGCCATAACGCGCCGCGAACCCGCCGGTCTGGTCGGCCACCGCCGCCAGCGTCTCGCCGATCCGGCTGAGGCAGGCGTCGCCTTCGGGATGACCGTAGGAATCGTTGAACAACTTGAAATGGTCGACGTCGATCATCATCAGCGCCAGGCGATGCCCGGTCTGCTGGCCCTTCATCCATTCGAAATCGAGCCGGCTCTGCAGGCCGCGGCGGTTGGCGAGGCCGGACAGCAGATCCATCGAGGCCATCACGGTCAGGCGGCTGTTGCTGGCGACGAGCTCGCGTTCGCGCTGGCCGAGCTGCGCCGCCATCGCGTTAAATGCCCGCGCCAGCGGCACAAATTCTGACGGCAGCCGCTTGCGCGCGACCCGGGCCGACCAGTTGCCCTCGGCGAATTTCTTGGCGACTCCGGTCAGCACCGAAATCGGCTGCACGATCAGGCGTTCGGCCGCGATCAGTGCGCCGAGCAGCACGAACAGGCAGACCAGCGCCAGCTGCAGATAGGCAGTGCGGATGTCGCGATTGATGCCGGCCGAGACCTTGTTCTCGTCCACGGTTACGACCAGCCGGGCGCTGGTGCCGGGAATCCGGCTCACGGTCATCAGCCGGCCGGCGTCGTCGTGCATGGTGATGCTGCCGCGGCCTTGCGGCGTCTCGGCCATCGCCGGCAGCAGCGACATACGGTCGAGCTTCTTGCCGATCAGGCTGCGCTCATCCGGCGGTGCCGCCAGCACAGTGCCTTCGCCGTCGATCAGGGCGGCGTTGACGCCGACGCGGCCGGCCAGGCTGCTCATCATGTCGGACAGCCAGTCCAGATTCATGCCGGCGACGATCACCGCCTCTTCGCCGGTATCGATCGCTGACACCGGGTAGGCGGCCAGGATCGTACCCTTCTGGGTCTGCCGGCCGACCAGGAAGTCGCTGACGACGAAGTCGTGTGTTTCCAGAGCTTTACGGAAATAGGAACGGTCACTGATGTTGCTGCCGACGAACATCGACGAGGTCGAGCAGTGCACCACGCCGTCGGGGCCGGCGACCATCAGCATCCGGATCGAGGGCAGATCGACACGCAGGCTGGCGCGCAGAATGCTGCAGCTTCGCCCCGCCTGGGCGGCGGCGGCGTGCACATAGGCGGCCGATTTCAGCACCGCTTCGACCGACGAAATCACCTCGCGCTCGGCATCCGCAGTGCGCTGCGCCAGCGTCGACAGCTCATTGGCCATGGCGGCGAGCTGAGCGGTGCGCGTCTCTTCGAGCAGACGCACCCGGTCCAGCATCAGCGGACACACCAGGATGAGCGCCAGCACCACGAGCCTGGCCCGGATCCCGAGCAACGCCCTCAGTTTGGCTTTGTTGCGGACGATTGCGATGCGTGACATCGTTGCCCCTCGACCCCCCGCAATCACCCTAGGTGGAAGGCTTCAAGAAGCCTTTCTTCGATTCATTACAATTTGAGCGAAGCCGGAACCGTGCCCAAACTTGCAGCTCTGAGCGCGCCGCCAAGGTCGCCTGTCATCCGCCGCCCACTGTCATCTGGAGCTTCGAGCCGATGAGCGCCGCCGACAATCTGGCCGCGGTCGAGGCCGAAATCGTCAATGCTTGCAAGGATGCACGGCGCGAGCGCAGCGAGGTGGCGCTGATCGCGGTGTCGAAAACCTTCGAGGCGGACGCGATCCGCCCGGTGCTGTCAGCCGGCCAGCGGGTGTTTGGGGAAAATCGTGTCCAGGAAGCCAAGGGCAAATGGCCGGCGTTGGTCGAACAATACCCTGGCACCGAATTGCATCTGATTGGGCCGCTGCAGTCCAACAAGGCCAAAGACGCGGTCGCGTTGTTCGATGCGATCCACTCGGTGGACCGCGACAGCCTGTGCGAAGCTCTGAGCAAGGTGCTGCCGCAGGCTGGCCGAAAGGTCGAACTGTTCGTTCAGATCAACACCGGCGAGGAGCCGCAGAAGGCCGGCATTGCACCGCAGGATGCCGACGCCTTTTTGGTCGCCTGCCGCGAGCGTTGGGGGCTCACGATCGGCGGGCTGATGTGTATCCCGCCGGTCGATGAAGCTCCGGCGCCGCATTTTGCGCTGTGCGCCAAGATCGCCAAGCGCAATGGACTTGCGAAGCTGTCGATGGGCATGAGCGCCGACTTCGCCACCGCGATCCAATTCGGCGCCACCCATGTGCGAGTAGGGTCGGCGATCTTCGGGCATCGCTGACGTCGCGACTTGCACGGCATCGTCGAAGACCGATCTGCCCGCTCGCCGCGCGATGACGGTGGTGCGGCTACCCGATCACGATCTTCGTGTTGGGGCCGAGCCGGGCCAGCAGGCGTGTGAGGTTCGGGCGGGTCATCGCCACACAGCCGGCGGTCGGGCCGAAATTATCGCGGGCCAGATGCAGAAACACCGCACTGCCGCGGCCGGCGATGCGCGGCCGGGTGTTGTGGTCGATCACGACGATCAGGTCGTAGAGATGATCGTCGCGCATCAGGCGGTCGCCTTCGCCGGCCGGTGATCGGTGGATCGGCCGGTTGTAGTGCCGGCTTGCCGGGTCTTCGCACCAGGCATCGTCAGGACTGATGATGCGGATCGGCAGATGGGTACGGGGGCGTGGGCCGCGGTCGGCACGCCACCACAGCCGCAGCGGGCGGAATGTGCCGCGCGGGGTGCCGCCGTCGCCTTCGCGCTTATTGGCCAGAATGCCGCCGCGACCCAGCGCCACCGGGATGGTCAGCCCACCGGCGATCAGCCAGCCGCGGCTAAGCTCGCCGGCAGCCCTGCGCACGATCAGCCGAAGCAACGGCCCGGTCTGCGGCGATTTTCGCGAAGGTGCTGATCTGGCTGTCTTTTTCATGCGTCGAGGAAGTTTGCCGCAGGCATCATGGCGGCAAATTTAGGTGGCCGCAGTTAAATTCCGCGGAATCGCTCCCTATCTGCTGATCTGCGATACAATCGCGCGTGATTTGCGTGCGCGCCCCCATGAGAGCCGCGCCGCCAGACGACGGAAGGACAGCGCCGATGCCGAACGCCCGCAAGATCCTGATCGTGGACGACGACAATGATCTGCGCGACGCGCTGGTCGAGCAGCTGTCGCTGCACGAAGAGTTCGAGGCTTCCGCGGTCGACACCGGTGCCAAGGGCGTGCAGACCGCCAAAGCGCTGTCGCCCGATCTGGTGCTGATGGATGTCGGCTTGCCCGATACCGATGGCCGCGAAGTGGTGCGCAGCTTGCGCAAGGGCGGCTTCAAGGCGCCGATCATCATGCTGACCGGCCACGACACCGACTCGGACACCATTCTGGGCCTGGAAAGCGGCGCCAACGACTATGTGGCCAAGCCGTTCCGGTTCGCGGTGCTGTTGGCGCGGATCCGCGCCCAGCTTCGCCAGCACGAAGCCAGCGAGGACGCGGTGTTCACGGTCGGGCCGTATTCGTTCCGCCCCGGCTCGAAGATGCTGACCGGCGCCAACGCCAAGAAGGTCCGGCTGACCGAGAAGGAAACCGCGATCCTGCGCTTCCTGTACCGCGCCGGACAGGCGCCGGTGTCGCGCGAAACCTTGCTGCAGGAGGTGTGGGGCTACAATTCCGGCGTCACCACCCACACGCTCGAGACTCACATCTACCGTCTCCGCCAAAAGATCGAGCGTGACGCGGCGAATCCGGAGATTCTGGTCACCGAGGCCGGTGGCTACAAACTCGTGCCGTGATACCAATAAGGGGCCGATTCACTCGTTTCCCGGTCCCGCATGTCGATCGAAGATGATGTTGCCCTGCTCGCGCGCGTTCCGACGCTGCGTCTGCTCGGCGAGCAGGCGCTGCGGATGCTGGCGATCGGCTCCGAACAGCGCGACTTCGCGCGCGGCGACGTGATGTTCAATGCCGGCGAGCCTGCCGATGCCGGCTATGTGGTTCAGCGCGGCGCGTTTCAGATCACAAAGGAAGACGGCGGCCTGCACGAGATGGTGGCGCGGCCGGGCGACCTGATCGGCGAACTCGCTCTGGTGATGCCGATGCGGCGCCCGACCACCGCGGTGGCGCTGGAATATTCCTCGGCGATCCGGATCGCCCGCAGCCTGTTTCAGCGGGTGCTCGAAAGCGATCCCGGCGCAGCGCTGCGGCTGCGCGACGAATTCGCCGCCCGCACCACTCAGGTTGCCAACGACATCGTCATGGTCGGCAGCAAGCTGACGTCGTAGCGACTTCGCTGCGAACTGGATTGCTGGGGCCGCGCGACGGCCGCGCGGCGAAGCAACTAACTACAGCTCCATCGTCATCGTGACTGGGACGTGGTCGCTCGGCCGCTCCCAGCTGCGCGCATCGCGCAGGATTTTGAAGTCGATGACGCGGTCCTTCAGCGCTTCCGACACCCAGATGTGGTCGAGCCGCCGGCCGCGGTCACCGACGGTCCAATCGGCAGCCCGATAGCTCCACCACGTATAGACCTTCTGATCGAGCGGGATGCGATCGCGCGCGACGTCGACCCAGTTGCCGGCGCGCAGCACCGCGAGCAGCTTGTCGCATTCGACCGGTGTGTGCGACACGACTTTCAGAAGCTGTTTGTGCGACCAGACATCGTGCTCGTGCGGCGCGACGTTGAGGTCGCCGACCAGGATGTGCCGCTGATCACCGGATGGATGCAGCGGCTCGCAGGCTTTCATCTCGTCGAGAAACGACAGCTTGTGCTTGAACTTGGGATTCACGGCCGGATCTGGAATGTCACCGCCGGCCGGAACGTAGAAATTGTGCAGCACCAGCGGCGGCGCGGTCTCGTCGGTCTTCACCGAGACCGAGATGTGGCGGCTGTCGATGATGTCGCAGAAGGTGCGGATGTCGGTGGCGGCAAACGGCAGTTTCGAAATCACCGCGACGCCGTGGTAGCCCTTCTGTCCGTTCAGCGCGATGTGCTCGTAGCCGAGGCGCTTGAACCGCTTCAGCGGAAACGCATCGTCCGGACACTTCGTCTCCTGCAGGCACAGGATGTCCGGACGCTGGGCTTTGAGGAATTTCGCCACCAGCTCGATGCGAAGCCGCACCGAGTTGATGTTCCAAGTCGTGAGCGTGAGACGCATCTGCGCGACCTAGCGGATCGCAGCCAGGGGGGCAAGCCTGGGTAGGAGGCTTCAACCGGATTTCGCCAGCCACACGGTATGACCGCAGCAATCTGGATCATTGGCGCGGTGGGCTACGACCGTGAACCCATGCCGGGCGAGCAACCGCCGATATTCGGCCGGAGCAAGGCTTGCATGATACAGCGGCTCGCCCTGGTACGAGCCGGTCGCGACGCCTTCAGCCGGACCTGAGGTGAACATCAGCGCTGCGCCGGGGGCCGCATGCGCACGAAACACCGCGAACATCGCGCGCTGATCGTTGGGCGACAGATGAAAGAAACTGTCCCAAGCGAGGATGCCGCCGAACAGGCGCTTCAGATCGGCGCGCCGCATATCGCCCACGACCCAATGCTGATCCGGAAAGCGCCGCTGGGCCAGCTCGATCAAGCCGGGTGAAGAATCCAGCCCGGTTACACCATGCCCCGCTGCGATCAAGAACCGGGCGATCGGTTCGCCCGAGCCGCAACCGAGGTCCAAGACGGCGGCGCCATCGCCGGCGCAATGGCGAAACTGTTCGAGCCAGGCGCGCTCGAGCAGCGTCCGGCCGCGTTCACGATCCCATTGCTGTGCGTGTCGTGTGTAAAGACCGATGATCGCATCCGCGGTCATGGTTTGGACGACTAACCGGGCGGAGTGCCGTAATTGGTGTAGTCGATCTTGAACATCGACGGATCAGGGCGCCTCGTGGTGTCGAGATTGTACACCGCCACGGTGGTGTCGTAGCCCTGCGGATCGGTGACGGTCCATTGCTTGAGCTGACCGTCCTTGGTGCCGAACATCAGCAGCAAGCGGCTGGTGCCGATGACGGCGTTCTTCTCTTCGATGATGATGTTCGAATACAGATCGTCGGAGGTGATGCTGACGACGTTGGTGTCGCGGAGCAGATCGAGCCGGTCGCTGAGCAGATAGCGCAGCGGCGTCTGCGACAGCGGATAGACGTCCTGGGTCGCGAGCTTGCGATCACGCACCACCACCGACTGGCCGTCGGCGATCATCGAGATTGGGCTCGGGTCATCATACTCGAACCGCACCCGGCCGGGCTTCATGATGTAGAAATCGCCGGTGAGCTTGCTGCCGTCCGGCCCGACCTGGACGAACTGGCCGACCAAGGTCTGCAGCGACGACAGATACGTGCTGGCCTTGGCGGCTTCCGCCTTCTGAGCGGCATCGAAGGTGGTGAAGATCGAGGCCGGCACGTTGCGCCGCGGATCGGGAATCACCGGCTCGGGCGGGGTGGTCAGCTTGGCGACCGGCGGCTGGGCGGGGGCTTGCGGGGCGCGCTGCTTCGGTTCGGCCGCGCTGAGCTGGGTCGCGCGCGGCGACGGCTTCGGGGCCGGCACCGGTTCGGCCGCCGACGGCTGAATCGCGGCGCCGACGATCATGACCGCAGCGGCGGCTGCGCAAAGCTGCCGCAGCCGGGGCGCGGTCGTCCAATTCGGCATCAAGTCGTTGAATCGTTTGATCAAGCTCATGTCCTGCACGGCCGTGACGGCGTCGCCGCGGTGCTGGTCTGCCGCTACAGGGGCGCTGTGGCGATTTCGCGACCCCATGTCGGCTCCCTGCATGACCCTGATCCCGCGCCTCAAAAGTTGGAATCCTCTTCGGCGACCAGGATCTCGCGTTTGCCGGCGTGGTTGGCCTGGCCGACGATGCCTTCGAGCTCCATCCGCTCCATCAGCGACGCGGCGCGGTTGTAGCCGATCTGCAGCCGGCGCTGAATATAGCTGGTCGAGGCCTTGCGGTCGCGTTTGACGATCGCCACCGCCTGCTGGAATAGATCGCCGCCGCCATCGCCGCCCATGCCGGTGGCGTCGAACACCGCGCCGTCTTCTTCGCTCGGCTCTTCGGCCGTGACCGCCTCAAGATATTCGGGCGCGCCCTGCGCCTTGAGGTGTTTGACGACCTTTTCGACTTCTTCATCCGACACGAACGGGCCGTGCACGCGGCTGATGCGGCCGCCGCCCGCCATGTACAGCATGTCGCCCTGGCCGAGCAGCTGCTCGGCGCCCATCTCGCCCAGGATGGTGCGGCTGTCGATCTTCGACGTCACCTGGAAGGAAATGCGGGTCGGGAAGTTGGCCTTGATGGTACCGGTGATGACGTCGACCGACGGGCGCTGCGTGGCGAGGATCACGTGCAGACCGGCGGCGCGCGCCATCTGGGCAAGGCGCTGCACCGCGCCTTCGATGTCCTTGCCGGCCACCATCATCAGGTCGGCCATTTCGTCGACGATGATGACGATGTAGGGCAGCGGTTCGAGGTCGAGCTTCTCTTCCTCATAGATCGCTTTGCCGGTCTCCTTGTCGAAACCGGTATGCACCGTGCGGGTCAGCTCTTCGCCCTTGGCTTTGGCTTCGCCGAGGCGGGTGTTGTAGCCGTCGATGTTGCGGACGCCGAGCTTGGCCATGCGCTTGTAGCGCTCTTCCATCTCGCGCACCGCCCACTTCAGCGCCACCACCGCCTTCTTCGGATCGGTGACGACGGGCGTCAGCAGATGCGGGATGCCGTCATAGACGGAGAGTTCGAGCATCTTCGGATCGACCATGATCAGCCGGCATTGATCCGGCCGCAGCCGGTACACCAGGCTGAGGATCATGGTGTTGATCGCGACCGACTTACCCGAGCCGGTGGTACCTGCGATCAGCAGATGCGGCATGCGGGCGAGGTCGACGATGATCGACTCGCCGCCGATGTTCTTGCCGAGGCACAGCGGCAGCTTGTGCACGGTCTCGTTGGTGTCCTTCACGCTGAGCAGTTCGCGTAAGTAAACCTTCTCGCGATGCGCGTTGGGCAGTTCGATGCCGATCGCATTGCGGCCGGGCACCACCGCGACGCGCGCCGACAGCGCGCTCATCGAGCGGGCGATATCGTCGGCGAGGCCGATCACGCGCGACGATTTGATGCCGGGGGCCGGCTCCAGCTCGTACAGCGTGACCACCGGGCCCGGGCTCGCCTTGATGATCTCGCCGCGGACGCCGAAGTCCTGCAGCACGCCTTCCAGCGCGCGCGAATTGGCTTCGAGCTCGGACTTGCTGAGCGGCTGCCGATCCGAGGCCTTCGGGGCAGATAGAACGTTAACCGAGGGCAGGTCGAACCGCGCCTTCTTGGCGGCCGGCTTCGGCGCCGCCTTCTTGCGCGGCGCGCGGGCGACCGGAGGAGCTTCCTCCTCTTCGTCGTCCTCGTCTTCGATCTCGTCGACCGGCTCGGGTTCGTAGTCGTCGTGGTGATCGACGTCCGGGGCGATCGGCGGCGCGGCGCGACCGCCGAGCCGCGGCTCCTGCCGTTCGAAACCCTGCTTGCCGGCCGCGGGTGCACTGCTGACGAGGCCCTGATAGGACAGCTTCGCCAGCCGCCACAGCCGGGCCTTTGCACTCAGCATCGCGTGTACCAGCCAGCCGAGCGACACCGAGCCGCGGTCGGATTCTTCTTCGTCTTCGAGCGGCAGATCCTCATCGGACGCCACCTCGTCGGGTTCGCGCTCGCGCGACCCGAAACCGCCTGCGATCAGGAACGTCGCCAGCACCGCGGCGCCGAGGATGAAGCTGAGGATGACGCGGAAGATCAGGCCGGGACCGAACACCAGCGACGGCGCCCGCACCAGCGCGTCGCCGACCACGCCGCCGAGTCCGGTCGGCAGCGGCCACGCGGTGTCATGCGGAAACGACGAGGCGAAGCCGGCGGCGAAGATCGTGCACAGGAACCAGGCGCCCATCCGCAGGGCGGTGCGGTCGAAGGGGCGGTGATTGAGCATCCGCCAGCCCCACACCGCGACCGGCATCAACAGTCCGATCGCACCGAGGCCGAGGATCTGCATCGCCAGATCGGCGCCGATCGCGCCGGGGTAGCCGAGCAGATTATGGATGCGCCGCGAGGTGGCGTGGCTGAGGCTGGGGTCCTGCACCGACCAGGTCGCGAGCGCAGCCGCCGCCACCGCGGCGATCGCGATGAGGCCGAAGCCGGCGAGCTCGCGCAGCCGCCGCGTCAGCACCTCGCGCACCGAGGGCGGCAGGTGTCCGACCAGAGGAAAGGCTCGTTCGATCGCCGGCATGCTCATGGGGCCCTGCGCATCATCCGAGAATCCGCACCAGGCGATGCAGCGCCTCTGCGGTGGTTTCGCTGTCCTGCACCATCGCGACGCGGATATAGCCGGCGCCGGGATTGCTGCCGTCGTTCTGCTGTCGGGCCAGATAGCTGCCCGGCACCACGCGGACGCCGCCGTCCTTGAACAGGCTCACCGCCGCGGCCTCGTCGCCGCCATGAGCGGAGACGTCGAGCCACAGGCAGAAGCCGCCGGCGGGCCGCTGATAACCGTAACGGGCCCCGAGGATTTGATCGGCGAGATCGAACTTCAGCCCATACAGCCGCCGGTTCTCCTCGACATGCGCTTCATCGGAGTACGCGGCGACTGCGACATGCTGCAGCGGGATTGGCACCTGCGGCCCCGCGACGTTGCGCAGCTCGTGATAGGCTTTGAGAAAGTCCTTATCGCCGGCGACGAAGCCGACCCGCATGCCGGCCAAATTCGATCGCTTCGACAGCGATTGGAACACGACGACGTTGCGGAAATCCCGACCTGTGACCTGCAGCGCACTGCCGGGCGCGACCTGGGTGTAGATCTCCGAGTAGCACTCGTCGCTGAGGATCATGAAGCCATAGCGGTCGGCGAGCTGCTTCAGCCGCACGAAGTAATCGCGCGAGGCGACCGAGCCCTGCGGGTTCGCCGGTGAAGCCAGATAGATCGCCACCGTTCGTTTCAGCGTGGCCTCGTCGAGCCGATCGAGATCCGGCAGGAAGCCGTTGGCGAGTGTGGTCGGGAGGAACACCGCCTCGCAGCCGGCGGCGCGCGCGCCGGCCGCATAGGCCGGATAGAACGGGTTGGGCATCAGGATCGCCGGCGTGCCGTCGCGCTTCGGCACGTAGCGCGCGGCCGCGATCGCGGCGAGAAACAGCCCTTCGCGGCTGCCGTTCAGCACCAGCACTTCGGTCTCGGGATCAGGCGCGCGACCGAGCGCAAAGCGCTTGGTCAGCCAGGCGGATGCGGCTTTGCGGAACGGCTCGATGCCTTTGGCGAGCGGATAGCGGCCAAACTCGGCCGTATGCCGCGCCAGCACGGCGCCGACGAAATCCGGCACCGGATGCTGCGGTTCCCCGACCGACAGATTGATCAGGCTTTGGCCCGGCTGATACGGCGCCAGCAGTTCGGTCAGCCGCGCGAACGGCGAGCGCTCGCTCTGCCCGGTAGCGTCGACGCTGCCGGCCGCACGCGCCGGTGTGGTGGAAGCGGACAAAGCCATTCGAAATACGCCAGTTTTCACCGCACCTGATCGCCGTGGTGGATCGAGCGGAAACAGATCAGCCACCATAGATACGGCGAGGTTAAGACGCGATTAACCATCGACGGGCGGCAACACAGCCTTCACTGCGGCCGCTGCTCGTCGCGGCGGGCAAGCTCTTCCGCCACCATTGCTTTCAGCGCGGGCAGAGCACGGTGGACGGTTTCCCAGATCATCTGCGCGGCCACGTCCTCGTAATCGTGCCGGTAGACGTTGCCGGATCCTGCAATCTGCTTCCAAGGGATCGAGCTGTGCCGGTTCTTGATGTCGTCAGACACGCGGCGGGACGCCTCGGAGATGATCTCGAGGCAGCGCGTGACCGCGTACACGGTTCGCAGATCGTTCTTGAATTCCGTCTCGGTCAGGCCGCGGCTGAACGCGATCGCGAGTTCGATATGATGCTGGATGTCGCTTAGTGCGACCGCCGATGCGTCAGAACGCATAGATGGCATCTTGCGCGGCGCTCGGCGCAATGGACGGCTTGAGCTGGTCGCGGTTCACGACGTCGACCGGATGGTCGAATAGGCCTGCGATGTAATCCTTCAGCTCCACGTAGTCGAACACGGTGATGCGAGCCGTCGGATCGATCTCGATCAGCACATCGATATCGCTGTCCGGAAGGTTGGTACCACGCGCCATCGATCCAAACAGGGCAGCCCGCCGGACACCACGCGCACGTAGCGGGGCCTCCGAGTTTCTCAAGATCTCAAGTGCGGTGCAGCGGTCCATGGACGCAGTATAGCAGGTTTCGGGTCCGAAGCCTTGCGGGCCGCGCTCCATAAAGAAAGGGGCCCCAGCTTGCGCTGGGACCCCTCGACGGTTCGGACATTGCCGGGTAGTTGCCCGAACCGTAGGTCTGGGCGCGGCGGTCTGGAGAACGCCGCGCCCTCGGGAGAACTTACATGTTGTAAGCGCGCTCGGTGTGCTCGACGAGGTCGAGGCCTTCGCGTTCGACTTCCACCGGGGCCCGCAGACCGACGATCACGTCGACGACCTTGTAGAGGATCGCCGAGCCGATGCCGGACAGCAGCACGGTGGTGCCGACGCCCCAGCACTGCGAGATCAGCTGGGTGGTCATGTCGTAGTCGCCGACCTTGCCGGCCACGTAGTCGTACACGCCGGTGCCGCCGAGAGCCGGGTTCACCAGGATGCCGGTGCCGATCGCGCCGACGATGCCGCCGACCGCGTGGACGCCGAACACGTCGAGCGAGTCGTCATACTTCAGCGCGTTCTTCACCACGGTGCAGAAGAACAGGCAGACCACGCCGACCACCAGGCCGAGCACGATCGCGCCCATCGGGCCGGAGAAGCCGGCGGCCGGGGTGACCGCGACCAGACCGGCGACGGCGCCCGACAGCGCACCGAGCACCGACGGATGACCCTTGAAGATCCACTCGGCGAACATCCACGACAGCGCCGCCGCCGCAGTCGCGACGAAGGAGTTGGTCATGGCGAGCGCAGCGCCGCCCGAAGCTTCGAGGTTCGAACCGGCGTTGAAGCCGAACCAGCCGACCCAGAGCAGCGAGGCGCCGATCATGGTCATGGTCAGCGAGTGCGGAGCCATCAGCTCCTTGCCGTAGCCGGTGCGACGGCCGACCAGCAGGGCGCCCACCAGGCCGGCGATACCGGCGTTGATGTGCACCACGGTGCCGCCCGCGAAGTCGATCGCGCCCTTCTTGAACAGGAAGCCGGAGTCGGCGTTGACTTCGTCGAGCTTGGCCTGCGCGGCGGTCTTTGCGGCTTCGTCGGCAGCGGCAGCGAGCGCCTTGGCGGCGTCGTTGATCGCGTCCGGACCGGCCCAGTACCAGACCATGTGGGCCATCGGCAGGTAGATCAGGGTGATCCACAGCGGGATGAACAGCGCCACGGCGGCGAACCGGGTGCGTTCAGCGAAGGCGCCGACGATCAGCGCGGGAGTGATCGCGCAGAAGGTCATCTGGAAGCAGACGTACACCAGCTCCGAGATATTGGCGTCGACCGAGAAGGTCGCGGCCTTGGAGTCGGTGGTCACGCCGGCGAGGAACGCCTTGGAGAAGCCGCCGATGAAGTCCGAACCGCCGGTGAAGGCGAGGCTGTAGCCGTACAGCGCCCAGATGATGCAGGCGATACACACGGTGTAGAATACCTGCGCCAGCACCGAGAGCATGTTCTTGGAGCGGACCAGACCGCCGTAGAACAGCGCCAGGCCCGGGATGGTCATCAACAGCACCAGCACCGTCGAGGTGAGCATCCAGGCGTTGTCGCCCTTGTTGACCGTTGGCTCGGCGTAGGCCGCGGTTGCGGCGAACATGCCGGCCGCAAGGACCGCCAGTCCCGCGCCGTAGGGACGTTTGAACGTCATTTGTCGTCTCCTGAGTGAAGCAATGAAGGTGAGGGGATCAGAGGGCGGCCGCATCGGCCTCGCCGGTGCGGATGCGCACGGCGTGGTCGAGGCCGATGACGAAGATCTTGCCGTCGCCGATCTGGCCGGTCTTGGCGGCGCTGGTGATCGCCTCGATGGTCTTCTCGACCTGCTCGTTGGCAATCGCGACCTCGATCTTGATCTTGGGCAGGAAGCTCACCGCGTATTCAGCGCCGCGGTAGATCTCCGTGTGGCCTTTCTGGCGGCCGTATCCCTTCACTTCCGTCACCGTCAAACCGTGAACGCCGATGGCGGTCAGGGCGTCACGGACTTCTTCGAGTTTGAATGGCTTAATGATCGCCATAACAATTTTCATGGGTCCTATCCCCGCTAGGTCCCGACCGAACTGGCCGGGAAATGATCTCGACTGAAAATCCCCACGCGGAGCATCACTACGCGGGCACAGCCGGCCCCTTAGAATCAAATGCCGTGCCAGTCGGGCGGGGCTTTGGAATCGTTTCGGAATCAGCGCCTTTTTCGCGGTGCGGCACTGGAGCACCAGCTGCGCTATTCGGTCGCGCTCAACAGGTGGGCATACCTGATCAAAAATCAGGCATGCCAGCTTGCGGACACAATGATTGCCCAACCGAAGGGCATACCGCTTAGTCTAAAGTCGGGCGCTGGCTTATTGCAGCGCCTCGCCATGCTGCGAAATATCCAGGCCCTCGATCTCGTGCTCGCGGGAGACGCGGAGCGCGACGAACAGGCTGACAGCCTTCAGCAGCACATAAGTGGCCACGCCGGACCAGACGAAGGTGACCAAGATACCGGCAAGCTGGGTCAGCGGCTGCATCCAGGAGCCCTCGAGGGCGCCCGAGACGCCGCCGATCGAGGCGGTGGCGAAGATGCCGGCAAGGAAGGTCCCGGTGAGACCGCCGATGCCGTGGACGCCGAATACGTCGAGCGAGTCGTCGTAGCGCAGCTTGTGCTTCAGCCAAGTGCAAGCCCAGTAGCAGATTAGGCCCGCCACGATACCGATCACCACGCCATGCCAGGGTTCGACATAGCCCGACGCCGGCGTGATGGTGCCGAGACCGGCGACGGCGCCGGAGATCATACCGAGCACCGACGGCTTACGCCGCGCCATCCATTCGATCGCACCCCACGTCAGCGCGCCCGAGCAGGCGGCGAGGTGGGTGGCGGTGATGGCGAACACCGCGCGGGAATCAGCCGCTAGGGCGGAGCCGCCATTGAAGCCGAACCAGCCGACCCACAACAGGCCGGTGCCGATGACGGCGAGCGACAGGTCGAACGGCGACAGGTTTTCCATGCCGTAGCCGTGGCGGCGGCCGATCACGAGCGCAGCCACCAGGCCCCCGGTGCCGGCCGACAGATGCACCACCAGGCCGCCGGCGAAATCGAGCACGCCCATCGCGCCCAGGAAGCCGCCGCCCCAGATCCAATGCGCCAGCGGCACATAGACGAAGATGAACCAGCCGATCGAGAACAACAGGTAGGCGGAAAACCGCATCCGGTCGGCGACCGAGCCGGCCACCAGCGCCACCGTGATGACCGCAAACGTCATCTGGTAGAGCATGAACAGCGCTTCCGGGATGGTCTTGGCCGCCGGATTGACGCTGTCCATGGTCATGCCGGCCAGGAAGATGCGGTCGAACGAGCCGATCAGGCTGCCGCCGCCGGTGAAGGCCAGCGAATAGCCGAACGCCACCCACAGGATCGAAATCAACGCCACGGCCGCGAGGCTCTGCGCCATCGTGGCCAGTACGTTCTTCTTGCGCACCATGCCGGAGTAGAACAGCGCCAGGCCGGGGATGGTCATCATCAGCACGAAGGCGGTCGCGACCGTCATCCAGGCGGTGTCGGCCGGGCTGATACCCGGCGCCGCCGTGGCCGTCCCCTGCGCCAGCGCCGGCGTCATGCCGGCTGCCGCAAGGCCGAGTGTTGCAAGGATGTAGCCCGTCGCGGCCGACGCCGCGCGGCGTAGCAACAAGGTCATGATGCCCGTCCTGTTGGAACTGTGCGCGGCGCCCCCCGGCTCCGCGGGGTTGGGAAATGGCTGTCGAAGGCCGGCTTACAGCGCGTCGACGTCGGTCTCGCCGGTGCGGATCCGCAGCGCGCGGTCGATCGGCGTGACGAAGATCTTGCCGTCACCGATTTGGCCGGTGCGGGCGCCGCGGGTGATCACTTCGACCGCCTTGTCGGCGAGCGCGGAATCGACCGCGATCTCGATCCGCAGCTTGGGCAGGAAATTCACGATGTACTCGGCACCACGATAGATCTCGGTATGGCCGCGCTGGCGGCCGTAGCCCTTGACCTCGGTGACGGTCATGCCGTGAACGCCGATCTCGGTCAGCGCTTGGCGGACCTCGTCCAGCTTGAAAGGTTTGATGATGGCGACGACCAGTTTCATGCGTTAGCCCCCTCATTCGCGCAAAGCCATTTGACACCGCCGCAGCGGTGCTCCGGTCCCGTGTATATGCCGGGTTTAGCGGCAAGGCGCGCAGAAAATAAGCTGATTGACTGCTCAGCGAGAAGGCTGACTGCCAGAGGTCGTCATTGCTGGCAGCCGAGGGGCCGGCCGCAGCGCCGGAGCGGCGGTCAGCCCTTGGGCGCCTCGCGGCGTTCGCGCACTGAGCCTTCCTGAGCGACGGAGGCTACCAGGGTGCCGTCGGTCTTGAAGATCTGGCCGCGGGTCAGGCCGCGGCCGCCTTGCGCCGACGGCGAGTCCTGCGCGTATAGCAGCCATTCGTCGGCGCGGAACGGGCGGTGAAACCACATCGCGTGGTCGAGGCTGGCCGGCATCATCCGCTTGTCGAACAAAGTGCGGCCGTAGCGTGCCATCACCGCGTCCAGCAGCGAGAAGTCCGACGCGTAGGCCAGCGCGCACATGTGCAGCGCCGGATCGTCCGGCAGCTTGGCAGCGGTCTTGATCCAGACGTGGATGCGGCCGTCATCGATCTTCTGGCCGAAATAGCGCGACAGCTCGACGGGGCGCAGCTCGATCGGCCGGTCGCTCTCGTAATAGCGTTTGATGAAGTCCGGCATCTCTTTGAAGAACGGCTGCTTGATGATCTCCTCGGCCGACAGCGCTTCGGGCGGCGGCACGTCTGGCATCTTGTCCTGGTGGTCGAAGTTGGTCGGCTCGTCGTCGTGGAACGACATCATCAGCGAGAAGATCGCGTTGCCGTGCTGGATCGCCGTGACCCGGCGGGTGGTGTAGCTGCGGCCGTCGCGGAGCCGCTCGACCTGGTAGATGATCGGCACCTGCGGGTCGCCCGGCAGGATGAAGTAGCAATGCAGCGAATGCGGCAGCCGGTTCTCGACGGTTCGGCAGCCGGCGACCATCGCCTGGCCGATGACCTGGCCGCCGAACACCCGCTGCCAGCTGGTCTTCGGGCTGGTGCCGCGGAACAGATTCACCTCGAGCGGTTCGAGATCGAGAATCGAGATCAGATCGATCAGGCTCTTGGACACCGGTCGAGCTCCTTCAGGGCGTTTGGGCGAGGCGGGACAACGCGCAACAAAGCGTCGAAACAACAAGTTGGCCCGCCGCAACAGCGACCAGGGCGGAATGCCGCGCGGCCATGCAGGTGATTTCCCACCGCCGGCGTTGTCTGTTAGAAACCGCCCCAGCAACAGCGGGTTGGTCCTTGAAACCTGTTTCGCCCAGCTCCGATCCGGGCGCAAGGATCATGGCGCGAGAGTGAGAAATATGACGGCACCGCGAAGCATTGTGATTGGGGGCGGGGCGTTCGCCGGCTTGGCGCTGGCACTGGCGCTGCGCCAGGGGCTCGGGCCCGAGGTGCCGGTGATCGTCGCCGATCCGGCGCTCGCGCTGCGACCGAGCCGCGACCCGCGCGCCACCGCGATCGTCGCGGCGTGCCGGCGGCTGTTCGAGGCGCTCGGAGTTTGGGACGAGGTGGTGCCGACCGCGCAGCCGATCGTCGACATGATCGTCACCGACAGCCATCTCGAAGATGCGACCAGGCCGGTGTTTCTGACGTTCGCGGGCGAAGTGCAGCCTGGCGAGCCGTTCGCCCACATGGTCGAGAACAAATATCTGGTCGAAGCGCTGGCCAAGCGCGCCGAGGCCGAAGGCGTCGAGCTGCGCGCCACCCCGGTCACCTCCTACGACGCCCGCACCGAAGCGATCGGCGTGACGCTCGGCGACGGCAGCGTGCTCGATGCCAGCCTGCTGGTCGCCGCCGACGGCGCCAAGTCGAGACTGCGCCAGCGTGCCGGCATCGCCACCTATGGCTGGGATTACGACCAGTCGGGCATCGTCGTCACGGTCGAGCACGAGCGCGACCACAATGGCTGCGCCGAAGAACACTTCCTGCCCGCCGGTCCGTTCGCGATCCTGCCGCTCACCGGCCGGCGCTCGTCGCTGGTGTGGAGCGAGAGCCGCCGCGATGCCGAGCGGATCGTCGCGCTGCCGGAGAAGGAATTCCAGCGCGAGCTGGAAAAGCGGTTCGGGCTGCGGCTCGGCGACGTCAAGCCGCTCGATAAGCCGAA
Organism: Rhodopseudomonas sp. G2_2311; assembly: GCF_047501505.1. Taxonomy (NCBI): domain Bacteria; kingdom Pseudomonadati; phylum Pseudomonadota; class Alphaproteobacteria; order Hyphomicrobiales; family Nitrobacteraceae; genus Rhodopseudomonas; species Rhodopseudomonas sp. G2_2311. The sequence continues at coordinate 151,439 of NZ_JAZDRK010000006.1, forward strand.
GTCGTTTCCGCTCGGCTATTTCGTCGCGCAGTCGTTCATCGCGCCGCGGCTCGCACTGATCGGCGACGCTGCGCACGTGATCCATCCGATCGCCGGGCAGGGCCTCAATATGGGCCTGCGCGACGTCGCGGCTCTGGCCGAGGTGGTGGTCGATGCGGCGCGGCTCGGAATCGATCCCGGTCAGGTCGACGTGTTGGAGGGCTATCAGCGCTGGCGGCGGTTCGACACCATGGCGATGGGCGTCGCCACCAACGGGCTCAACTTCCTGTTCTCCAACAACTCGCCGCTGCTGCGCGGGATTCGCGACATCGGCCTCGGTCTGGTCGACCGCCTGCCGCCTCTGAAAGGCGCCTTCATCCGTCAGGCTGCCGGCCTCACCGGCGAGACGCCGCGGCTGCTGAAGGGCGAGGCGCTGTAAGTCGGCGCCCTTCGCGCGTTGCAAAAAGCTGAAATATCTCAGCCGTGCCGCACGAGCCTCCTGGCTACGGTGCTGCCGAGAGGGAATCAGGGCATGGATGGACGCCATTTCGCACAACTCGCGGCCTACAACCGCTGGGCAAACGCCCGGCTCTATCAGGCCGCGTTGGCGCTGCCCGATGACGTCTACCGCCGCAGCGTCGGTGTGTTCTTCGGCAGCCTGCACGGCACGCTCAACCATGTGCTGGTGGCCGACCGTATCTGGCTGAAGCGACTGACCGGCGCGGGCGAGGCGCCAACCCGCCTTGATGAGATCTTGTTCGACGACCTTCGTGCGCTGGCGGGTGCCCGTGTCGCGGAGGACGAGCGCATCATCGAGATGATCGACGGCCACGACGCTGCGGCGTTGGCCGGAATGGTCGATTACGCGACGACCTCAAGCAAATCCTTCCATCAGCCGCGCGCCGAGATTCTCAGTCACGTCTTCAATCACCAGACGCACCACCGCGGCCAGGCCCACGCCTGCCTGTCGATCCTGACCGGAGCCGAGCCGCCGACGCTGGATCTGCTGGCATTTCAGCGCGGGGTGACGGCGCCGGATCTCGCCGCACTCGCGGCGGGTCGTTAGTCGAGTCGACGTGCCTCTTCCGGAAGCATGATCGGAATACCGTCTCGGATCGGGTAGGCCAGCTTGGCGCCTCGCGAGATCAGCTCCTGGCGGGCGGCGTCGAACTCAAGCGGTCCCTTGGTGACCGGACAGACCAGGATGTCGAGCAGCTTGCGGTCGACGGTGTCGGGCCGCTCGGACGGCGAAATGGTCATAGCTTCAGGCTCCAGAACAACGGGCTCGCATCGGGCTTGATCGGACAGCAGCGCGGCGCCGTCAACGCGCCCGCGCAAATTGCTGTGTCGTCACTGCAGCGGCGGGTCGCCGCTGGTGCGCTTCTTGGCGAGGTCCATCTCGGTCACGGCGATCAGGATTTCGGCGCGGGTCTTGAGGTCGGGAGCCTCTAAGAGCGCCTGCTTCTCCGCCGGCCCATAGGGCGACATCATCGCCAGTGCGTTGACCAGGGCTTCGTTCGGCGCGCTTTCGACGCCGTCCCAATCGACCTTGAGGTTGTTGGCCTTGAGAAAGTCGGTCAGTACCGACAGCAGGGTCTCCCGATCGACCTCATCCTCGCCCTTCCGAGCGGTAAAATCGTCGACGAACGGGAAATAGTCGACCTTGCACTGCCGGTACGGCGTCAGCACCTCCAGCTCCTCGACCACCTTGAAGCGCGAAACGCCGGTCAGTTCGAGGATGTAGCGGCCATCGCCGGATTCGGCGAGCTGGGTGATTCGCCCGACGCAGCCGACGTTGAACAGCGACGGCTTCTCGGCGGTCTCGGATGAATGTGCCGTATCCGGCTGAATCATGCCGATCAGCCGATGGCCGTCGCGCAGGGCATCGTCGATCATCGCCAGATAGCGTGGCTCGAAGATATTCAGCGGCATCTGGCCGCGCGGCAGCAGCAGCGCTCCCGCCAGCGGAAACACTGGAATGACTTCGGGAAGATCGGCTGGCCCGCGATAGGCGGCATTGATCGGCATCGCCGGCTCCGCGCTTTGAATTTCGATTACGAGAACAGAATCGTCGACAGCCGCTTGCGGCCTTCGACGGTGGCGTCGTCGGTCGGTCCCCAGGCGTCGAAGAACTGCACCAGCTGCTTACGGGCGCCGTCGTCGTTCCATTTACGGTCGCGCTTGACGATGTCGAGCAGGTGCGTGGTGGCATCCTCGCGCCGGTCGGCGGCGTTCAGCGCGATCGCCAGATCAAATCGCGCCTGATGGTCGAGCGGATCGGCTGCGACCTTCTGTTCGAGTTCGGCAATCGGGCCGAGCGACTGTGCCTGTTCGGCAAGATCGATCATCGCCTGCACGGCCTTGACGGAGGCATCCTCGCGCTTGGCCTCGGGCACCAACCCGAGCGTCTTCTTGGCCTGTTCGGTGGCGCCGGTCTGCATATAGCAGCGGGCCAGTCCGGCGATCGCCTGGATGTTGGTGCCGTCGGCCCGCAGCACTTCGGCATAGATCGAGGCCGCGGTCTGGACATCGCCCTCCGCCAGCACCGCCTCTGCTTCCTGCAGAAGCTCGGCGGCGGTCGGCGCACCGCCCGGCATGCCGGCGGTCAGTTTCTCGATGAAGGCGTTGACCTGGCTCTCCGGCACCGCACCCATGAAGCCGTCGGCCGGACGGCCGTCCACGAAGGCAATGACCGCCGGAATCGACTGAATGCCCATCTGGCCGGGAATCGACGGATGCTCGTCGATGTTCATCTTGACCAGCTTGACCTTGCCGTTCGCGGCCCGAACCGCCTTTTCCAGGATCGGGGTGAGCTGTTTGCACGGACCGCACCACTGCGCCCAGAAGTCGATCAGAACCGGCTGGCGCTTGGATTCCTCGATCACATCGCGGACGAAGGTCTGGGTCGTGGTGTCCTTGATCAGATCGGCGGCTGCTTGAGGCGCCGCACCGCTGCCCTGCTCCAAAATCGTCACGTCGTCCTCGCTGTTGTCCGTCGGTTCGCCGTTTTAGCACGGCCCCCGCTCTAGATGGCGCAGGAAGTTCGATTTGCAACGGGAACCGGGTCTGCGCCGGCATCCCGTCAGCCAGCCCGACCGGGTGGATATTGCGCCGGCTGACGCGCCTCGCCCCCGCGCTCGGTCGCATTTGAGGCAAAATCTCTCACGCGGTCATCGATCCGCAAAAAGCCGGCACATGAAATGTCGAACGGCTGTTGCAATCGCTCGCGGCATTTGGCATACGACTGCCCACGGTCGTGCCCACGGCGCGCCGTTTCTCGGATGCGGGTGTAGCTCAGGGGTAGAGCACAACCTTGCCAAGGTTGGGGTCGAGGGTTCGAATCCCTTCGCCCGCTCCAGAGATCCGTCAAATCAGGCGATTGCTTTTCCAGTCTATCGATCCGCTTGTCGTGACGGTAGTTGTCCGCGCGCGCAAAGCGCCGAGCAGACTTGTGATTCGCCCGACGCTCGTCCTGAACTTTAGATCGCCGCAACGAAATCGGGCCCCGCACGGGATGACACCGCGCGAGCCCGCTGCACCGTTGGCGATCGTGATCAGGGTAGTGACGCGCGATCCTTCGGCGACCGACGCTTCCCGCCCGTGCTCGCGCGGCAGCTTTCTGACCTAAACACTCAGCGGCCGACCAGCTCTTTCGCGATCTGCCTGACGAAATACTGCGACGACGCGATCGTCAGGTGGCTGCCGTCGAACGTCACCGGGGTGCCGCTGCCGGGCACCGCGAGCAGGCAGCCGTGGTCGTTGCAATAGACCGGCGTCGGCGAAATGAACTCGACGCCTTGCGCGGCGAAGAAAGCGCGCAGCCGTTCATTGGCTTCGGCTTCCGAGCGATCCAGCCGTGGCGGGCCGTCGCGCGTCGGTATCTCGGACGCGGAGATCAGGCCGGCGGCCTCGGACCGGTAGGCCTGCGCCAAAATACGCTTCGGCGGCGTTCGCCAGCTCGGAAATTTCCCCACCACGACGATCCGCCTGACGCCGATGCTGCGCAGTTCAGCGAGCGTCGCCTTGATCATGGCGTCGATCGCCGCGGGATCGCGGTCGGCGCCATCGTAGTCGTGCCACTGCCGCGCCACCAGGATCACCGTGTCCGGCTTGATCTCTTTCAGCCGCTCGCGCGCATTGGCGTTGGCGGCGGTGCAGCCCGGTGTTTGAACGCTGACGTAGCCGAAGATCGGCGGACACCCCGCGGTGGTGTATTGCGACAACACAAAGCCGCCCTCGGTCTCCTGCAAGGCGCGCAGCCCGGGATAGAGATGCGCGGCATGGGAATCGCCCCACAGTGTGATCCTCGGCACACCGGGCATTGCGGCGTCATCGCACTCGCGCGCGAAGGTCGAGCCCGAGCCGAGGAAGCAGCTCTTCAGCCGATACGCCGGCATCGCCTCGGCCTGATGATCGCGGGTGACGAGCTGCACGCTGGGGCTGAAGCGTGCCGGAAAGCCGCTCGCCAAGTAGATACCTGCACCGAGAAGTCCGACCAGCGCGACGCCGGCGAAAGCGCCGGCGGTCTTGGCGCGGGTCGGCCGATAGCGAATCTTCGGCTCGACAAACCGGTAAGTGAAATCGGCGAGCCCGAACGCCACCACGACCGCGATCAGCTTCATCAGCGGCGGCGGCTCCTCGCCGAGCCGCACGATCCGGATCGCGGCCAGCACCGGCCAGTGCCACAGATATAGCGGGTAGCTGATCAGCCCGACATAAACCATGGCGCGATTGCCGAGCAGCCACCGCCCGACCCAGGTGCTAGGGCCTGTGCCGATCAGTAGCGCGGCGCCGAGCACCGGCAGCACCGCCCACCAGCCCGGAAAAGCGCGGCTGCGGTCGATCAAGGCCGCACCGGCAGCAATCAGCGCGAGGCCGGTGATCGCCCCGATGGTGCGCAGCGTGACGGCGTGCCGCGCGAATGGCGCCGCGCGGTTCGCCGTGGCGATCGCCAGAAGGCAGCCGGTCATCAGCTCCCAGAACCGCGTCACCGGCAGATAGAACGCGGCGGACTGATGGACAGGTGTCAGCAGCAGATTGGTGACGAACGAAGCCAGCAGGATCGCCACTGCGGCCACCACGGCGCCGTTCCTCCAGCGCCACGCCAGAATGATAACCGGCGGCCACAGCAGATAGAACTGCTCCTCGACGCCGAGCGACCACAGATGTAGCAGCGGGTTCAGCTCGGAGGCGGTGTCGAAGTAGCCGGCGTCATGCAGTAGTGCGATGTTGGCGAGGAATGCTGCGCCGAAGCCGATCGCTTTGCCGGCGTCGCGATAATCGACCGGAAACAGCAGGAACCAGCCGCCGATCGCGCAGGCCGCCAGCACCAGCAGCAGGGCAGGGAAGATCCTGTTGATGCGGCGGGCGTAGAACGTCGCGAAGCTGAAGTCGCCGCGGTCGAGCGCCTGGCAGATGATCGACGTGATCAGGAAACCGGAGATGACGAAAAAGACGTCGACGCCGATGAAGCCGCCACGGACCTCCGCCGGAAAGGCGTGGAACCCAACCACCAGCAGCACCGCGATCGCGCGCAGGCCATCGATATCGCTGCGATAGGCCGGTCTCATCGGGAATCGTTGTCCTGAGAAGCGAAAAGGTCGAACTGGGCGCTGCGGGCTCCGTCAACACGCAGGGATGCAAGCAGCGCGTCATCGCGAAGCCCTCCCGCACTGTCAAGTTACGGTCGTGCCAGGTTGCGACCGGATCGCAGGTCGCGCATGCGGCAACGGCTTGCGTTGCCCGGGCGCGGGCACCGGGCTAACACTCGGGTGGTTCCAGTCAGGACGTCGCCATGCAGATTCAACGTCACCGCATCGAACTCGCCACGACCGCGCCGATCCAGCTGATCGACATCACCGATCAGGTCCGCCGCTTCGTCACCGCCAGCGGCATCAAGGATGGTCTGGTCACGGTGAGCTGCCTGCACACCACCGCGCGGATCAACGTCAACGAGCGCGAGGAGAAGCTCGAGCGCGACATGCTGACGTTTCTGAAGCGCTTCGCGCCGCGCGACGGCGACTATCTGCACAATCTTGACCCGGTCGACGGCCGCGACAACGCGCACTCGCATCTGATCGGTCTGTTCATGAATTCGTCGGAGACGATCCCGGTGGCGCATGGCGCCATGGTGCTCGGCGAATGGCAATCGGTGTTCTTCATCGAGCTCGATGGTCCGCGCGAGCGCCGCGGCGTCGAGCTGCAGATCATCGGGTAAGGGCTAGTCGCGCCCGCGCCTCCGCCGAAAGAACGGGGTATTCCGGATAGATGCGTGGGCCGCGCCCGCGTATGACCGCAGCGGTATCACCAAACAGGTCTTCAGCCATGACGCCGGACGACATCGCAGGCTTCTACGCCAAGCGCGCCGATCTCGACCTCGACCAATACATCGAGCTGGATTTCGACTTCGAATGCGCCGGCGATCCGCGCGAAGCGGCAGCGCATCTGTGCAGCGAACAGTCGACCGCCCAGTGGCGCCGCGTCGGGTTCGACGAAGATTTCCGTCCGCGCTTCGCCGCCAAGGTGCTGGAGCTCTCGGCCGAGCCGCGCCCTTCGGGATTCAGCGTTCCGGTCGAGTGCGCCGCGCGCGGCGAGGTGCATGCGTGCCGCGTCACCATCGCGCATCCGCACGGCAATTTCGGCGCCAAGATTCCAAATCTGTTGTCGGCAGTGTGCGGCGAGGGGGTGTTCTTCTCGCCCGGCATTCCGCTGATCCGGCTACAGGACATCCGCTTCCCGGATTCGTATCTCGCGGCGTTCGATGGTCCGCGCTTCGGCATCGCTGGTGTGCGTGAGCGACTACAGGCCTACGATCGCCCGATCTTCTTCGGGGTGATCAAGCCGAATATCGGCCTGCCGCCGCAGCCTTTCGCCGAGCTCGGCTATCAGAGCTGGACCGGCGGTCTCGACATCGCCAAGGACGACGAGATGCTGGCGGATGTCGATTGGTGTCCGCTGGCCGAGCGCGCCGCGCTACTGGGCGATGCGTGCCGTCGGGCTTCGGCAGAAACCGGTGTGCCGAAAATCTATCTCGCCAACATCACCGACGAGGTCGATCGGCTGACCGAACTGCACGACGTCGCGGTCGCCAAGGGAGCCGGCGCGCTGCTGGTCAACGCGATGCCGGTTGGGCTCTCCGCAGTGCGGATGCTGCGCAAGCACGCCACCGTGCCGCTGATCGCCCACTTTCCCTTTATCGCCGCGTTCAGCCGGCTGGCGAACTACGGCATCCATTCGCGGGTGATGACGCGGCTGCAGCGGCTCGCTGGTTTCGACGTCGTGATCATGCCGGGCTTCGGTCCGCGGATGATGACGCCGGAGCACGAGGTGCTCGATTGCATCCGGGCCTGCCTGGAGCCGATGGGACCGATCAAGCCGTGTCTGCCGGTGCCAGGCGGCAGCGATTCTGCGGCGACGCTGGAGACTGTGTATCGCAAGGTCGGCAGCGCGGATTTCGGCTTCGTGCCCGGCCGCGGCGTATTCGGCCACCCGATGGGACCGGCCGCGGGCGCGGCGTCGATCAGGCAAGCCTGGGATGCGATCGCCGCCGGCATCCCGGTAGCTGATCACGCCGCCGGCCATCCTGAATTGGCGGCGGCGCTGAAAGCTTTCGGCGGGCGCTGATAGCTCCCGCCGCGTTGGTCCGCGCCTTAGCGGGGCAGTTCGGTGAAGGTGACGATCACGGCGCTGCGCCGTCCCTGGCTCGGCGCTCCGTCGCGGTGGATGCCGGCCGGATCGTAGATCACCGCATTGCCCTGGCTGCTGGTCACGGCAACCTGGTTCTCGGCGATGGCTGCTGTGAAGTTGCTGTCGGCGACGAGATCGGTGCCGAACGTCGCCTTGCGCTGCAGGCCGGCCGGCAGCGCGTAGAACGTCTCGCGCGCGGCCGGCAGCGTCGACGACAGACCGCACAGATCATTGGCGCGGCGGATCATCGCGTCCCAGAACCGGCGGCCGGCACGATTGCTGCCCGCCACATAGGTGAGCGGGCCGTTCGCGGCGCCGGTCTCGCCGAGATACACCACCATCTTCAGCACGTTGTAGCCGGTGTCGACCTTGAAGCCGTCGCATGGCGAGACGTCGACGCTGACATCGGCGAACGGGCTCGACAGCGCGCCGCTTGGCGCTTCGGTCAGTTCGGCGGCGATCCGTCCGATGCCGACCGGGCGTTTCAGATACCCGCTGGCAGCCTCGGTCAGGCCGGCGTCGGCGGCGATCTGGTTGAACCATTTGTAAAGGTCGGGAGCAGCAGCCGGATCGAGCACCACGCGGGTCGAATCCGGATCGCCCGGAATCGCGACGCGATGTTCAAGTATCTTGAACGCGGCGTCGAGCTGATTGCGCAGTTCGACGATTTTGTCCGCACCGAGCTGCACGGCGGCAAAGCCGTCGCGGTCAAGCGAAGCGAACACCGCGGTGCCGCGTTCGGTCTTCGGCGCGTAGGCGGAGCCGGCGCTGAACCGGCCAAGCCGCTGCAGCATGATCAGGCGTAGATAGGTCGGCAGGCTGCGCAGCGTGGTGACGAAGCGGTTGCCGGCCTCGGCGGGGCGCGGCAGGTGCTCGACGTCGATCATCCGCTGCGCGGTGGTGAGACAGAATCCGTAACCGAAAATCGTGATCGCCTTCAGCCGCGCGCCGAGCATCGGCATCGACATCACGCGCCCATAGGCCGGGTGGGCGTCGTAGTCGATCATCGGCAGGTGATCGAACGGATAGGATTTCGTTTCGGATTGCATGACCAGCCCCTCTGAAGGCATCACCGATAGCACGGACGCACGATTGGAATATGGCGGTGGGGCGCGAGTCGGGCGAGTTGGCAATCCGGCCAACACAGATGCCAGGTGCGACTCAACGCAACGGCCGCCTCGGTATCCGAAGCGGCCGCGAGATGAACGGAAGGTGCGGCGAAGATCAGATCCAGGCGAAGTTCGCCGCCGGACGCGCGGTGCGATTGAGCAACGAGCGCATCAGGCAGCGCTCGATCTGCACCGACGAAATCGTCGCGGCATCGGCGCCGACGAGAGCAACGGCGTCGCTGCGTTCGGCGAATACGCGGCCGCTGGCGACCACTGCGAGCGCCGGGTTGCGCGACGCGGCGCGCAGCTTGCGGATGGTCTCGGCCATCCGCGGCAGCCAGTGCTCGCGGCGCAGCGCTGGCGACAGCGAGATGTTGACGGCATCGAACCAGCCGTTGGCGACCAGATCCGACAGCGCGCGATCAGTGTCGGGGAATTCGCTCACGGTATTCCAACCGGCCTGACGCAGCAGCTCGGCATGCAGTGCCGCACAGAACGAATGCGGCTCCCCGGGTTGCGACACCAGCAGCACGCTGCGCGGCTGCGAGCGCGCCAGCGGCGCTGACAACAGATCGAAGCTGATCCGGCGCATCGCCGTCTGCAGATGGCAGAGGCCGATCGTGACTTCGAATTCGCTGCAGGCGTCTTCGCTCCACAGATTGCCGAGGCTGCGGGCGGTCGGTTCGAACAGGCCGGTGAACAACGCGGTCGGCGACGCAGCCCGCGCTAGCGATTTGTCGATCAGGTCGAACGCGTCGGCGAGGTTCGGCGCGATCAGGAGTCGGGCGAGTTCCGCGGCGCGAGCTTCCGCCGGATCCTGCGCGACGCGCGTCTTGGCGGAGGTGTGCTTGACGACGAGATGCGGAATAACAGTCGAGACAATGCTTTCAGTATGCACGGCACGCACTCGATCTGGTTGCCCTCGACCAAAAAACAGAATGCTGAACGAGTGCGATGAGACCGTGGCCGCTGCCGAGGGGAAGCAGGGATTGGATCGCCTCGCGCGGCTGTTGGCCCGTCGAAAAGCCGGCAGCGCCGTTGCCGCGGTGCGAAGGGAGCCCCGGAAACGGAGACTCGTCTTTGCTCTGGATCAAAACGAAGCATTCGCATCTGCCGCCGCGATCAAGCGGCGGCGCCGGACTGCAGCGCAGCACGGCCAGCGGCATAGGGTCGCGGCGCATGAACGCGTCTGCTCGGCCGAGGTGCGCCCCAGACCTGGGCGGCAGTCGGCGGCCATATGATCAGGATCGAGCTGCGTGCCACTGCAGAAGCCGCGAGGCAGCGGCGTCGCCGACTGTTACTTCGGCATGACGGTAGATCGGTCGAGCGGTATGTCAGGTGTCGGGAATTAGTAAACGAACACCGCTCGATCGGGGCTCCGTCAAAGGAGTGAAGCCCACTTACTCCCATTGCGATCGGCCGAGCGACGGTACTGACTTCTCTATATATTTACAGCCGCGCGAATCGGAGCAAAACTGATTCCACGGATCGTGTTTTACTGAGCAACTACCTGTTTAATCAAAGAGTTAGACGGCTAATTGGCTCATGGTGATTCGCGATTCTCTCGAACGAGTGCCTGGTTACCAGCGCTCGTTCACCGTTCCAGCGTGAGGCGTTTTCTTAGCGTGGTCCCAAGCAGGTCTACGCGGGAGTTAGCAAATCGTTAACGTTAATAAGTAAAGCGTTGTTCACGCTGTTCACCTTAGGGGGCAAGCCGCCCCTAATTGAAGAAAGCTGGAGAACTACGATGCAATTCGATCTGTCCAACCGAAACCTAGCCCAGAAGATCTCGATCCTCGTCTTGGGAATTACGCTGTTCGCCTCGGTCGCCATCGGTGGTGTCGGCGAAATGGTCTTGCACAAGGTCACCGATAGCCATGCCAAGCAGGCTGCGAGCGTTGCGTCGCTCGACCGCCTGGTCGGCCAAGGGGGAGCGACGCTGTCGCCAGTCCGCGCCGCGGACGGCAGCATCGTCGGCATGCTGGTGATGCAGCAGGATGCCGGGCCGGTGGTAATGCCGGCGTCGTACGAAGGTCAGGGTCTGGTGGTTCAGGCTTCGGAGACGGTGGTCACCTCGACTCCGGATTACGGTGTCGGCGCTGCCCGCACCATGCTGCTGCTCGCCGGTGTCGTGGTGTTCGCGGTGGTCGGTCTGGTCGGCACCCGGATTTCGCGCGGCCTGCTCGCCCCGCTCGGCGAACTGGAGAAGGACGTGGAACGCCTCGCATCTGGCGACACCAGCGTTCGCATCCATGCGCTGAGCCGCTCGGATGAAATCGGCCGGATCGCGCGGTCGATCGCCAAGATCCAGCAGTCTCTGATCGAGCTGGCCAAGCTGAAGAGCCATCGCGTCCTCGACGGCACGAACGGTATTCTGGCCAATCTCAAGGAAATGTGGATGGATCTGAAGGGGGCCGTCAGCAATGCCCGCGAGATGCTGTTCACGGATGGCCGGACGGTCAGCGAGACGCTGTCGCGATCGTGGAGCAGCTGGCTGCACAACGGTTTGGGCGTTCCGAAGCGCGCCTGATCGGCGCCTCTTCCGAGACCCTGAACGCGCCTCCTCGAGTCATTGAAGGCGCGACGATCAAAACCAAGCGTTGAGATCATCACATCGAGGCTCACCCAGGCGGGTGAGCCGGTACCAACAAAAGCCCGCGCATCGCGCGGGCTTTTCTATTTGGGGCGGGCGAATGTCTTGAGGTTGTGCCTGGCCAAGATACGGAGCATCGCCCCCTGCCCCGTCCAACGCAGTCCGATGTGTCGACTATGTCTCCGAACGCTCCGCTGGGCGTTCGATGCAGCCAGACAGGTGTTCGCTCCAAGGCAGGCCTAGTCGTGCCAAGCGCTTGAGCGAGCCAGGATGGAGACCGGCTCGGCGTCAGATCACACCCGGCGACAACAAGATGTTCCGCTGGACGCGCTTGCTTCGGAAGCGTCCTGACCAAGCCCTTGGAAGCCGAGGCCCGGCTGCGCCCGAGCTCACGCGTGGCGTGGCGGATTCAGGATCGGTGCGGGTGAAGGAAGAAAGGGTGGTGCCGCAAGAGGGATTCGAACCCCCGACCCCGTCATTACGAATGACGTGCTCTACCAGCTGAGCTATTGCGGCGACCGCGAGCGCGCTAACGAAGCGGCCCGAAACGTCGGCTCCTGATATCGGGCGGCGGCCCGATTGGCAAGAACCAGGGTGCCTGAACCGGCGGTCGGAGCGGCCGCCGGTGTGGTTTTGTTGAACGTTGTCCCAATAACAGAAGCGTGCCGCGGGCTCAGCGCGGCGGCCGGTAACCCCGCCAGCCAGTGCTCTGCCCGGTCGCCGGTGCCTGGGAGCGTTCGGCGAACTCTTCAGGTGCCGCGTCTTCGTCGACGCCCGGATCGTCGGGAGCCCGCACGATCGGAATCACTGGGGCCGCCTCCTTGCGGCGGTGGAACAGCGGCGCCGCAGACGACGCCGGTGCGGCCGCCACCTCAGTCGGAGCCTCAGTCGCCTTGGCTGGCTTGTCCGATTTGGCGGGCTCATCGGCCACAACGGTGGTTTCCTTCGGCGTCACGATCGGTGTTTCCGGGGCCGCCTCCACCGTGACGGTGACGGCTTCCGCCGTCGTGCTGGCGGGAAGCGCTTCGCCGGCCGCCGAGGCGATCAGGGCGTCGTGGAACTTGTCGTCGATCACCTCGACCTTGTTGGACGGCAACGCCGACACCGGCACCTGCCACTGGAACGCGTCGAGGCGTCCGGTGACCGGCGACACCGGCCGCCAGTGATCCGACACATAGCCGTCGGCGGTCCACACCGGGTCGTGCAGCGCGCGCACTGCCCGCAGCGTCCAGGCCCGCGCCTTCGCGGTGTCGCCGCGATCGCCGTGTTCGATCTCGGCCATCAGCATCGCTACGCGCTGGGTCGGCATGTCGAGATAGGGCTGCAGTGCGGCGCGGGCGCGGCTGAACGAGCCAGCGTCGATCGCCGCGCGGGCGATCGCAACGGCGCTCTCGAGTTGCTGCGGACCCTTGGCGACCAGATTCTCGACCCGGCCGAGCCGCGCAGTCGCGGTGTCGCCCGGCTTCAGGTTGGCGTAGGTCGAGGCCAGATCCGGATGCGGCTGCGCCTGCCAGGCGGCCTCGATCACCTTCATGGCGCGCCGAACCTGATGGGCTTCGGCCAGATATTTGGCTGCCAGCACCGCCGCGGGCACCAGGGTCGGCGCCAGCTTGTTGGCTTCCAGCGCGCTGTCGCGGGCAAGGCTCTCGTCGCTTTCTTGCAGATCGGTCGCCCGCGCGGTCAGCAGCACCGCGCGCTGCCGGCGAAACGCCTTCTTGTCGATCAGGCCGGCCGAGAGATTGCGCTCGAGAATCTCCAGCGCGCCGGTCCAGTCCGAGCGGGCGCAGCGGAACCCGAGCACCGCCTGCGACGCCCAGGCACAGGTCGGCTGCAGCCGCAGTGCTTCTTCGGCGATTGCCAACGCCGCGTAGGGATCGTCGGCGCGCTGCGCCTCGATATACAGCCCGCGCATGCCGAGCGACTTGGTGTCCTTGCGGGCGGCCATCGCCAGGAACGCGCGACGGGCGCCTTCGCGGTCGCCCTCGAGCTGTGCCGACTGCGCCTGCAGCAGCAGAGCGAGCGGATCGTGCGGGGCATGGCGCCGCGCCGCGTTGGCGTGGGCACGGGCGGCGCTGCTGTCGCCATGGCCGACGGCGAGCAGGCCCTGGGTGATGGCGTTGCGGGCGCGGGCGCTGCGCCGCGAGCTGCGGCCGCGCTTCATCCAACCGGGTGCGCGCAGCACGCCGAGGATGATCGCCCAGGCCAGCATCACGGCGACCACGCCGGCGCCGAGCACCAGCGCGAACACTGGCAGCGTCATCGACGCCTTCCAGTCGTTCCACGACAGCACCACTTCGCCGGGCTGTTCGGCCACCCAGGCAGCGCCCGCCGCCGCGAGCGCGATGATCACGAGAAACAGAACGATGCGCAGCATGGGCAGACCTATGGCGACGGTTTCTGCAGCGCCCCGAGCGCTGCGGTGGCGAATTGATGGGACGCGGCGAGCGCTTGGTCGCGCGCCTCCGCCTTGTCGATCCAGGATTGAACAGGAGCGCGGTCACCCGGCGCAAGCGCTTTCAGCTCCTTCAGCGCGGCGGCGATGTCGCCCTGCTTGCCGGCCGCGGTCAGCCGGCCGACGATCGCGGTGCGATCGATGCCTTCGACCGCGTCCGAACGCTGAATCTTCACCAGCCGCTCGGCGTTGGCCTGAAACCGGTCGATGAAGTTGGCGTTCGTGGTGCTCTTGTCGGGCAGCAGGCCGGGCAGCTGATCGACCAGCTCCTGGCCGAGCGCACGGGCGCTGGGCACGCCGCTCGCAGCGAAGCGGTCGAGCGGCTTCAGCGCGCCAGCATCGGGCGCGAGCGGCGCCGCGGCCTTCAGCAGCGCCTGAAACGGTTGGCCCTGCGTGACGGCGAGGTCGAGCAAGGTGGCGGCGACCGCGCGGCGCAGCGCGCCGTCTTCGGCGGGGGCCGTCTTCGGCGCGGGTTTTTCGGCTTCGGCCTTGGCGGCAGTTTCCAGTGCGCCGAGGCGCCGATCGATCGCCGCCATCGCGGCGGTGGTCTGCTCCAGCGCGGCCGTTTTGTCAGCGGCGGCTGCGTCCGCAGTCGGCTTGGCCTCGCCAGCGCCGGCGTCCGGAGACGCCTTCAGCTCCTTGATGGTCGCGGCGAGCTGATCGGTCTGGCCGCGTAGCGCGGTCAGATCGTCGCGCAGCGACGCCACCGACTTCTCCAGTGCGTCGATCCGGCCGGTGGCTCCGGGATCGGAAGTGGCAGCGCCATCGGCCGCCGCCTTTGGCCGCGCTTCGAGATTGGTGATCCGGATCGCGAGCGCTTCCAGCGCCGCGGTGTCGCTCGCCGCGGCTGCGGCGGCGCCGGTTGCGGGAGCGGCTTCGAGCTTGGCGATTCGTGCGTTCAGCGCGTCGAGGGCCGTCGAGTCGGCCTGCGGGGCGGTGACGCCGGTCGACGACAGGAACTGCGGCAACAGCCCCATCTTGGCGGCGCCGACCACGAGGCCGGTGGCGATCGCGATCGTCAGGACCGGCGGCAGGATCAGCGACGCGATGCTGTTCCGCGGCGCTGCGGCGCTTTGCGCGGTCGCCGACGCATCGGCTGCAGCCGTGGTGGTGGCAAATTCCGGTTCCGGCAGCCCGGCAGCCTGTTCGGCCTGCTCGCGCTGATCGGCGGCGATGTCGAACGCCTGCTCCGGTCCCCGCGCCGGTTCGGCCTCGGGTGCTGTCTCCGTTGCGGCTTCCGCCTCGGCGCCGGCGGGCGCGGCGCTGATCTCCTCGCCGGTCGGCTGAGCCAGCTCGGCCGGTTCCGCAGCCTGTTCGTGTTCGGGCCTGTTCTGGACCATCCCTGGATTTTCCTCGTCGCTACCTGTCGGCGCCGGCGGTCCGGCGCGGCATCAATTCACTTTGGCCGGGCTGAGCGCCCGATCCAGCGCTTCGAGCAGCGCCTTTTCGTCCGGCTTGCGCGCCACCATCACCTGGTTGGCGCCGGCTTCTCGCACCACCTCGGAGACCGCCTCCGACAGGCAGCATTGCGGAATCGCCAGCGCCGAAATCTCGATGCCGGAGGTCCGCGTCGCGTCGATGAACGCCCGGGCGCTGCGCCGCGAGTAGTGCAGCACAGCCTCGATGCGATTGGCCGCGAAAGCGTCGCACACCTCGGCCGGCAGGCTCGGTACCGGCATCATCCGGTAGGCGGTCTGCATCACCACCTCGAAGCCATCTTCGCGCAATTCGCCGGCGAGGTCGCGCGACAGATCGGCGCCCGCCAGATACAGCAACGCGCCAGCGCGCTTGTCTTTCCCGCTGAAGGTGTCGCGGATCTTGATCCTGAGTTTGGCCGCATCGCCGTCGGCGATGATCACGTCGCTAAAGCCGGCGTCCTGCGCCTTGCGGGCGGTGTGCTTGCCGACCGCGAACAGCGGCAGTTTCAACAGCCGCGCCAGCACCGGCTGGTCGTCCAGCGCACGCAGCGCATTGGCGCTGGTGACGATCACGCCGGTGTAGTGCGCGTCGGGATCGTCGGGGAACGGCACCGGCTCGAACCGCAGCATCGGCGCCAGCAACACGTCATAACCCTTGGCGCGCAGCGTCTTCGCAGTCGCGTCGCCGTCGGGTTGCGGGCGGGTGACGAGCAAAGCCACGCGTTACGTCCTCGGCTGTCGATTGATGAGAGTGAATCCGAAGTAGCCCGGCCGCATGACCCTGAGCCGCGTGAAAACCGGTCGCGCCGCAGCGCCCCGCTTCGCTGCTCCCACGCAATCTGCCGGGGCCGCAGGGCGCCAAGGGGATGATTGCATTCCAAGACCCCGCAATGCTACGCGAGGCAAGGAGAACGCTGGTTCGGGCGCAAACGCAAGGGCTCAATTTGACTAGTGAACAAGCCTTGCTGGTGCTGGGGATCGAGACCACCTGCGATGAAACCGCAGCCGCCGTGGTCGAGCGCCGCGCCGACGGTAGCGGCCGGCTTCTCTCCAATATCGTACGTTCCCAGACCGACGAACACGCACCCTTTGGTGGCGTCGTCCCTGAGATCGCCGCGCGCGCCCATGTCGACGTGCTCGACGGAATCATTGCAGCTGCGATGAACGAAGCCGGCGTGGCGTTTGCCGGTTTGTCGGGGGTGGCCGCGGCCGCGGGCCCTGGACTGATCGGCGGCGTCATCGTCGGGCTGACCACCGCGAAGGCGATTGCGCTGGTGCACGGCACGCCGCTGATTGCGGTCAATCACCTCGAAGCTCACGCGCTGACGCCGCGGCTGACCGATGCGGTCGAGTTTCCCTACTGCCTGTTTCTGGCCTCGGGCGGCCACACCCAGATCGTCGCCGTGCTCGGCGTCGGTAACTACGTCCGGCTCGGGACGACAGTCGACGACGCGGTCGGTGAGGCGTTCGACAAGATCGCCAAGATGCTCGGCCTGCCCTACCCCGGCGGTCCCCAGGTCGAACGCGCGGCCGAAGCCGGCGATCCCAACCGCTTCGCGTTTCCCCGTCCGATGCTCGGACGTCAGGATGCCAATTTCTCGCTGTCCGGGCTGAAGACGGCGGTGCGCAACGAGGCCGGCAAGCTGACGCCGCTCGATCCGCAGGACATCAACGATCTGTGCGCGGGCTTTCAGGCCGCGGTGCTCGACTCGGTGGCGGACAGGCTCGGCACCGGGCTGCGTCTGTTCAAAGAACGGTTCGGCCCGCCGAAAGCGCTGGTCGCGGCGGGCGGTGTCGCCGCCAACCAGGCGATCCGCCGGATGCTGCGTGAAGTCGCCGCCAAGGCGCAGACCACGCTGATGGTGCCGCCGCCGGCGCTGTGTACCGATAACGGCGCGATGATCGCCTGGGCCGGCGCCGAACGGCTGGCGCTCGGCCTCACCGACACGATGGATACCGCGCCGCGCGCGCGCTGGCTGCTCGACGCTGGCGCCACCGCGCCGGCCAAATTTGCCAACACGCGCGCCGGGTTCTAAGGCCGGGCTCAAGTCGGTGGCTTGGATGATGTTGCGATGAGTTCGTTGAAGTCGATTGCCGTGCTCGGAGGCGGAGCCTGGGGCACGGCGCTGGCGCAGACCGCCGCGCGGGCGGGCCGAAGCGTGACGCTGTGGGAGCATGATGCCGCCAATGCCGAGCATCTAATTGCGGCGCGCGAGAGCCGCTTCCTGCCCGGCGTGCTGCTCGAACCCTCGATCGAGGTGACGCGCGACCTCGCCGAGGCGGCGCGCGCCGACGCACTGTTGCTGGTGGTGCCGGCACAGGTGCTGCGCCAGGTGGTGACGTCGCTGCAGCCGCTGATCGCGCCGCGAACCCCGCTGGTCGCCTGCGCCAAGGGCATCGAGCACGGCACCCACCGGTTCATGACCGAGATCATCGCCGAAGCGGCACCGGCCGCGATCCCGGCAATCCTGTCGGGCCCGAGCTTTGCGGCCGATGTGGCGCGCGGCCTGCCGACCGCAGTGACGATCGCCGCGACCGATGCGGCGTGCGCGCAGGCGCTGGCCCAGGCGATGAATTCCGGCAGCTTCCGCCCGTATCATTCGACCGATGTGCGCGGCGTCGAACTCGGCGGCGCCACCAAGAACGTTCTGGCGATCGCCGCCGGCATCGTCGAGGGCCGTCAGCTTGGCGCGTCGGCGCTGGCGGCGATGACGACGCGCGGCTTCGTCGAACTGGTGCGGTTCGGCAAGGCCTATGGGGCACGGATCGAGACCATGCACGGCCTGTCGGGGCTCGGCGATCTGACGATGTGCTGCTCGACGCCGCAGTCGCGCAATTTCTCGTTCGGCATGGCGCTCGGCCGCGGCGAGCGGATCGAGACCGCCGCGCACGGCAAGCTCGCCGAAGGCTACTACACCGCGCCGGTGCTGCTGGAGATGGCGCAAGCCAAGGACATCGACATGCCGATCTCGACCGCGGTAGCGGCGGTGCTGAGCGGCAAGCTCAGCGTCGATGCGGCGATCGAAGGGCTGCTGACGCGGCCGCTCAAGGCGGAGGAATAGACGTGGCGTACTGGCTGGTGAAATCCGAGCCGTCGGTGTGGTCGTGGGACCAGCAGGTCGCCAAGGGTGCCGAGGGCGAAGCCTGGACCGGCGTGCGCAATCACTCCGCCAAGCTGCATATGGTGGCAATGCGGCGCGGCGACCGCGCGTTCTACTATCACTCCAACGAGGGCAAGGAGATCGTCGGCATCGCCGAGATCATCCGCGAAGCCTACCCGGATCCAACCGATGCCAGCGGCAAATTCGTCTGCGTCGATATCAAGGCCGAGAAGCCCTTGAAGACGCCGGTGACCCTCGCCGCCATCAAGGCCGAGCCCCGCCTCGCCGAAATGGCGCTGCTGAAGTACTCGCGGCTGTCGGTGCAGCCGGTGACGGCTGAGGAGTGGAAGTTGGTCTGCAAGATGGGCGGGCTGTAGCTCGTTCTTGCGGACCAACCGCTTTTGTCATTGCGAGCGTAGCGAAGCAATCCAGCTTCGTGCACGGGGCTGGATTGCTTCGTCGGCTGTGCCTCCTCGCAATGACGGACCGAAACTCTGGACATCTCTCCGCCGCTCGCCCATCACGGCGCGATGAGCAGCTCCGCCATTACCGATCCGATCGCCTTCATCCGTGCCAATACCCGGCTGCGCGAGGTGCCGCTGGTGCCGGAGGTGAGGCTGCATGTCGCCGACGAGGCGCTGCCGCTGTGGAGCAAGACCGAAGAAGAGCTTGGCGAAGCCGGGTTGCCGCCGCCGTTCTGGGCGTTCGCTTGGGCCGGCGGACAGGCGCTGGCGCGCTACGTGCTGGATCATCCGCAGGACGTCGCCGGCAAGGACGTGATCGATCTGGCCTCCGGCTCCGGGCTGGTGGCGATCGCGGCGATGAAAGCCGGGGCGCGCAAGGTCACCGCGTTCGATATCGACGGTTTTGCGCGCGAGGCGATCCTGGTCAATGCCGCGGCCAACGGCGTCGCGATCGAGATCTGCGGCGATGATTTGCTCGCGGGGGCGCATCCGCTGCCGGCGCAGGCCGTGCTGGCCGGCGATATCTTCTATCAGCAGGACATTGCCGGGCTTGCCTTCACCTTCCTGCAAGGCCGTGCGGCACAGGGCGCGCAAGTGCTGATCGGTGATCCCGGCCGCTACTATCTGCCGAAAGATCAACTCGTGCAGCTTGCGAGCTACGGCGTCCCCGTGACGCGCGAATTGGAAGATTCCGAAATCAAACACACCGGCGTCTGGACGCTGAAGTAATTGGCGTCGCTATACGGTCAGCCGCGCGCCGTCGTGCCCGGTGATCCGCAGGGTCTGCACATCTCCGGGCGTCGCGCCTGAGATCGCGACCGGGAGGAAGTGCTCGGTGCGGCCCTGCGTCGGGCTCTCGATCAGCACCGCGCGGGTCGCGCCGATCTCGGCGGCCAGCCGCCGCTGCAGCGCTGCTTCGCCGGCGGCACGCAAACGGGCGGCGCGATCGCGGGTCACGCGGCCATCGAGCTGCGGCATCCGCGCCGCCGGTGTGCCGGGCCGCGGCGAATACGGAAACACGTGCAGAAACGTCAGGCCGCATTCCTCGATCAGGTCGAGCGAGCGCTGAAACATCTCGTCGGTCTCAGTTGGAAATCCGGCGATCAGATCGGCGCCGAGCGCGATGTCGGGCCGTAGCCGCCGGGCCTCTTCACAGAATGCGACCGCGTCGGCGCGCGCATGCCGGCGCTTCATCCGTTTGAGGATCAGATCGTCGCCGGCCTGTAGCGACAGGTGCAGATGCGGCATCAGCCGCGGCTCGGTGGCGAGCGCATCGATCAGATCGCGATCGGCCTCAACTTGATCAATCGACGAGATCCGCAGCCGCTGCAGCTCCGGCACGTGCCGTAACACTTTCTTAACCAGGGTACCGAGCTTCGGCGTACCCGGCAGGTCGGCGCCGTAGCTGGTGAGGTCGACCCCGGTCAGCACGATCTCGGCGTGGCCGCGCTCGGCCAATCGCCGCACCTGCTCGACCACTGCGCCGACCGGCACCGAGCGGGAATTCCCACGGCCATACGGGATGATGCAGAAGGTGCAGCGATGGTCGCAGCCGTTCTGCACCTGCACGAACACCCGCGGCAGTCCGTTCTGGTACCCGTCCAGCAGATGCGGCGCCATCTCGCGCACCGCCATGATGTCGGCGACCGCGATCTTCTGTTCGGTGTCGAGCCCGAAGCTCGGGCCTGCGTCGAACGCGCCTTTGGCTGCATGCCAGGCCTCGCTGCGGGTCTTGTCGTCATTGCCGATCACCCGGTCGACTTCGGCCATCGCGGCGAAGGTCGCCGGCTCGGTCTGCGCCGCGCAGCCGGTGACGATGATCCGGGCCTCGGGGCGCGCGCGTTTCAGCTTGCGGATCTGCTGCCGCGCCTGGGCCACCGCCTCGTTGGTTACCGCGCAGCTGTTGACCACGAAGGTGTCAGCGAGCCCGGCGGCCTCTGCCTCGCGCCGGATCAGTTCGGACTCGAACGCGTTGAGGCGGCAGCCGAACGTGACGACCTCGACGGCCATCAGGCGCCAGTCGGGTCGAGCGCGCCGGTGAACAGCGCCGGATCGAACCGGCCTTCGAACTCGAATTCGGCGCCGCCGGTCATCAGCACGTGATTGTCGCTCTCGCGCCACTCGATGGTGAGCTGGCCGCCCGGCAGCGTCATCTCGACAGTCCGCTCGGTGCGCTTCAGCCGCGCCGCCGCGACCGCGGTCGCGCAGGCGGCCGAGCCGCACGCCTTGGTCAGCCCGGCGCCGCGCTCCCAGGTCCGCATCGTGATGTGCTGGCGATCGACGATATGGGCGAGCGTGATGTTGGCGCGCTCCGGGAAGATTGGATGGTTCTCGAGCAGTGGTCCGAACCGGCCGAGATCATAGGCGTTCACATCGTCGACCCAGAAGATCGCGTGCGGGTTGCCCATGCTGACGACTGACGGCGTGTGCAGCACCGGCGCATCGATCGGGCCGATCTGCAATTCGATCATCCGGGTGTCGCGGAATTCCTCGGCGAGCGGAATGTCCTGCCAGCCGAACTTCGGCTCGCCCATGTCGACGGTGTAGAGGCCGTCGGCCGGGCCGCGCCAGCAATTGAGCAGGCCGGCGCGGGTCTCGAAGGTCAGGCCGTTCTGGTCGCTGCCGGCAAACATCTGCCGCGCGACGCAGCGCATGCCGTTGCCGCAGGCGCCGGATTCGGAGCCGTCATTGTTGTAGATCCGGACGAAGGCTTCGGTGCCGGGCAGCCGGGCCGGCTGCAGCAGCATCAACTGATCATAGGGCACATGTGCCGCCACCGCCCGCGCATCGGCCGGCGTCACCGGCGCCGGCTGATCGCGCAGGTCGACCACCACGATCTCGTTGCCGATGCCGTTCATCTTGGCGAACAGGCGGTTGTCCAGCGCGCTCATGCTCTCGTCCTCGCTGCGCCTATATGGCGAACCCGGTTCGGTTTGGCCAGTCTGGCGCCCGCAGCGGCGCGCGGCCACAGGGAAGCCACACCGCCATCGCATGGCTCGCCAGGACGGGACGAAATCGCGGATCGGATGTTATGAGGAGCCGCTCGACTCGGTGATTGGCGCAAGTCCGATGCTGCGCCACGCGGGAAGGTCGGGCGACGTTCGCGGTGGCCTTGGGAGAGATGGAATGGAACGCCCCTGCCTGTTTGGTCTTACGCGCGTCGGGCTGATGCCGGCGCTGGTGCTGACGCTCGGCATTGCCGGCGCGTCCGCCCAGACCGCCCCCGACGCCAGCAAGGATGCCAAGGACAAGCCGGCAGCCGCAGCACCGGCGCCGGCTCAGACTGCGCCGACCCAACCGGCACCGGCTCAGGCCACCCCGGCACCTGCCACCCCGGCAAATCCGTCGACCTCTGCGCCGTCGACCTCCGCCCCGGCGACGCCGCCGACCGCGAGCGAAACACCGGCTGCGACGCCCGCTCCCGCCACGCCTCCGTCAGCGGCTCAGACCCCCGCGGCGCCGTCCACGCCCGCACCGGTGCAGACCGCCGATCCGTTCGGCGAGGAGACCACGCTGGAGCCGAAGACGGTGGTGATCCTGAAGGGCAAGGCGAACTGGGATAACGCCTTCGACAACCTGATGGACGCGTTCAAGTCGCTGACCGCGCTGCTCGACAAGCAGGGCATCGCGCCGAACGGCAACCCGATGATCGTCTACACCTCGACCGACGATACCGGCTTCACCTTCCAGGCTCAGGTGCCAGTGCCGCAAGAGCCCAAGAACCTCGCCAAGTCGATGAGCATCGGCAAGTCGCCCGACGGCAAGGCGCTGAAATTCGTCCACCGCGGCTCCTACGACAACATGGACAACACCTACGAGGCGATCACCAACTTCCTCGACGACAAGAAGCTCGAGGCCAAGGACACCTTCATCGAGGAGTACATCACCGACCCGCTGAAGACCGCCGAAGACAAGCTGGTGATCAACGTTTATGTGCCGATGAAATGAACATGCTCCGCTCGCTCTCCATCGCTGCCGCCGCCTGTTGTCTGTTCGTCGCGCTCCCGGCCCGCGCTCAGGACGTCCCGCCGCCGGGCATCGTCGTGCGCGGCGAAGCCCAGAAGTCGGTCGCGCCCGACACCGCGCTGATCGAAGCCGGGGTGTCGAACTTCGCCAAGTCGGCCCGTGCGGCGGCGGAAGCCACCAATCTGGCGATGGGCAAGGTGCTGCTGGAGTTGAAGAACGCCGGCATCGACGGCAAGGACATCCAAACCTCGCAATTGTCGCTGCAGCCGCAATATGCCGACCGGCCCGGCCCGAGCGAAGTCACCGGCTATGTGGCCAAGAACATCGTGTCGGTGCGGGTACGCGACGTCGCGGCGCTGGCGGGCATTCTCGACCGGCTGATGGTGGCCGGCGCCAATGAGGTTCGCGGCATCAGCTTCACGGTCAGCAACGCATCGAAACTGCTCGATGAAGCGCGGACCGAAGCGGTCGCCGATGCGCGCCGCAAGGCCGAGATCTACGCGCGTGCCGCCGGTCTCACGCTGGGCGCGCCACTATCGATCGCGGAGGAGTCCGGCCCCAGCGTCATGCCGATGCGCAAGATGGCGGCGGATCTGTCGGCCGGCGCACAGGTGGCGCCCGGCGAGCAAACCCTGAATGTCTCGGTCACGGTGAACTGGGGCATCAAGGCGCAGTAAGCGCGGCGCTCACAGCTCGAACACCTGCCCGGGCTTGAGCACCGGAAACCGCTCGCGCGGCAGGCCCTCTGCAGCGAGCGCCGCATACAGCGCCTGTTCGGGCGCGTCGATCGCCTCGTCGGTGAGCTGGAAGGTGCCGTGATGATTGGCGAGCGCCCGCTCGGCGCCGCAATCGGCCAGCGCTTTCACCGCGTCGGCCGGATTCATGTGCTGATCCTGCATGAACCAGCGCGGCTCGTAGGCGCCGATCGGCAGGATCGCCAGCTTCAGCGGGGCGTGCGCATCGCGAACGCGGCGGAAGTGCCGGCCATCGCCATAGCCGGAATCGCACACCACGTAGATCTTGCCGGCGGGCGTTTCGAGCACGAAGCTGGCCCACAGCGCGCGGTTGCGGTCGAACAGGCCGCGGGCGGTCCAATGCCGGGTCGGCACCAGCGTCACCGCGACGCGATCATTCAGTTCGACGCGGTCGCTCCAGTCATAAGCTTCGGCGCGGATCGTGGCATCGTGCGCCGTCATCGTCAGATCGTTGCCGAGCGGCGTGATCACCCGCGGCCCATGCGCGGCAGCAAGCCGCGACAGCGTAGCGAGGTCGAGATGGTCGTAATGGCCGTGTGACACCAGCACCACGTCGATCTTCGGCAGCCGGTCGAACGCGATGCCCGGATCGTTGTGCCGTTTGGGCCCGGCGAAGCTGACCGGCGACACCCGTTCCGACCATACCGGGTCGATCAGGATGTTCAGTCCGGCGGTCTGGATCAGCCAACTCGCGTGGCCGACATAAACCAGCCTGACGCCGGCGCCGTCGACACGCGGTGGCGGCGTGTCGGCGAACGGGCTCGGAGCCCATTCGGGCCACTGCGCCGGCTTGTGGCTGAATCGCCAGCGCATCACCTCCCAGAAGCTTTTCGGCGGCGCGCCATCGGGATCGAAGAAGCGCGTGCCATCGAAGTGATCGGTGACCGGGCCTTGGTAATAGCTCATGCGGGAGATCCAGAGGGAGGAAAGCCCGGCCGTGGCGGCAAGGCCGGCAGCGGTCGCCAGCAGGCGGCGGCGCGTGATCAGGCTCATTCGCTCATGCGCCGACCAGGGCAACGCCTTCGGCGGTCGCCGCCCGGACCAATGCCGCGTCGAGCGTCGCCAGCCCGATCCGCTCGCGCTGCGCCAGTTCGAGATAGGCGGCGTCGTAGAAAGTCAGGCGGTGGCGCTGGGCCAAGGCGAAGATCGGGTCTGCCGCGGGCGGAAGTGGCGCTATCGCGATGCGAATGCGTTCGATCCGGGCAAGGACTCCGTCGGCGGCTTCCGCTTTCACCCGACCTCGCCGAATCCCCATCAGAGCCGTATTGCGAAGCTCGAACCACAAGATCGCAGGAGCTCGCGGTTCGCTGACTTTAGCGAGCTCAAGGGTTCGATCGGCAGCGGGGTGGTGTTCGTCGAAACACCAGGCGACGGCAGTCGAAGCATCCAACACGAATGCCATTCAGAACCGCCGCCCCTCGTCGCGCCAGGACAGAATCTCCTCGACCGTCGCAGGTCCGTTTGCCTTGCGGAGCTGCTTGAGCTCTTCGATGGCCTGCACAACATCCGCGGAACGCTCTTGGGCCGGCACCGCGACGTCCCGCGCAGGCACCCCATCACGGCTGATCGTCACCGTTTCGCCGCGCTCGACCTCATCGAGCAGTTTCGCGATATTGGCCCGCGCATCTGCCAAGCTGACGTGCTTCATGACCTTTGACCTCGTTAAGTTCACGAAATATAGCGATTTTCCGCCCGGTCGGGAGCCCCTCCGAGGCGCCGAACAGTCGGATTTCTTGACTTCGGGGCGATGTCGCGTATTGATGCCGCCGAAATCTCGAAAAGTGCTCTTTTCGATCCGCCGCCCGGTCCAAGAGGCCGGAGGTCAACGTCCGACAGCGCGATGCGCCCTCGGGCGCCATAAGTGTTTGGTTTTGTAGGCCTTTCGCCGGAAGGCCGTCGCTGGAATTGGGCCGATGTTCGACAATCTCTCGGATAAGCTGGGCGGTATTCTCGATCGGCTGACCGGGCGCGGTGCGCTCAGCGAGGCCGATGTCGATGCGGCGATGCGCGAAATCCGTCGCGCGCTGCTGGAAGCCGACGTCGCGCTCGAAGTGGTGCGCTCGTTCACCGAGCGGGTCCGCGAGCAGGCCGTCGGCGCCACCGTCGTCAAGTCGGTCAAGCCCGGCCAGATGGTGGTCAAGATCGTCAATGACGAGCTGATCGCCACGCTGGGGTCTGAAGTTCAGTCGATCGACCTCAACGCTGTGCCGCCGGTGCCGATCATGATGGTCGGTCTGCAGGGCTCCGGTAAGACCACCACCACCGCCAAGCTGGCGCGCCGCATGACCGAGCGTGACAAGCGCAAGGTGCTGATGGCCTCGCTCGACGTCTATCGTCCGGCCGCGATGGAGCAGCTCGCAGTGCTCGGCCGCGATCTTTCGATCGACACGCTGCCGATCGTCGCCGGTCAGCAGCCGCCGGATATCGCCCGGCGTGCGATGGAAGCCGGCAAGCTCGGCGGCTACGACGTCGTGCTGCTCGACACCGCCGGCCGCACCACGCTCGACGAAGAGATGATGACCGAGGCGGCCGAGATCAAAGCCGCCGCCAATCCGCACGAAGTGCTGCTGGTCGCCGACAGCCTCACCGGTCAGGACGCCGTCAATCTCGCGCGCGCGTTCGATCAGCGCGTTGGCCTCACCGGCATCGTGCTGACCCGTATAGACGGCGATGGCCGCGGCGGTGCCGCGCTGTCGATGCGCGCCGTCACCGGCAAGCCGATCAAGCTGATGGGCACCGGCGAAAAGACCGACGCCCTCGAAGACTTCCATCCGAGCCGGATCGCCAGCCGCATCCTCGGCATGGGCGACATCGTCTCGCTGGTCGAAAAGGCTGCTGCGACGCTGGATGCCGAAAAGGCCGCCGCCGTCGCCGAGAAGATGCGCAAGGGCAAGTTCGATCTGACGGACTTGCGCGATCAGCTGCTGCAGATGACCAAGATGGGCGGCATCGGCGGCCTGATGGGCCTGATGCCCGGCATCTCCAAGATGAAGAACCAGATCGCGGCTGCCGGGATCGACGACAAGGTGCTCAAGCGCCAGGTTGCGATCATCGATTCGATGACCCGCGAGGAGCGCAAGAACCCCGACATCCTCAAGGCCAGCCGCAAGAAGCGCATCGCCGCCGGCGCCGGTATCAAGGTCGAGGACGTCAACAAGCTGCTGAAGATGCATCGCAACATGGCCGACATGATGAAGGCCGTGGGTCGCGGCAAGGGCGGCCCGATGGCCGGCTTCGCCAAGGCGATGGGCTTCGGTGGTGGCCTGCCCTCGCCCGACGAGATCAAGGCGATGCAGGAAAAGATGAAGAGCGGCGACATGCCCGAAGGGCTGCCGGAGCTGCCGAAGGATCTACCGGCGTCGCTGCGCGGCGGCCTGCCCAATCTGCCCGGCCTCACCGGCCTGTCCGGCAAGCCGACTCTGCCGGGCCTCGGCGGCTTCCTCGGGAAGAAGAAATGAGGCCGCTCGCTCACCTCTCCGTCATTCCGGGGCGCCGCGCAGCGGCGAACCCGGAATCTCTCTTCCAGAACAGCTCGGGATTCCGGGTTCGCGCGTTTCACGCGCGCCCCGGAATGACGAACTAATCATTTAGTCACAAACACACACGAACCCCCACCTAGGAGATCCGCAATGTCCGTCGTCATCCGCCTCGCGCGCGCTGGTACCAAGAAGCGCCCGTTCTATCACGTCGTCGTCGCCGACTCGCGCTTCCCGCGCGATGGCCGCTTCATCGAGCGTCTCGGCTACTTCAATCCGCTGATGGCGAAGGACAACGAAGCCCGCCTCAAGCTCGACCTCGACAAGGTCAAGGATTGGCTCGCCAAGGGTGCGCAGCCGTCGGACCGCGTGGCCCGCTTCCTCGACACCGCCGGTGTCCGCAAGCGTGAAGCCCGCAACAATCCCGAGAAGGCGGTGCCGCGCAAGGAGCGCAAGGCCGCCGACGGCAAGTAAGCGGGGCGGCTGATGCCGTCCGGGCTCATCTGCGTCGCCCGGATCGGCGCGCCGCATGGCGTGCGCGGTGCGGTGCGGCTGTGGAGCTTCACCGCCGATCCGTTCGCCGTGAGCGACTACGGTCCGCTCGTGACCAAGGACGGCGCGCGCCAGTTCGAGATCGCGAGCGCGCGCGAGGCCAAGAGCCATCTGGTGGTGACGCTGAAAGGCGTCACCACGCGCGATGAGGCCGAACGGCTCAACGGCGTCGAGCTCTATGTGGCACGCGACAAGCTGCCGCCGACCGAGGCCGACGAGTACTACCACGCCGACCTGATCGGGCTCGCCGCGGTCACCACGACGGGCGATCCGCTCGGCAAGGTGGTGGCGATCCATAATTTCGGCGCCGGCGACATCATCGAAATTGCGCCGCCGTCAGGTCCGACTCTGCTGCTGCCGTTCACCAACGCGGTGGTGCCGACCGTCGACCTCGCCGCCGGCCAGGTGGTGATCGAGCCGCCGAACGAGATCGAAGGCGACACGCCGAACCATCCGGAGGCGTGACGCGGACGTTCCGCACCGACGTCGCCGCGCTTATCATCGTCGTCGCCGGGCTCGACCCGGCGATCCATCATCTTGCGAAGAAGCTGGATGCGTGGGGCAAGCCCGCGCATGACGCCTCACCTTTTGCAGGCTCTGCATGACCTGGCGCGCCACTGTCCTCACCCTGTTTCCGGAGATGTTTCCCGGCCCGCTCGGCGTCAGCCTGGCGGGGCGCGCTCTGGCGTCCGGGCTGTGGGGTCTGGAGGCGCGCGATATCCGGGACTCGGCCACTGACCGACACCGCAGCGTCGACGACACCCCGGCGGGCGGCGGCCCCGGCATGGTGCTGCGGGCCGACGTGCTGGCGGCCGCAATCGACGCCGTGGACGCATCCGCGGACCGTCCGCGTTTGGTGATGAGCCCGCGCGGTCGGCCATTGACCCAGGCCCGCGTTGCCGAGCTGGCGGCCGGCCCCGGGCCGCTGATCGTCTGCGGCCGGTTCGAAGGCATCGACCAGCGGGTGATCGACGCGCGCGGGCTCGAGGAGGTCTCGATCGGCGATTACGTGCTGTCGGGCGGCGAGATCGCCGCGATGGCGCTGATCGACGCCTGCGTCCGGCTGCTGCCGGGCGTGATGGGCAAGCTGGAATCCTCGACCGACGAGAGCTTTTCGGCCGGTCTGCTCGAATATCCGCAATACACCCGGCCGCAGACGTTCGAGGGCCGGCCGATTCCCGAGGTGCTGCTGTCGGGCGATCACGGCAAGGTTGCGGCGTGGCGGCTGGGCGAAGCAGAGGCCCTGACCAAGGCCCGGCGACCGGATTTGTGGGCCGCTAGGCCGGCGCAAACCATTCGGGCAAAGGGCGAATCGCAAAAAACGCCAAAAAACAAGACGGACGGGTGACAAACCCCCAAGATTGCCGTATAGCACCGCCAAATCCGTGCAATGGCAGGACAATGGATCTTTGCGCAGCCCGCGCCGGGATGGTCGGGCGCGCCGCCGATGGAGAATTATCGATGAACCTGATTCAGACGCTCGAAAAAGAGCAGTTCGACAAGCTGTCGGCCGGCAAGACGATTCCGGAGTTCGGTCCCGGTGACACCGTGATCGTCAACGTGAAGGTCGTCGAAGGCGAGCGTTCGCGCGTGCAGGCCTATGAAGGCGTCTGCATCGGCCGCTCGGGCGGCGGCATCAACGAGAGCTTCACGGTGCGCAAGATCTCGTACGGCGAGGGCGTGGAGCGCGTGTTCCCGCTGCTGTCGCCGATGATCGACTCGATCAAGGTTGTGCGCCGCGGCAAGGTGCGTCGCGCCAAGCTGTATTACCTGCGCAACCTGCGCGGCAAGTCGGCCCGCATCGTCGAAAAGAAGCAGGACCGCACCGCTGCGGTTGCGGCGGCCGAGTAATCGGCGCTTCGACATTTCGGATTTCGAAAGCGCGGCCTTCGGGTCGCGCTTTTTTGTTGCGACTGCGCTGTGCGCCGGCCTGCTCGGCGAAGCGTTGTGGCCCTGCCGCGACGTGCTATATGGATGGAATGTTTCCAAACCGCCGCCGCGCCGCGAAGATTGTGCTCGACGACCGCAGCCGCCTGCCGTGGCGGTTCTTCGGCCGTCTGACCACGGCCGCGCTGATTAGCTGATCGGCCGACGGCGCCCGCGGGCCGCGCCATCCACCTCACTTCGACAATTCAAAGATCCTTCCGAAGGACCGACACCATGTCCGCTAAGCCCACTACGCTGTACGACAAGATCTGGAACGACCATCTGGTCCACGAGGCCGAAGACGGCACTTGCCTGCTGTATATCGACCGCCATCTGGTGCACGAAGTGACTTCGCCGCAGGCGTTCGAAGGTCTGCGCACCGCCGGCCGCAAGGTGCATACGCCGGAGAAGACGCTGGCGGTGGTCGATCACAACGTGCCGACCACGGATCGCTCCAAGCCCAATCCGGATCCGGAAAGCGCCGAGCAGATCGCCGCGCTGGCCGAGAATGCCCGCGACTTCGGCATCACCTACTACAACGAGTTCGACAAGCGTCAGGGCGTGGTCCACGTCATCGGCCCGGAGCAGGGCTTCACGCTGCCCGGCACCACCATCGTCTGCGGTGACAGCCACACCTCGACCCACGGCGCGTTCGGCGCGCTGGCGCACGGCATCGGCACCTCCGAGGTCGAGCATGTGCTGGCGACCCAGACGCTGATCCAGAAGAAGGCCAAGAACATGCGGGTGACCGTCGACGGCAAGCTGCCGGACGGCGTCACCGCCAAGGACGTGATCCTGGCGATCATCGGTGAGATCGGCACCGCGGGCGGCACCGGCTACGTGCTGGAATACGCCGGCGACGCTATCCGGTCGCTGTCGATGGAAGGCCGTATGACGGTCTGCAACATGTCGATCGAAGGCGGCGCCCGCGCCGGCCTGATCGCGCCGGACGAGCGCGCCTACGAATTCCTGAAGGGCCGTCCGCTGGCGCCGAAGGGCGCCGCCTGGGACGCCGCGTTGCGCTATTGGGAGACGCTGCGCTCCGACGACGGCGCGCATTTCGATCACGAGTTGAAGCTCGACGCCGCCGCGCTGCCGCCGATCGTCACCTGGGGCACCAGCCCCGAGGACGTGATCTCGGTCACCGGCCGCGTGCCGAACCCGGCCGACATCGCCGATGAAGCCAAGCGGCTCTCCAAGGAGCGCGCGCTGGCCTATATGGGTCTGACTCCGGGCACCAAGATCACCGACATCAAGATCGACCGGATGTTCATCGGCTCCTGCACCAACGGCCGCATCGAAGATCTGCGCGCCGCCGCCAAGGTCGCCGAGGGCAAGACCGTCAACGCCAACGTCAACGCCATCATCGTGCCGGGCTCCGGTCTGGTGAAGGAGCAGGCCGAGGCCGAGGGTCTGGACAAGATCTTCATCAAGGCCGGCTTCGAATGGCGCGAGCCGGGCTGCTCGATGTGCCTCGCGATGAACCCCGACAAGCTGGCGCCGGAAGAGCGCTGCGCCTCGACCTCGAACCGCAACTTCGAGGGCCGTCAGGGCTTCAAGGGCCGCACCCATCTGGTGTCGCCGGCGATGGCCGCCGCCGCCGCGATCGCCGGCCACTTCGTCGACATCCGCGACTGGCACTAAGCACCGGTCGAACTAACAACCAAACAGGCGCCCCTCGGGGCGCCTGTTTTGCTTTTGAGATCGGTCAGTAAACGCGCCAGTGGCGATGGTGATGATGGTGGCGGTGATGATGCCGCCAGTGCCGGTGCCAGTGGTGCCGCCAGTGTCGGACATGGCAGACCCGGCGCGGGCCATAGTAGGTCCACACCACGCGGCAGACCCGCGGCCGGTAGTAGCCGTAATAGGCTGGGTAGTAGTAGGCGGAGCCGTAATAGCCGTAGACGCGCGGCCGGTAGTAACGACGGTGGAAGCCGTAGTGACGAGCGTCGAAATAGCGCGGCCGTCCGTAGAAGCGCGTTGCGCCATAGACCCGCGGGCCGCCGTAGAGACGCCGTCCGCCGCCGTAGAACCGCGGTCCAACCGCCGGCCCGCCGCGGAAGCCGCCATGGAATGCAGGTCCTCCCCGGAACTGACCGCCGCGGAATCCGCCGCCATGGAATCCACCGACGCGGGGCCCTCCGCCGCCATGGCCGAAATGATGCTGCACCTGGATAGGCTGTGTTGCAGCAGCAGAGCTGATGGATTTGGTCGCGGGAGTAGCCGGGGACAGCGCCAGCGCCGGACGCGGTGTGATCGCTGAAATCGAAAGCGCCGCGGCTGCCATCAGCGCCGCCACACCGATCCGGCGAACCAGCCGCAGCGGACCGGGCGCGGGTCGTTTGGATTGAGCTGCAGGCAAATGGATCACGCGCAGATCGGCCATCTCGCCTCTCCCTGTGCCGCAGGCGGCGCATTGTCGTTGCACCAGGAGCGCGACGCTAGGGCTGGCTGACTGAACGCGTGATGAATGCGCCGAAGGCCGCCTCCAGCGGCAGCGCCGCGGTGCTTACCACGACGGCCCGAGGCCCCAGCCGTAGCTGAACGGGAAGAACGGCGACACCGGGTCTGGCCGGTACCAATGCGGGCGGGCGTTGTAGTCGTAGCTGCCGCGCGGCCCATACACATAGGTGCGGTGCGGCGCCGTATGCCGCCGGACGTGGCGA
Organism: Rhodopseudomonas sp. G2_2311; assembly: GCF_047501505.1. Taxonomy (NCBI): domain Bacteria; kingdom Pseudomonadati; phylum Pseudomonadota; class Alphaproteobacteria; order Hyphomicrobiales; family Nitrobacteraceae; genus Rhodopseudomonas; species Rhodopseudomonas sp. G2_2311. The sequence goes on from NZ_JAZDRK010000006.1 coordinate 183,582, forward strand.
TGCTTGGCCTGCGGCTTGCGCTGCCGGGCGCTGATATCGGTCGCCTGCGGTGTCGTCACGCCCGGTGTCTTCACGCTGGGTGCCTGGGCAGTGCTTACAGGAGTTGCGCTCGCGGGACCGGCGGCGCCGAGCGCCGTCGCCACAATGGCCGCTCCGATCCATGCTCGCATAGTCACCTCCATCGGCTGGTACTGGCCATCATGTCGGCGCAACCCGCCGAAATGCAACCGCCGTAACGAAAACGGGCCCGCGTTTGCGGGCCCGTTGGTAACCGATCCGTATCAGCGCCAGTGGCGGTGATGATGATGCCGGTAATGATGATGGTGGTGCCGGTGGCCGTAGTGCCGGCGAATGTGGTGGTGACGGTGCCCACGGTAGTGATGGCGGTGCATGTGCCGGTGATGCCGGTACTGCACTTCGGTCGCCTGCGGGATGGCGTCCCGCTGGACCGCGGCGGCGATGCCCGGGGTCGACAGCGGCGCCGCCTCGGCGCGTTCGCCGGGGGCAGCGATCAGCAACAGACCGGCGATCGCAGCCAGGCCCGACCATTTCAGAATCTTCATCCAACAACTCCTTGGTTGGCGACGCGCGTCCGGCCGCTTGCTGGCGGTCGGCGGGCCGCTCGGCATGACCCCCTGACAATCAGGCTGACGCGCACGACGTGAATGCGGAGTGAATGCGCCACTCGCCGCACAGCAATGCGCGATCAGCGCGCGAAGTTCCGGAAAGGCTGCTTATTGCTTGGTACTTGGCGTACCAACGAGGGGCCGCTGCGAAGCCTTCAGGCGAAGGCGAGGCTCAACCGCGGCGCCAGAAGCAGCTCATCCGCGGCACGATCACGGTGCCGCTCGGGCGATATTCCTGAACGTAGCTGGCAGTACAGTCTCGCACCGCGTTCGGGCCCGGGTTGTAGCGCGGGATGACGTCGTCGCCCTCATCGCGCGGATAGACCGGCACCCGCCGCGGCGCCCGGCGAACCCGCTCCTGCGACGACACGTCGGTGAGGCGATCGGCCGCTGGGCGCGAGGTGGTCGCTACCGCCTGCTGGGCCCCAGCCGGCACGGTCGCCGGCAGGCTGACAGCCAGCCCCAGTCCCAGCGTTGCCGCTGCGATCGTAATCCGCCCCATGCTGCGCTGGTCCATGCCATCCGCCCCCTCAAAGCCCCGCGGCAACGTCCCCGATCACGGCGCCGTCGTCAACCGCAAGCCGCTTGCCGCCCCCACCCGATCGCGTACAACGGCCGGTATGTGGATCAATGCCAAAGCCCCATCCCTCGCCGAGCTCGAACAGATGGCGCACGAGATGTTCGCCCGCCTGCCCGGCGAGTTCCGGTCGCTGTGTGAGGACGTCATCATCCGGGTCGACGATTTCGCCACCGAGGAGGTGCTCGACGAGCTCGGGGCCGAGACCGAATTCGACGTGCTCGGGCTGTTTCAGGGCATCGGCCTGCCGCAGCGCTCCAGCCAGGACGTCGCCCCGATGCCCAATATGATCTGGCTGTATCGCCGGCCGATCCTGGACTATTGGGCCGAGCACGACGACAGTCTGGGCGAGATCGTCCGCCATGTCCTGGTGCACGAGATCGGCCATCATTTCGGCCTGTCGGACGACGACATGGAGGCGATCGAGGCCAAGGCGGACGAGACGGCCGAGGATTGAACCAGCCGCGCGGGGCTCTGCGGTTTGCCGGCTTGACCGACGGCCTGGGGGCGCTAAGACCATTCCAAACCCCGGAGACCTGACGATGGACAAGTTCACCACGCTGGAAGGCGTCGCGGCGCCGCTGAAGATCATCAATGTCGACACCGACATGATCATTCCGAAGCAGTATCTGAAGACCATCAAACGCACCGGTCTCGGCAAGGGCCTGTTCTCGGAGCAGCGCTACAAGGACGACGGCAGCGAGAACCCGGATTTCATCCTCAACAAGCCGGCCTATCGCGGCGCCAAGATCCTGGTTGCCGGCGATAATTTCGGCTGCGGTTCGAGCCGTGAGCACGCCCCCTGGGCGCTGCTCGATTTCGGCATCCGCTGCGTGATCTCGACCTCGTTCGGCGATATTTTCTACAATAACTGTTTCAAGAACGGCGTGCTGCCGATCCGCGTGTCGCAGGCCGAGCTCGACAAGCTATTCGACGACGCCGAGCGCGGCTCCAACGCTACGCTGACGATCGACCTGCCGGCGCAGGAAATCCGCGGTCCGGACGGCGGCGTGATCAAGTTCGAGATCGACCCGTTCCGGAAGCACTGCCTGATCAACGGTCTCGACGACATCGGCCTGACGCTGGAAAAGAAGCCCTCGATCGACGCCTACGAGACCAAGCTGAAGACCGAGCGCGCCTGGGCGTAACGCCCGGCTTTCTCGCTTGGCCGGCATACAAGCCGCGACCGACGTTGCCGCTGTCGGTCTGTCGGAAAGTTCGCCGATCAAGCTTCGTGATGGCCGGGCTCGCCCCGGCCATTTTCGTCTTCGTCGTCACGTCGGCTCAAAGCACGGATTCTCGGGTTGTCCGAGAACGGCGCGGCGAGAGTGGGCGTTCGGCATCGCGGGCTCCGCGGAGCGGTGGCTTCGATCCATCGATGAAGCGGGCTATGCAATCACGCAATTGCGTCTCCGCTTACTTCAAGCTTCTCAACCCGTAACGCCGCCGCGTGCATCGAATCGAGGGCAACGACGATGCCAAGTGTGGCGGTGGCACGATCCGTGACCCTGCCACGATCGTCGTATGGACTCGCGCGCCGCATCGTCGCAATGCATGCTGTGCTACGCGGTTTGAAGTTGCGTCTGGGGATGACGGAGGTCTGCGGCCTGCCCCATCTCGAACTAACTACGCAGACGCGGCGCGATTCACCCGATCGGAATTGATCTGAAAACGGTTCTGCGTTGCGTAGAATCGTGCGTTCGCGTGTTCGTTGAATGACGGGAGTATGTCATTCTCACCTCGTATGATTACGATCTTTAGAAGCGGATTCTCCCGTGGCGTAACGTCGTCTTAAGCCGGTGGAACTAATCAGATCGAAACCGATCCACCCGAGACTAAACGTCATGAAAATTCGTCTTTCGATCACCTCGATGATCGTCGCTTTCGCCGTGGTTGTTTTGGTGAGCCTCACGGCGATGCTGACCACCAACTTCATGGCGCTCAATCAATTGCGGGTCGGCGGGCCGTTGTATTCGCAGATCAAGCTCGGCAACGATCTGGTCGCCGACATCCTGCCGCCACCGGCCTATGTGATCGAAGCCTATCTGGAAGCGACGCTGGCGCTGCGCCGGCCGTCCGAATGGCGCGCCCATGCGGCAAAGCTCGAGCAGCTGCACCGCGACTATCTCGATCGGCAGAAATACTGGTCGGGCTCCGAACTCGATCCGGCCCTGAAGACGCGTCTGACCGTCGACTCCGACGCGGCGGTGCAGAAGTTTTGGAGAGCGGCCGAGCAGGAGCTGATCCCGGCCTTGAGCGCAGGTGACGAGGCGGCGGCCGAAGCCGCCTATAGCAAGCTCGATGCGAGTTATGCGGCGCATCGCGCCGTCATCGACGATATCGTCAAACGCGCCAATGCCGAGAACGCCGAACTCGAAACCGAAGCCGCCCGGCAGGTCGGCAGCTACTCGACCATCGTGTGGATTCTGTCGGGCTTTGCGGCGCTGCTGATCGCGCTCGGCGTCGCCGGTCTCGCAGTCGGAATGGTGCGTCCGCTGGTGCGTCTCACCGCCGCCATGCAGGCGATGGCCGCCGGCATGCTCGACGTGGTGATCCCTGGCGCCGGCCGCAGCGATGAGATCGGCGGCATGGCCAAGGCGATCACCGCGATCAAGACCAACGCCGAGGAGAAGGCGAACCAGGAGGCCGCCGAGAAGAGCCGGCAGGAGCATCTTGCCGCCGAGCAGCGCAAGGCCGATATGGCGCGGCTCGCCGACGGGTTCGAAGACGCGGTCGGCGAGATCATCAAGACCGTGTCGTCGGCCGCCAACGAATTGGAAGCCGCCGCGCACTCGCTGTCCTCGACCGCGGCGCGCTCGCTCGAACTGGCGGTGGGCGTCGCCTCGTCGTCGCAGGAAGCCTCTGCCGGTGTGCAGTCGGTGGCGTCGGCCAGCGAGGAACTGACCGCGTCGGTGCACGAGATCGGCCGGCAGGTGCAGACCTCCGCCAACGTGGCAAACGAGGCGGCCGATCAGGCGCGCCGGACCAACGAACGGGTCAGCGAATTGTCGGCCGCTGCGGCCCGGATCGGGGACGTCGTCGAGTTGATCAGCAACATCGCCGGCCAGACCAATCTGCTGGCGCTGAACGCGACGATCGAAGCCGCCCGCGCCGGCGAAGCAGGCCGCGGCTTCGCCGTGGTGGCGTCGGAGGTCAAGGCGCTGGCCGAGCAGACCGGCAAGGCCACCGGCGAGATCGGCCAGCAGATCACCGGCATTCAGGCGGCGACCGGCGAGTCGGTAGCGGCCATCAAGGAGATCTGCTCGATCATCGGCCAGATGTCGGAGATCTCCTCCTCGATAGCCTCCGCGGTCGAAGAGCAGGGCATGGCCACCAAGGACATTGCGGTCAACATCCAGCACGCCGCCCATGGCACCTCGCAGGTCGACGAGGACATCGCCCGCGTCCAGGCCGGCGCCCGCGAGACCGGCGCAGCCTCGGTGCAGGTTCTGTCGGCCGCCAAATCGCTGTCGAGCGAGAGCAGCCGCCTCCGCGCCGAGGTCGGCAACTTCCTAGCGTCGGTAAGGGCAGCCTGATCGGAAGGCTTATTCCCAAGCTCCGTCATTCCGGGACGCCGCGAAGCGGCGGACCCGGAATCTCGACGTTCAAAGCACCGCCGGTCGCACGACAATCTCAGGATTCCGGATTCGCGAGCTCTCGTTCGCGCCCGGGAATGACTCCCGACTGAGTGATGTCCGTGGCGCTTAGTGGCCAGCCGTTTCGATCGCATCCGCGATCGCGATCGTCTTCTTGGCGATCTCGGCGTGCAGGCGTTCGACCATACGGCCATCGAGCTGGATCGCGCCGCGGCCCTGGTTCTCCGGCCGCTCGAACGCCGCAAGGATCTTGCGGGCCTGGGCGACGTCCTCGGGCGGCGGCGTGAAGGCCGCGTTGCAGGCGTCGATCTGGCCGGGATGGATCAGGGTCTTGCCGTCGAAGCCGAGATCGCGGGCCTGCGCGCACTCTTCCGAGAGACCATCGACATTGCCGATGTCGCTATAGGGACCGTCGAGCGCGATCAGGCCGTGGACGCGCGCGGCGAGCACGCAATGCGTGATCATCGACAGCATGGTGGAGCGGCCGGGCAGCATCCGGATCCCGGTCTCGCGGGAAATGTCGTTCGGGCCGAACACGAAGCCTTCCAGACGCGACTTTGCATCCTGCTTCTGAGCCGCCAGCTCTTCGGCGTGCAGCACGCCGCGCGCGGTCTCGATCATGATCCAGACCCGGATCGACGGATCGGCGCCGAGCTCGGCGAGCTTGTTGCCGACGGTGGCGATGTCTTCGATGGTCGAGACCTTCGGCACCAGAATGCCGTCCGGCCCTGCCTTCGCCGCCATCGCGATGTCCTCCTGCCACCACGCGGTATCGAGTGCGTTGATCCGCACCAGGATCTCGCGCTTGCCGTAGCCCTTGGCGGCCACCGCCGTGGCGATCTGATCGCGCGCCGTATCCTTGGCGTCCGGCGCCACCGCGTCTTCGAGGTCCAGGATCAGGCCGTCGGCGGGCAGCAGCCGGGCCTTTTCAAGTGCCCGCGCGTTTGATCCCGGCATGAACAACAGGCTGCGGCGCGGTCGAATCATGGTTCCCCCTTCGGCGTCACGAAAACGTCCGAGCCGATAGCATCTGGATCATCCGGTCGGAAGGCTTGTTCGCGGCCCCGTCCTGTGATTATGCGAGCGGCATCTGGCCGCGCGCGTTGTGACGGCGGTATCGTTCGCCGACGCGCCTCACCCCCGCACCCCGAAGGAGGGAACTGCGCCGATGACATCCTTTCCGAAGTCACTGATCGACGGTTACGAGGCGTTCCGGACGCAGCGGCTGCCGACCGAGCAGAGCCGCTTCCGCGAACTCTCCGAGCGCGGTCAGTCGCCGGAAGTGATGCTGATCGGCTGCTGCGACAGCCGCGTCTCGCCGGAGGTGATCTTCGACGCCGGGCCGGGCGAAATGTTCGTGGTGCGCAATGTCGCCAATCTGGTGCCGGTGTACGAGCCAGACGGCGGCGCCCACGGCGTCTCGGCGGCGCTGGAGTTCGCCGTGCAGGTGCTGAGGGTGAAGCATATCGTGGTGCTCGGCCACGCGCTGTGCGGCGGCATCAAGGCGTTCACTGACAAGACCCCGCCGCTGACCGAAAGCGACTTCATCGGCCGCTGGATGCAGATGTTCACCAAGCCGGGTGAAGTGGTCGAAAAGCGCGACCACGAAACCGTGCAGGACTTCCGCACCCGGATCGAAAAGGCCGCGGTGTTCCGCAGCATCGAGAACCTGATGACGTTCCCCTGCGTCAAGATCCTGGTGGAGCGCGGCAAGCTGCAACTCCACGGCGCCTATTTCGGCGTCGCCGACGGCGATCTGTTCGTGCTCGATCAGGAGAGCAAGCAGTTCGTGCCGGCCGTAAAGGTGGTGTGAGGCGGCGCGACGCCATCGTCGGTCTCGGCTCGGCAATCCGTCGCGTTGTTAGAGCTCTCAGCTCTCTTCACCGCGCTGCGTGCGGGATGGATGCGCTGGTCAGGCCCGCGCATGACGCTGTTTAGGGAGAGAGACGGCCGAAGGCGGCTAATGGCCGCCTTTGTCGTCGCCGTGATGACCGAGCCGGTCCGACAGCGCGAGGATCAACGTCGAGGCGACGAACACCAGATGGATGCCGACCAGCCAGGCGAGCTTGGTCTGGTCGTAGCTGTCGATGTTCATGAACGCTTTCAGCACCTGGATCGCCGAGATCGCCACGATCGAAGCCAGCAGCTTCTGCTTCAGTCCAGAGAAGTCGACCTTGGTCATCCACTCCGGCCAGTCGGGGTGATTGCCGGGATCGATCCGCGACACGAAGTTCTCGTAGCCGGAGAACACCACGATCAGCACCAGATTGCCGGTCAGCGACACGTCGATCAGGCTGAGCACGCCGAGGATGATATCGGCTTCCTTGGCGATCGTGGCGTGTACGATGAATTCGTACAGCAGCATCACGAATTTGTAGAGCAGCACCGCGAGGCTGATGACGAGGCCGAAATAGAACGGCGCCATCAGCCAGCGGCTGTTGAACAGCACGGTCTCGAAGCCGCGCTCAACCCGGCTGCCGGGCGCGCGGGATTTTGCAGGATGAGGTTGATCGGTCATGGCACGCATCAAGGCTGGTGAAGCGGAAACCAGCCTAGCGTCTCGCCGTGACTTCGTCAGTACCGATCATGGCCCTGATACGCGAATGGCCGGGGCGAGCCCCGGCCATTGTTGATTTCGAGCAACGCGAACTGCGCGGTTCGTGCAGGCTGCCTGATATTACGCCGCCTGCTTCTTGGCGGTGATCAGCTTGCGGTTGATCAGCACCTCGGCGATCTGGATCGCGTTCAGCGCCGCACCCTTGCGCAGGTTGTCGGAGACGCACCACAGCACCAGGCCGTTGTCCACCGTCGCGTCCTCGCGGATGCGGCTGATGTAGGTGGCGTCCTCACCGGCGGCTTCGTACGGCGTGACGTAGCCGCCCGGCTCGTGCTTGTCGATCACGAGGCAGCCCGGCGCCTTGCGCAGGATTTCGCGCGCCTCGTCGGCGGTGATCGGGTTCTCGAACTCGATGTTGACCGCTTCGGAATGGCTGACGAACACCGGCACGCGCACGCAGGTCGCGGTGAGTTTGATCTTGGGGTCGAGGATCTTCTTGGTCTCGACCACCATCTTCCACTCTTCCTTGGTAAAGCCGTCTTCCATGAAGACGTCGATCTGCGGGATGAGGTTGAAGGCGATCCGCTTGGGGAATTTCTTATTCACCAGCTCGTCGTTGGTGTAGACGGCCTTGGTCTGCGAGAACAGCTCGTCCATCGCATCCTTGCCGGCGCCTGACACCGACTGATAGGTCGACACCACGACGCGCTTGATCTTGGCGGCGTCATGGAGCGGCTTCAGCGCCACCACGAGTTGCGCGGTCGAGCAGTTCGGGTTGGCGATGATGTTCTTCTTGGTGAAGCCGGCGGCGGCCGCGGCGTTCACTTCCGGAACGATCAGCGGCACGTCCGGATCCATCCGCCACGCGCTGGAATTATCGATCACCACCGCGCCCTGCGCACCGATCTTCGGCGACCATTCGGTCGACACGCTGCCGCCCGCCGACATCAGGCAGATGTCGACGTCGCTGAAGTCGTAGTGCTCAAGCGCCTTGCATTTCAGGGTTTTGTCGCCGTAGCTCACCTCGACGCCGACCGAGCGGCGCGATGCCAGCGCCACCACCTCGTCGGCCGGGAACTTGCGTTCGTCCAGAATGGCGAGCATTTCACGCCCGACATTGCCGGTCGCACCCACTACCGCGACTTTGTAACCCATCGTTCACTCTCCGAAGGAATTTGCTCCGCTGCGGCATGCCGCAGCAAGGAGAAGTCAGCGCTTCTATGCGAGAAACGCCTCGGACACAACGTAATACCCGTTCGAGCCCACGCAATGCGAAGCAGCCCAGCCCTCCGCGCCGCAGCCTCCCGGCACCGGATTCATCCGGCGCTGGACAGCTTCGCCGACGAGTGCCGTGACGCGGTATTGCGGGTGATGGCCTATGTGGGTGCGCTGGCGCTGATCGGCCTGATCGTGTTCTACACGGCCAATCCGCTGACCGACGCCGCGATCACCGCGGCGACCACCGCCGAGGCCGGACCGGGCTGGAGCGTGGCGACGCGGTCGCAGCCGGCCTACGCGCTCAGCCAGCTTGATTGGCCGGGCAAGACCGAGACCACCGAAATCCTGCGTCACCCGGATGGCGGCCGCAAAGACATCCTGCGCCTCGCTACACCAGGCGAACCGGTGGCGGCCGAGATCGAGATCTACCGGGTCGGCAGCGAGACGTCCCGCGCCACGGCCGAAGCCGCCCTGGCGGCTCGGATGGACCCGGGCGGGACCGCGACGATCGAGACCGCCGGCGTGATCGACACTAAGTTCGGCCCGGTGCCGCTGTTCAGCCTTGCGGGCGGCGACCGTCCGTCCGGTTCTTGTCTGGGCTTCGTCAAAGCCATCGATGCCGCAAGTTTGCGGATTTCCGGTTTCTCCTGCCGCGGCGACACCGCGCCGCAGCGCCGAACCGCGGTGGCCTGTCTGCTCGACCGGCTGGTGCTGCTGAGCGGCGATGCGGCGACGGCCGCGGCGTTTGCCGAGGCCCAGCTGCGGCGCGGCAGCTGCGGGCCGAATCAGTCCGCGGCTTCGGCGGCGTCCGGCGATTGGCTGACCGGTCCGCAGGACCCGTCGTTGCGCGGCCGGCTATGAGCTGGAGACCCGCCGGGGCGGCGTAACGCCCTGGAGTTGATGCAACATTTTGGCGACGGCCGGATTGAATGATTGTCGGCCGGTGTTGCCGGATTGATCTTGTGGCCGGTGTGCGGCGGCGGCTACAAAGGACGAACCTGGAATGCGCCTGCCGATGGGGACCCCGATGTTCGTGAAATCCACTGCCGCCAGACTGTTGCCGGTGCTGCTCGCGGCAGCCGCCGTCGCCGTGATCGGCGTCAGCAATGCCGATGCCGCTCCGAAGAAGAAGCGGGTTTACGGCACCTCCGACCAGATCCGCTACGGCTCCCGCGGCCCGAACGTGGTCTATCAGGCCGGCCCCCGCACACGTGTGTACGTCACCAAGCGGTCCTGGCTCGACGCCGGCACCGAAGTGCAGCCGGGCGAACGCCATTTCTCCGACTACGCCTTCCCGCCGGGCTACTCGTTCGCGCGCGAGAACGGCCAGCGTCCGCTCGACCGTTGGCCGCTCAATCCGGCCTCCGATCTCGGCGGCTCTCCGACCGGTTTCCCGCTGTACTGATCGGCCCGCGGCACCCGCCGCCGCCGAGACAGCGCCTGAAACGACAACGCCCGCCGAATTCGGCGGGCGTTTTTTGTTTTTGCTCGACGTGACCGCCGGGGCTGCCCCGGCGGTCGATCTGATTTCTTGAAGACTGCTTCGCGGAGCAGGCCCGCGAAAACCAGTCGTCAGGCGTGCAGCGCCTGCAGTTCGGTGACGATCGCTTCGCCCATCTGCGAAGTCGAGATCACCGTGGTGCCTTCGCTCTTGATGTCGGCAGTACGCAGGCCCTTGGCCAGCACCGCGGCGATCGCTTCGTCGAGCTTGTCGGCGAGCGCGCCCATGTCGAGCGAGTAGCGCAGCGCCATGCCGAACGAGGCCAGCATCGCCACCGGATTGGCCATGCCCTTGCCGGCGATGTCGGGTGCCGAGCCGTGCACCGGCTCGTACATCGATTTGCGCTTGCCGGTCTTGGCGTCGACTTCGCCGAGCGAGGCCGACGGCAGCATCCCGAGCGAGCCGGTCAGCATCGCGGCGATGTCGGACAGCATGTCGCCGAACAGGTTGTCGGTGACGATGACGTCGAACTGCTTCGGCCACTTCACGAGGTTCATGCCACCCGAGTCGGCGAGCTGGTGGTCGAGCTGGACGTCCTTGTATTCGCGGTCGTGCACGGCGGTGATCACTTCGTTCCAGAGCACGCCCGTCTTCATGACGTTACGTTTCTCCATCGAGGTGACCTTGTTGCGGCGCTTGCGGGCGAGGTCGAACGCGACCCGGCCGATCCGCTCGATCTCGTAGGTGTCGTACACCTGGGTGTCGACCGCGCGCTTCTGGCCGTTGCCGAGATCGGTGATGGTCTTCGGCTCGCCGAAATACACGCCGCCGGTGAGTTCGCGGACGATCATGATGTCGAGGCCTTCGACCACGTCGCGCTTCAGGCTCGAGGAATCCGCCAGCGCCGGGTAGCACACCGCCGGCCGCAGATTGGCGAACAGGCCGAGATCCTTGCGCAGCCGCAGCAGGCCGGCTTCGGGGCGGGCGTCGTACGGCACGCCGTCCCACTTCGGGCCGCCGACCGCGCCGAAGATCACCGCGTCGGAGGCCTGCGCCAACGCCATGGTGGCATCGGTGATCGCCACCTTGTCGGCGTCATAGGCAGCGCCGCCGACCAGGCCATGCTCGGTCTCGAAGCTGGCAATGCCGGCCTTGTTGAGCCAGTCGATCAGCCGGCTGACCTCGGCCATCACTTCGGTGCCGATGCCGTCGCCGGGAAGAAGAAGCAGTTTGTGCGTTGCCATGATCGGGTCCTTGCAAGCGTCATCGCCGGGCTCGACCCGGCGATCCATCGTTTCGAGAAGGATGGATGCCCGGGTCAAGCCCGAGCATGACAGGAAGAAATGAATTCGCGGGGCCGAGTGCTAGATCGCCGGTGCTGGCTTGGCAAGACAGTGTTGCCGCCGGTGCGTGTTGCGGGTGGGGCGCATTCGCTGTCACAATGGCCGCGCCGGAGACCTTCCTTGACCCTGCTCGACCGCACCGAGGCGGCGCCCGCTCATCCCGCGCGCCTGATCCTGATCCTGTCGCTTGCGCCGACCGTGGGGCTCGGCATCGGCCGTTTTGCCTATTCGCTGCTGCTGCCGGACATGCGCGACAGCCTCGGCTGGTCGTATTCGGCGGCCGGATTCATGAACACCATCAATGCAGCCGGATATCTGGCCGGCGCGCTGGTGACGTCCCGGCTGGTCGCCCGGTTCGGCATGGCGGCGATCGTGCGGGTCGGCACGCTTGCCTGCGTCGCCTCCCTGGTGCTGTGCGCGATCTCTGGCAATTTCGCGCTGCTGTCCGCTGCCCGGCTGATTGCCGGGATCGGCGCGGCGCTGGCCTTCGTGGCCGGTGGCGCGCTTGCCACCACGATCGCCCAGGCGCAGCCGGCGCGGTCGGCGTTTCTGCTCAGCCTGTTCTATGCCGGCCCCGGCATCGGCATCCTGTCGTCGGGGCTGATCGCACCATTCCTGCTGCAGGCCGCCGGCCCGGGCTCGTGGTGGCTGGGCTGGCTGGTGCTGGCGGCGCTATCGGCCGCGATGGCGCTGCCGGTGCTGCTGGCGCCGATCGGGGTCGATGCCGGGCTCGGCGGCGGCCGCGCCGCGCCATTCCGGATCGCTCCGGTGCTGATCTATCTGGCCGGCTACTTCATGTTCGGCGCCGGCTACATCGCCTACATGACCTTCATGATCGCCTATGTGCGCGACGCCGGCGGCGGCGCCGCGGCGCAGAGCGCGTTCTGGTGTCTGATCGGGATCAGCGCCTTCGTCACGCCCTGGGTCTGGCGCCGGGTCATGGCGCTGCATCGCGGCGGGCTGTCGACCACCATTATCCTCGCCGTCAATGCGGTCGGCGCCGTGCTGCCGCTGTTCAGCCTGTCGCCCGTGATGCTGGCGACCTCCGCGCTGGTGTTCGGGGTGTCGTTCTTCGCGGTGGTGGCCTCAACGACCGCCTTCGTCCGCTTCAACTATCCGCAGGCCTCCTGGCCCGGCGCGATCGCCGCGATGACCATCGCGTTCGGTATCGGCCAGACGCTCGGCCCGCTGGTGGTCGGCGCCATCACCGACGCGATCGGCAGCCTGTCATCCGCGCTCGCCGTCTCCGCCGCAACGCTGGCGCTTGGTGCCGCGCTGTCGGCGTTCCAGCGGCCGCTGCAGAGAAGTAACTAACATCGTCATTCCGGGGCGCTTGCGAAGCAAGCGACCCGGAATCCGGATGTTATTGCGACGTGGTCTCTTGGGTGCGTGCCCTGAACATCGAGATCCCGGGTTCGCGCTACGCGCCCCCCGGGATGACGGTGCGGGTTGCTACTGTTCGATCACGCCGCAGGCGATGCGGTCGCCGGCGTTGCCGGCGGGGTCGGTCTTATAGTCGTCGGCCTTGGCATGGATCACCAGTGCGGTGCCGCCGTCCTTGAACACTGAGTTCGGCTTGCCCTTGGCGAGCGTCACCGCGTCGTTGACGACGTCGATGCTGAGCGCGCCGGAGGCCGGGACGTCGAGGTTGGGCATGTCGCCCGCATGGGCGCCGCCCTCGGCCATCTTGCCGTGCTTCTTGTTGTCCGGATTGAAATGGCCGCCCGCCGAGGTGAACGGCGGCTCGCATTTGCCGACCGCGTGAATGTGGAAAGCGTGTTCGCCCGGCGGCAGGCCTTTCAGCGCCAGCTTGATGGTGACGCCCTTGCTGCCCTCGGTCAGCAGTGCGGTGCCGACTTCGGCGCCTTCGACGTTCTTCAGCGTCGCCTTGGCGCTGTCCGCCGCCATCGCCGCCGTGGTGACGCCGAGCAGCGCGCCGGTGCACAACAAAGCTCGCAGGATCATCATCAGGACCTCCCGTGACGTGTTCTGAAACGTGATGCGCGACGCTAACACCGCGTCCGCCGCGACGCCAACACGCGATTGGCCGCGGATCAGGCGTGGAACCATTTGAGACTGTTGGGATGTGACAGAACTTCCACGAGTCATTCCAGGGGCGCTCCCGCAGTGAGCGAGCCCGGAATCACGACGTGCGAGGCACGTGCCGACCACAACAGCCGCGATATTCCGGATTCACGCGCATTGCGCGTGCCCCAGAATGACGGGCGGGTGAGGGGCGACTACAACCCGCTGAACGAGTTGTAGCCCTGGTCTTCCCAGTATCCGCCTTTGTAGTCGTTGGTGACTTCCATCGACACGACGTATTTGGGATTCTTGAAGCCGAGCTTGGTCGGGATCCGAATCTTCATCGGATAGCCGTAGGCGCGGGGCAGCACCTCGCCGCCGAATTTGAAGGTCATCTGGGTCTGCGGATGCAGCGCGGTCGGCATGTCGATCGGCGAGGTGTAGTCGTCGGCGCAGCGGAACCAGACGTAGTTCGCCTTGGTGTCGCCACCAATCAGCTCGAGGAAATCGCGCAGCCGCACGCCGCTCCAATGGCCGATCGCGCTCCAGCCTTCGACGCAGACATGCCGAGTGATCTGCGACACCTCGGGCAGCTGCGTCAGCTCCTGCAGCGTCCAGCTCTTCTTGTTCTGCACCAGGCCCGAGACTTCCAGCTTCCACTCGCTGCCGTCGATCGTCGGCGCCTCGTCGAGCGAGTAGTAGGCGTTGAATGGGAAGGGCCGGGTGATGTCCTTCTCGCTGAAGGTCGGTGCCAGCGTGTTCGGGTTGAAGATCGCCGCCTGCACCGCGTCGTTGAACTTCGACACCTTGGCCAGCAGCGTTTCGGCCGAGGCGCCGTCGACCACGTCGCAGCCGGTCAGCAGCGTCAGCGCCCCGAGGCTGGCACCGCCGGCGAGGAAGCGCCGCCGCGACACGTCAGGCATCAGCTTGGCGGCATCGCGGACCAGCAGCTTCTTGTCGACGCCCGGGATCAGCAGTTTGTTGATGCGCAGCATATCTTTGTCCTCTTGGCGTCAATGGGAGGAGCGAAGTGCACCGTGTTCTGGCTTCTTCGCCGCACTCGTCATGACGGAGAAACGGCTTCGTGGTCAGCGCCCGATAATCATCGCCCGCAGCGCCTTTGGCACCAGGGCGGCGAGCAGGATGTGGATGGCCGAGAATGCCACGATGGCGCTCATCGCGCCGAAATGCACGTAGCGAGCGGTATCGTAGCCGCCGAGCAGCGCGGTGAGTGAATGGAATTGCACCGGCTTCCAGATCGCGAGGCCCGATGCGACCGACAGCACGCCGACAATCAGGACGCCGACATAAAGCAGCTTCTGCACTGTGTTGTAGCGGCTGAGGTCGTCGTGCGACAGCCGCAGCCGGATCGCCTGTGACAAATCGGAGGTGATGCCGGAGAGCGTGATCGGCCACAGCTTGCGACGGAATCTGCCGGTGGCGAAGCCGAGGATGACGTAGAGCACGCCGTTGATCACCAGCACCCACATCGCCGCGAAGTGCCAAAGTAGGCCGCCTCCGAGCCAGCCGCCGAGGGTCAGCGCCCGCGTGAACTGAAAGTCGAACAGCGGCGCGGCGTTATAGATCTGCCAGCCGGACAGGATCATCGCCAGCATCGCGGCGGCGTTGATCCAATGCATCACCCGCACCCACACCGGCTGCAGGATGGCGCGGGGCTCGGCGATCACGGTGGTTGTCGGGGCAGGTTCATTCAGGATGGTGGTAGACATCGGCCCTATTCCTGGAAGCCAGCGGTTGCACCGGACATTACGGGCAATGCGCCGATTTCGTTACTGCCGATTATCGATCATTACGGCTTCGCGCGCGAGCGGGATCACGAAAGCGCGAGCCGGTTGACCGGCCCGCGCCCTCGCTCGCGGCAGCTTGCCGCAGCCTCCGCGGCGCCAGGGGGACATCATGCGCCGCGGAGGTGAGCCCGGAATTACGACGGCAGCAGCACGGTATCGATCACGTGGATCACGCCGTTGGACTGATTGACGTTCGGGATGGTCACGGTCGAGCTGCCGCCCTTGGCGTCGATCAGCATCACCTGATCGCCCATCCGCTTCACGGTCAGGGTCTCGCCTTCCACCGTCTTCAGCTTCTTGCCGTCGGTGAGGTCAGCGGCTTCGAGCTTGCCGGGTACCACGTGATAGGTGAGGATCTTGGTGAGCTGCTTCTTGTTCTCCGGCTTCACCAGCGTATCGACAGTGCCGGCCGGCAGCTTATCGAACGCCATGTTGGTCGGCGCGAATACGGTGAATGGGCCCTTGCCCTCCAGCGTCTTGACTAGGCCGGCGGCCTTCACGGCGGCGACCAGCGTGGTGTGATCCTTGGACTTGACGGCGTTCTCGACGATGTTTTTCGACGGATACATCGGCGCGCCGCCGACCATCACAGTGTCGCCGGAGCTCTTCATCATCTTGCCGGATTCAGCGGATGCCGGGACGCTCACAGTGGCGGCGAGCGCCAGAGCGCTGAAGGCGGCGGCGGTCAGCAGAGCAATTCGCTTCGTCATGGTTCGTCTCCCGAGAGTGATGGCAGCCCGCGATCGCCGCGGGCGGGTTGAGTGACGCTGGCGTGCACCTTCAAGGTCTGGGCGCCTCGTCGCGGCGAGCTACGGGAGGTTTTCAGGCGCGTTTCAGGAATTCTTTTTTGTCGCAGGCTGAAACCGAACGCGACTTTGTTCGTTTAGGCGCGCCATGGCCGGTTCCGGCGTTGCGCTGGTCGAAGCGTTCTTGCTAATCAACGGCGCTTTCCCGACAACCTGACGCGACCGGAACATCGACATGAACGCCAACCTGTTCGCCCGCCTGTTCGATAAGCTCGACGACCCGCACAAACTCGCGATCGAAACCGCGGCCGGCGACAAGATCAGCTACGCCGACCTAGTGGCGCGGGCAGGGCGTGTCGCCAACGTGCTGGTGGCGCGCGGGTTGAAACTCGGCGACCGTGTTGCGGCGCAAACCGAGAAGTCGGTCGAGGCGCTGGTGCTGTATCTCGCCACGGTGCGGGCCGGCGGCGTGTATCTCCCGCTCAACACCGCCTATACGCTGCACGAGCTTGATTACTTCATCACCGATGCCGAGCCGAAGATCGTAGTGTGCGATCCCTCCAAGCGCGACGGCATCGCGGCGATCGCCGCCAAGGTCGGCGCCACGGTCGAAACGCTCGGGCCGGACGGACAGGGCTCGCTGACCGACGCGGCCGCGCAGGCCAGCGAGGCGTTTGCCACGGTCGAACGCGGCGCCGATGATCTTGCGGCGATCCTGTACACGTCGGGTACCACCGGCCGCTCCAAGGGCGCGATGCTGAGCCACGACAATCTCGCGTCGAACTCGCTGACGCTGGTGGAATTCTGGCGCTTCACGCCGGACGACGTGCTGATCCACGCGCTGCCGATCTATCACACGCATGGATTGTTCGTGGCCAGCAACGTCACGCTGTTCGCGCGTGGATCGATGATCTTCCTGCCGAAGTTCGATCCCGACAAGATTCTGGACCTGATGGCGCGCGCCACCGTGCTGATGGGCGTGCCGACGTTCTACACGCGGCTGCTGCAGAGCCCGCGGCTGACCAAAGAGACGACCAGCCATATGCGGCTGTTCATCTCCGGTTCGGCGCCGCTGCTCGCCGATACCCACCGCGAATGGGCGGCAAAGACCGGTCACGCCGTGCTCGAGCGCTACGGCATGACCGAGACCAACATGAACACCTCGAACCCGTATGACGGCGACCGCGTCCCCGGCGCGGTCGGTCCGGCACTGCCCGGCGTGTCGGCGCGGGTGACCGATCCGGAGACCGGCAAAGAGTTGCCGCGCGGCGAGATCGGCATGATCGAGGTGAAGGGCCCGAACGTGTTCAAGGGCTATTGGCGGATGCCGGAGAAGACCAAGTCGGAATTCCGCGACGACGGCTTCTTCATCACCGGCGACCTCGGCAAGATCGACGAGCGCGGCTACGTCCACATTCTCGGCCGCGGCAAGGATCTGGTTATCACCGGCGGCTTCAACGTCTATCCGAAGGAAATCGAAAGCGAGATCGACGCGATGCCGGGCGTGGTCGAGTCCGCGGTGATCGGCGTGCCGCACGCCGATTTCGGTGAGGGCGTCACCGCCGTGGTGGTGCGCGACAAGGGCGCCAGCATCGACGAAGCGCAGGTGATCAAGGGCCTCGACGGCCAGCTCGCCAAGTTCAAGATGCCGAAGAAGGTGATCTTCGTCGACGACCTGCCGCGCAACACCATGGGCAAGGTCCAGAAAAACGTCCTGCGCGAGACCTACAAGGATATCTATAAGTAATCACGCGCCGCGCCTTCACCATCACCTTACACACCGTCATTCCGGGGCGCGCGCAGCGCGAACCCGGAATCCCGAGATTGTTGCGCACCAAGTCGTTTCCACCCCGTCGAGATTCCGGGTTCGCTCGCTGACGCGAGCGCCCCGGAATGACGGGGGATGGGGCGGCGAACTAACTGCCAGCTATGATAGCGCGAGGCAGGGCGTCAAATCTCCCCTCCCCCTTGCGGGGAGGGGTCTGGTG